>CAYVGY010000069.1:1026-15145 GCA_964451065.1 uncultured Halobacteriales archaeon
CACCACCGGGCCCGCATGACCCATCGCCTCGGCGACGACCGGGCCGACGTCGCCGTCGTTCTCGATCCTGAGCCCGCGCGCGCCGAAGGCCTCGGCCAGCGCGGCGAAGTCGGGATTGCGGAGGTAGGTGGAGGTCACCCGGCCGGGGAAGCGCCCCTCCTGGTGGTAGCGAATGGTGCCGTAGCAGGAGTTGTTGGCGACGAAAATCTTCACCGGCACCTTGTACTGGACCGCGGTCGCAAGCTCGTTGCCGGTCATCAGCATGCCGCCGTCGCCGACGAAGCAGACCAGTTGGCGGCCCGGCGAGGCGAGCCCGGCCGCCACCACCGAGGGCACGCCCGCGCCCATCGCCCCCACGGTCGCGCCGACGAACATGTTGGTCTGGCGGAATTTGAGGTAGCGGTGGACGAAGGTGGTGAAGTTGCCGGCGTCGGTGGTGACGATCGCGTCGGGCGCAAGGCGCTGGTCCACCGCCGCCACTACCGCGCCCAGCACCACCCCGTCGTTGGCCGAGGCCGGCGTCCACTTGGTGAGCTTGCGGTGGAGCGCATTCAGCCGCGCCGCCCACTCCCTGCGCGCGGCCGGCGGCTCGCCCGGGTCCTCGGCCATCAGCGCCTCGATGAAGGCGTGCGGATCACAGGCGAGGCCAAGCGCGGGCTCCCACACCCGCCCCACCTCGTTGGCGTCGGGCCAGACGTGGATCAGCGGCTGCTCGGGCTTCGGCGCCCGGGGGAACTTGAAGCCCTGGCTCACCGACTGGGCGAGGCGCTCGCCCAGGGCGATGACGAGATCGGCCTCCTTCAGCGCCGCCACCTGCTCGGGGGCGATGCGGTTGCCGAGATAGGCGCCGTAGAGGGGGTGCGAGCCGTCGAAGAGATGCGGCCGGCGGTGGCTCGGGCAGATCGGCAGCGACCAGGCCTCGGCGAAGCGGGTGAGGGCGGCCAGCGCCTCGGCGCCGGAAAGCGCCCCGCCGACGATCGCCACCGGGCGCTCGGCCCGGCGCAACATCTCGGCCGCGCGCCTGGCGTCCCCCGGCCGGGGCGCGGTGCGCCCCAGCGGCCGTGGCCCCAGCACGGGCGCCTCGGTCCCGTCCTCGAGCATGTCCTCGGGCATGACCACCACCACCGGGCCCGGGGTTCCGGCGCGCGCGACGTGCAGCGCCCGGGCCGCGGCCTCGGCGATGAGGTCGGCGCTGTTGACCTCGATCACCATCTTGGCCATATCGGAGAAGGTCTTGGACCAGTTGACCTCCTGCAGCGCCTTGCGCCCCATCTCGTGGCGCTCGGCCTGGCCGACGAAGAACACCGCCGGCACCGCGTCGTGATCGGCGGTGTGGACCGCGATCGAGGCGTTGGTCGCCCCCGGGCGCGGGCTCAAGCATCAATGGCTTGCCACCGCGACCCCGGCTCAGGTGGGGGCGGGCATCCGCGCTCACCTGCAGCGGATGGAGGAGTCCGGCATCACGCACGTACTGGACTTTCGAGAACAGGGCGTGGCTGGCCTACGCGTCGCGCGTGAATCAGCCCGTGGGCGCCGCATCCGGGTGCGCTGGCTGGGGCGGCCGGACCCGTTCCCCGTCAAGGCCCGCGCCGACGTGGCTGCCCTCGTCTCCGCCGCGGACGGGCTCGGCCTTCCGAGCGTCGCCGACTGGGGACGCAAGGCCTGCGAAGCCCTGGCCGAGGCGGCCCATGTCCGACAGAAACCCGTGGCCCTGCATGTAAGCGAGGCGCGGCATGAATCCGTGGAGGACGTCTTGGCGCTTGACCCCGACCTCGTGGTGCACGCGTGCCACTCCACCGCGGCCGAGCTGGGACGGCTGGCCGAGGCCGATGTGCCCGTCGCGGTCTGTCCTACGTCCAACGCCTACTTCGGCCTGCGTCCCCCGGTCGAATCCATGGAACGGGCCGGCATCCGGTGGTTCCTGGGGACGGACAACGCCATGCTGGGATCCGCTGACCTTGTGGCCGAGGTGCGTCAACTCGTCGCCTGGTACCCCACGCTCGCCCCCGGCACCCTCTTTCGAGCGCTCACGACGCCGCCCGAGAAGGCTATCTACCGCCTTCGCGCTGGGGCCTCGGCCGCCGATCCCACGGGCCCGCTCCTCGTCATCGATGTCGACGCTCGGGGTCGTCCCCGCTGGGACCGGCCGCCCCTCGTCGCCACGGGATGACGATGCCACGCGTCAAGAACGAGATGGTCGGGGACCCGGTCACGGTGAGGGTCCCGGGCACCCGGACCCACCTTCTGCAATTGTTCCTGCGCCACGGCCAAGCCGGGTTCCCCGTCGTCAAGGGCGACAGCCGCAAACTCGTGGGCGTGGTGACCCGCCATGAACTCTTCGACGACCCGGAGGAGTCCCAAATCGTCCTCCTCATGAACCCCAACCCCGCCACCACTTACCCCGAGGCTCCCCTGGACGAGGCCGCCCGCGTGATCGCCGAGAACCGTCTTCGCGTCCTGCCCGTGGTTTCCGGAAGCAACGACCTCGTGGGCGTGCTGACCCCCGGCGACCTCCTTCCGCCGCTGCCGAAGCCGTCGGGCCGCCTCGCTTCCCATCTTGCGCGCCGATTCGCCCCCATGCATGTTTCCACGCCGTTGGTCGTGGCCATGGAGACGCTTCGGGCCACGCGCTCGACGGCGCTGCCGGTCTTGGACGACCAGGCCCGCTTCTGCGGCCTCCTGACCGACGGCGAACTCCTGCGCCACCTGAGGCTGCGCGACCGGGTTTCCAGGTCCGTCGTGGGCCTGGCCGGCGACGGCGACGCCTGGAAATGGGCCGGGCTCCGGGACGAGCGCAGCGTCCAGCACCACCGCATCCGTCTCGAGCCACCCGATGGACCCGTGGCGGACCTCATGGCGCGCGAGGTTCCCCGGGTCAGCCCCAACACGGCTTTCCCCGACGCCGTGCGGATCCTCTTGGCCGGTGGCCTCGGGCACGTGCCGGTGGTGGACGCCGAGGGCCGACTGGTCGACCTCTTGAGCGACGTGGACCTGCTCGGTGCGATGGTCGCCTAGCGCCGCCGGGCCCGGACGGCGCCCAAGGCGGCGCCGACCGCGACGAGTCCCGCCCAGGGCGGCGCCGGGAGGAACCCGCCGTCGTCCTTGGGGCACGCCGTGCCGCTCTTCACGAAGACGATCTCGATGCCGCTGCCGAACAGGCTGGACGCGGTCTTTGTCGAGAATTCGGCGGCCGTGGACGAGACCTTCTTGGCGCCGCGGAGCGAGCAGATCTCATGGCCGTCCGGCACTTGGATGCGGATGGCGCCTTCGACATCGACGTCGTCGTCCTCGTCCTCCTCCTCGTCCTCATCGTCTGATTTCATGGCAAACGTGTGCTGGTTCCCCGCGGGCGCGGGGCCGTCGAGCTCGGAATCCATCCCAAAACTCACCGCGATCGGTTCCTGGGAGGAGGTCGGCGTGTCGGCGAGCCCGGCCAGGCTGAAGCTTCGGAGGCGGGTCGGGTCGAGGAACGCCTGGCCATCCAAGGTCGGAGGCGTGTCATCCTCGTCGTCGTCCTCCGTGAAGGATTTTTCCAGGTTCGCCCGGAACGTAGCCTCGAAGGAGGAGGATTCGTTGGCCTCCACCAGGCCGTTCTTGTTGCCCTGCTCGTCGGCGGCGGCCCGCAACTGCTGCGAGGTCGCTCCGTCGAAGGCGAACGAGGCGTCCAACGCCATGTCGGTGAGGCTGGTCAGGCGGATCTGGCCGTTCACCTCGATCGTCGCCGCCGACGACGGCGCGGACAAGGCAACGAGTGCCACGAGCGCGAAAACGCAGGACAGAATTGGCTTCACCGGGAGTCTCCGGGCGCAGGCACGTCCTTCTTCGCCTAAAAAGCGTTCGGCGGCCACGTCTTGGTCGCCTCGTTCCGCTCGCCTTTAAACCCTGCCGTTCGTTCGGAATCGCCAATGGGGGATTCCGTCTACGAGAAGGTCTTCGACCTGGCCAAGCGCCGCGGTTTCCTCTACCCTGCCTTCGAGATCTACGGCGGCGCCGCTGGGTTCTACGACTATGGTCCGTTGGGCGCCCAACTCAAAGCCCTCCTCGAGGCCAAGTTCCGTCAGATCGATGTGGTGGAGGAAGGCGCCGCCGAGATTAACACGCCCGCCATCACGATCGAACCCGTCCTCAAGGCCAGCGGCCACGTCGACCACTTCAGCGACGTCGTCGTCACCTGCAAGACGTGTGGCAGCGGATTCCGGGGGGATCACCTGGTGCCCGAGGAGTCAGAAAGAATTGGGGCCGCCGCTGGCAAGCTTGGCCTCTTGGACCTACAACGCGAGATAGAATCGTTGGCGAAGGACGTTCGAGAACATCCGAACCCCGACGCCGTCCAACGGGCCTTGCAAGGCCTCCAACGGGCCAGCGACGAGATGAACCAGAGGGCCAAGCAGAAGGTCAAGGCGGTGACGTGTCCGAACTGTCACGAGGCCGGCATCGAGAATCCGCAAGCCTTCAACCTCATGTTCAAGACGCAGGTCGGGCCGGGCACCGCCAAGATTGCCTACCTTCGCCCGGAGACCGCCCAGGCGATGTTCATCGACTTCCCTAGCCTTTACCGCTATTTCCGCGAACAGCTGCCCTTCGCCGCGTGCCAGATCGGCCGCGCCTACCGGAACGAGATCAGCCCCCGCCAAGGCCTCATCCGGCTTCGCGAGTTCAACCAGATGGAGGTGGAGGCGTTTTACGATCCCGGCCCAGATCCCCGCAAGATGACGCATCCCCGGTGGGGCAAGGTCGAGAAGACGCTCGTGAACCTCGTCCCCAACACGACGCAACAAAGCGTGTCGATGACCATCGGCGAGGCCGTCAAGCAGAGGGTCGTCCACAACGCCGCCCTCGGCTATCACCTTGCTTTGGTCCAGCGCCTCCTGACAGAAATCGGCCTCAAACCCGATCGACTCCGGTTTCGCCAGCATCTCAAGGACGAGATGGCCCATTACGCGGCCGATTGCTGGGATGCCGAGTTCCACAGCGGCCGCTTCGACTGGGTCGAGTGTGTCGGCATCGCGTACCGCACCGACTTCGACCTCTCCCAACACGAGAAACACAGCGGGAAGCCGCTCAAGGCCATGCGCCGCTTCGACGCGCCCATCACCCGCGAGCGGACGCACGTCGTCCCAGTCTCGGCCAAACTCGGTCCGCTCTTCAAGCGGGACGCGCCGCGCATCGCCGCCGCGCTCGAAGCCCTCGGCGAGGCCGAGGCAGAGTCCGCGCGCGATGCGCCGCACCTCGAGATCCGACTGGACGCGACCACCCACCGCGTCCCCCGCGACGCCTACGACGTGCAGCGGACGACGGAGACCGTCCACGGCGAACCCTTCGTCCCCCACGTGATCGAGCCTTCCTACGGCCAAGACCGCATCCTCTACGGCGTCCTCGAGCACAGCCTCCACGAGACCACGAAGGAAGGCGAGGCGTACAGCGTCCTCCAACTCCCGCCGGCCACGGCGCCCATCACCGTGAGCGTTTTTCCCCTCATGGCCAAGGACGGCCTCGACGAGCGGGCGAACCAGATCGCCGAGGCGCTGCGCCAAGAGGGCCTTCGCGTCGCGTACGACGACGCCGGCGCCATCGGGCGCCGCTACGCCCGGGCGGACGAGATCGGGACGCCGTGGTGCGTCACGGTGGACTACGACACCGTCAAGGACGACACGGTCACGCTACGCGACCGCGATACTACTACGCAGGTCCGCATCGGCATCGCCAAGTTGGCCGGCGAATTGCACGCGAGGATTCGTGCCACCCCCGCGGCCCCACCCAAAGCACCCTCGGCGGTCTCGCCGGAGGCGGCATGAAGGAGACCCTCGACGGCCCCGCTCGCCCGCCGCCCACCGGAACGTCCGCCCCCACCGGCCTTGGCCCCCTCGACCGGGCCCTCGCCGCGTTGGACCTCCACCGCGTGGTCTGGCTTCACGAGCCGACGCTCGACCCCGCCCCGCTGCTCCTCCACGCGCTCCACGCGCTGCCGCCCGGTGGCGCACCGGCCGTCTACGCGACCACCTCGCGGTCCCCCGCCGCGATCGAAGAAGAATACGCCAAGCTCGGCTACGACGGCGAGGACCTCCGACGGCGCGCCCGCCTCGTGGATCTCCGCGAGGCCGCGAACCTGCAAGTCGCGGCCGGCCTCCTGGACCAGGCCATCACGACCGGCCCGGCGGGCGTATTCCTCGAGAGCCTCACGGGGCTGATCCACGCCTACGGCGAAGCGGAGGTCGCCCAGTGGTTTCCACGCCTGGCGGCCCCGTCAAGCTCGCGCATCCTCCACGTCCAACTCAGCGACCGGCCCCACGACCCCGCCGCCCGCCGCTCCTTCACCGAGGGCGCCCACGTCGTGCGCGTCCTCCGGCGGGACGTAGCCGGTGTCCGCCACGATTCCCTCCTCGTCACGCAACCCGTCCCCCGCTGGTTCCCCTACCGCGTCGAGCGCCCCGGCGGCGTCCGTCTCCAGTTCCCCAAGGTGCTCGTCACCGGGCCCCACAACGCCGGCAAGTCCAGCCTCGTCCACAGTCTCTCCGAGACGGTGCTCCACGTGGAGCGTCAAGGGACCACCGTCGCCTTGGACCACGGCCACCTCGAACGAAACGGCATCCATATCGACGTCTTCGGCACCCCCGGCCAGGAACGGTTCGAACCCATCATCCAACAGGTCGCCCACGGGGCCGTGGGGGTCATCGTCGTCCTGGACAGCACCCGCCCCGCCACGTTCCACCGCGCCCGCGAGCTGGCCCAAGCGACCACGCAAGGACTCCTTCCCGTCGTCTACGCCGCCAACAAGCAGGACGCGGGCGGCGCCAAGGGCGCCGATGCCATCCGCGCGGAGATGAAGCTCACGCCCGACGTGCCCGTGCTGCCGCTCGTGGCCACCGACCGCGCGCAGGCCCTATGCGTCCTGGACGCGCTGGCCGACCTCATCGTCGCGTGGGCGCCCGGCGACGCTCACGCATCACCCTCGTCGCCATAGCAATCGTTTCACCCCGCCGCGTTTATATCGCGGCGTCGTTGCCCGCTCCCGGCATGACCGCCATCCGCCGCGTGCACGGCCGCGAGATCCTCGACAGCCGCGGCAACCCCACCGTCGAGGTCGACATGGAACTCGCATCCGGCGCGCACGGCCGCGCGGCGGTGCCAAGCGGCGCCTCGACGGGCACGCGCGAAGCGCTGGAGCTCCGCGACGGCGTCAAGACCCGGTACCACGGCAAAGGCGTCCGCAAAGCCGTCGAGAACGTGAACCGCGTCATCGGGCCCAAGGTCGTGGGGTTGGACGCGGCCGACCAGGCCGCCCTGGACGAGTTCCTCATCCGCCTCGACGCGTCGCCCAACAAGAGCCGCCTCGGCGCCAACGCCCTCTTGGGCGTGAGCGTCGCCGCGGCCCGGGCCGCCGCCGTCGACGCCGGGCAGAGCCTCCATGCCTACCTTTCGGCGGGTCGGGCGACGCTACTCCCGATTCCGCAAATGAACTTCATCAACGGCGGCGTCCACGCCGACAACGACCTCGATGTCCAAGAGATCATGATCGTCCCCCACGGCGCCGACTCGTTCTCCGCGGCGCTCCAGATGGGCAGCGAGATCTTCCACGCGCTCAAGAAGGTCCTCCACGAGAAGGGGTTGAGCAGCAACGTCGGCGACGAGGGCGGCTTCGCGCCCACGGTGGCAAACGTGCGCGACGGCGTAGAGCTCGCCATCAAGGGGATTCTGGCCGGGGGGTACCATCCGGGCCGGGACGCCAGCATTGCCATCGACGCCGCGGCGACGGAGTTCCTGGAACCCGACGGCGTCTATCACCTTGAGGGCGAGCGCTACTCGTCGGGCGAACTCGTCGACCACTACGCCAGCCTCGTCTCGAGCTACCCCATCGTCAGCCTCGAGGATGGGTTGGCTGAGAACGACTGGGACGGCTGGGCCGAACTGACGAAAAAGCTCGGCGCCAAGATCCAGGTCGTTGGCGACGACATTTTCGTCACGAACGCGGAGACGCTCAACGAGGGCATCCGCAAAGGCGTCGCCAACGCCATCCTCCTCAAGATCAATCAAGCCGGCACGTTGACGGAGACGCAGACGGCGTGCGAGACGGCCAAGAAGGCCGGCTACGGCCGCGTCGTGAGTCACCGCAGCGGTGAGACGGAGGACGCGACGATCGCCCACTTGGCCGTCGCGTGGGAAACGGGCCAGATCAAGACGGGCAGCGTGAGCCGCAGCGACCGCGTCGCGAAGTACAACGAGCTCTTGCGCATCGAAGAAGACCTCGGGTCCCGCGCCCGCTTCGCGCGCCTCGACGTGATGCAGCGACGGCCGGTCACGGCCTGATGGGGCGCGCGTCCCTTAGTATTCGAGCCGTCCAGCGAAGCCGCACGTGGGGCACGTGAGCATCACGGGCCGGTACGGGGGCGCCTGGACCACGTTGCGGCAGCGCGGGCAAGGGATGGACGTCGCGGCCCCGCCGGGGGGCGCGTGTTGCTGCTGGGGCGGCGCGGCCGGCGGCGGAGGCGGTGGGGGCGGCGGGGGAGGCGCGCGCTGCTGGTACTGTTGCACGGGTTGCTGTTGGGGTTGGGCCCCCCAACCGCCGGGCGCGGCCGGTTGGCCACCCATGGGCTGGCCGAAGGCGCCCATGGGTTGGGGCTGGGCGCCCCAACCGCTAGGAGCTTGGTAGCCTGCGGGGGCCTGCTTCATGAGCCCGAAGATGAGCGCAGTGGCGCCGATGAGAAGCGTGGCGATGGCGGCGTACCATCCAAAGCTTGCATATGTCGACCATTTGAACGCGCCGCCGAAGCCCGTTTCGTCTTCTCCAGAATCCCAGAAACCGACGTCATCGTCATCCGGCCACGTCATGGGGGCCAACAAGACTGTGAGTGCCAGAAAGAAGGCGCCCCCAGCAAATACGTAGGGCGCGATGTTGCCAAGCACGTTCGGACGGCCATCGGGCGACGGCCGCGTGAATCGGGCAATGGCGGTGAACGCAACTCCGGCGCCGAAAGCGAAGAAGGCGAGCAGTGTCATGAGCCCAGCCATCACGGTGGCCCCGTCGCTCGCAATCCCCTTGCCGTCGTCGAACGGACCAGCTGACTCACTATCCTCTTGATCGGCGACGAAGGCTCCGGTCGTCTCGGCGGTGAAGGTCCACCACGGGGTGAAGAGGAGAATTAGGCTGAAGAGGGCTGCGCCGCCGCCGAAACCGAGCGAAAGGATTTTGTTATCAATCATGGGGCCCGCCTGGGTGGCCTTCAATTCGGGGCCGCCTTAGATACCTTTTGGGTTTGGTCCACGAGGGAATGCAGGGGGCAGGATTCGAACCTGCGAACCACTGAGGACGGGATCTCTCCTCCGTCGAGGGAGCTTAAGTCCCGCGCCGTTAACCGGGCTTGGCTACCCCTGCGCGAGGCGGTTGGAAAAAGGTCACCGGCGTCGTAAACGAGGCTGACCGGTCTTGGGTGTAAGCGATTCCGAAAGGGCCAGCCCCTCCGTGGCCAGGACCGCGTCCACGTCCGTTTCGAGCTTGCCCATCTTGAGGGCCGTGGCGCCCTTCTTGATCCGGTGGATCTCGGCGTCCTTGGCCGGCTTCGACGCTTCGTCGTATTCTTCGCTGACGTCGGTGACGCGCTTCGTGGACACGGGCGAGCAACCTCGGCGGGGCTCCAGGATGGCCCGGCCTCGATTAATGGCTTGCGCTATCGGCGCCGGCGGCCTGAGGCCTTCGCCGGCTTTTCCTCCGCAGCGGGGGTCGCATCGATGGTGCCACCGCCCAGGTCGATGCTGGCGACCTCCACGGACGCCGCTTCTTGCGCGGGTGGAGGCGGCGGCTTCGACCGCTTGAGGAATCCCAGCATGCCTTTCTTCGGCGGCGCCGAGGCCGAGCCGTTGACGGGCGGCGACGCGGAGATCTCGACCTCTGAGATCTCGATCTCGGCGAGGGCGGGGGCCTCCGGTGGGGGCGACGACGCATCCGCCTTCTTTCCCTTTGTCTTCTTGGGTGGAGGGGCCGGTGCGGGCTCGGCGGCGATGTCAACCCCCCCCAGGTCAATCGAGCCGACCTCGAGGGTGGCCGGGGCGGCCGGCGGCGCCGGCTCAGGACCCCTGCGTTTGAAACGACCAAGGAGGCCCGTCTTCTTCGGCTCGGCGGGACTCGTCGCTGGCGTGGGCGCAGCGCTGATTTCGGGTCCCGCCGGGTGCATCACTTCGGGCGAGGCCGCCGGGGGCACCGGTTCGCTTGTCTTTCGCCTGAAGCGACCCAACAACCCTTTCTTCGGCGGTGGGGTCGGCGCGGGCGGCGCCTCGGTGGTCGCCGGCATGTCGATTTCCGTGGAGACCCGCGGCGCCGCTCCCTTCAAGCTGCCTTTCTTTGCGGGCGTGGGTTCGGGGGCCGCCGAGGGTTGGGGCGTCGACTCCGGGGTGGTCGTCGGCGGTTCTCGGGCGGGAGGTGTCGCGTCCGCTTTGGTCTTGCGGCCCAGGACGCGTCCCAGTAGGCCGCGTTTCTCGGGCCCGGGAGCGGCTGGTGCAGGCTGAGCGGGCCACGGTTCCTGAGGTGGAATTTGCGTTGGACGCGGCACGACGCCCGGCTGGGCTGTTGCCTTCGCCTTGCTGGGTTGGGCCAGCGGGGCGGGAGAGTCGGGCGTGGGCTCGAGGGTGGCGGGGGTCTCCGCGGCGGCCCCTGTAACGCTCAAGTCGGATTCGGTGGCCTTGGGTTTCTTGCGGCCGAAGCGAAGAATCCGTTGTCGGAGGCTCCGGGGGGCCTCGCCGCGGGCGGCTTCGCGCGCTAGTCGTTCTTCCCGGCGGGCGGCGGCGCGCGCGGCTCGAGCCTCCTCGGCGGCGCGTTCGCGCGCGCGGCGCTCCTTCACGTTGGCTTGGAAGGCCTGTTTCCGACGTTCGGCTTCTTGCAAGGCATCGTATTCCTTCTCCGACAGGAAGGCCAAGGGGGCCTTGCAGTGAGGACAGTTGCCCTCGCGTTCCTTGGAGCCGACGCTGAACTCCTTCTTGCACGTGGGACACGCAAGGACGTAAGGTATGCCTTCGGGTGAGCGTTCGATGGGGGGCGCGGGGGGCGCAGCTTCGGCGGCTGGTTCCTCCTTTGCGGGAGGATGGAACCGCTTGAATCGCCCCTTGCCTTCGGCGGGCGGCGCCGGCGGGTCTGTTAGGCGTTCCTCGGGCTCGTCGGGCGCGGGATCGGGAGGGGTGTCTGGGACGGGTTCGGGGATGGGTTCAGGCGGTTCGGGCGGGGGCGGGGTGGGCGTGGGTTCGGGTTGTGCCTCGGCGGCAACCACGGGGCCCGGAACGGTTGGTTGGTGGGCGGGGAGCGTTGGAGCCTCGACGTCGGGATAGACGTCGTCGAAGCGGAGCGATGTTTGACAGCCATCGCAACGACCGGTCTGGGCGGTGCCGGCGACGACCAGTTCACGGCCGCAAGACGGGCACGACGTGCTGAAGACCGGCGACGCCCCAGCCGGGTACTGGTCCTCCAGTCGGAGTCGCGTGCTGCAGTGGGGACACGCCGCGTCGTGCTCGTGGAGGCCCACGAGGAACGCGCGGGAACACGCGGGACACGGCACACTGAACTGGCCGGGGCCCGCCATTGGCATGGCGGATGCGGGTTCCGGCGTGGGCGGTGTCGGCTCGGGGACGGGCGTCCAGGGGGGGAGGCTGGCGCCGGAGGCCGGCCATGCGGGGCCGAGGTCGGGTGCTTCGGGGGCCGGTGCGGGGGCCTCTTCCAGGAATTGGAGGTGAGTGGCGCAGTACGGGCAGGGGCCTTCCGTGGCGGTGGGTTCTACGTCGAACGACTGGAGACAGGTGGGGCAGGTTGTCTCATACCAGGGGGTCTCGACCATGAGGCTCTCCAAGGGCGGCGGAGGGGCGACGGACGCGCGAGGGATGGCGCGGATTTCCTTTAAAGCCTTGTGGGCGGCGGATGGTGATTGCCTAATTCCCGGAGTTGGGCGGTCCACGCGGCGGAGGTCGATTCGCCGGACGGGATGGCGGCCTTCGTGGTGACGACGAGCGCGTCCCCGCCCCCCGTAAGGGCGCGTCGGCGTTGCACGGCGGCTTGCTTGTCGAACCGGACGTGGAGCACGGCGTCGTCGTCGAGGCGACGGTCGACCGTCGCCAAGACCGCTTCCCGTGCGGCGGCGTCCGCAAAGAGCCGCGCCACGGCCGCTTCGACGTCGGCCGCTCGTGTAAGGACGACTTCGAGCACGACGATCTCGTTGCCGTGGAGGCCCTTGGCGCGTTTCCTGCTTATTCGATCGGCGGCCCGGGGAGATGCTTCGACGCCCAACAACCACAGGAGCACTTCGCGGACCCTTGGCTCGTCCTCGGTCGCATGGACGAAGGTGCGCGCGCGCACCCACAGGAAGCGCATGACCGTCTACGGGTTGGGGTCGAGGCGGCCCCAGTTCTTGCGGACCGTGTGCTGCGTGCGGCGCTTCTGGCGGCGTTGGCCGCGCTTGACGCTGGGCCGCGCGTGCTCGGCGCCCTTGCCCTTCCAGCGAAGGCCGCGGACCTTCTGGCCGGCGGACGTGAGGCCGCGCAGGACGCGTTTGCTGTTGGCCGGCGTGGCCGTCCATTGGTAGGCGGAATCGTTGAGGATGCTGGGGTGGCTGGGGTCCACGAGGATGACCTCGTAGTACTTGTGGAGCCCGTCCTCGCCGATCCAGTACGAGTTGAGGACCTGCATGTTGGGGTACCGCTTGGAGACGCGCTCCTCGGCGATCCACCGGATGGACTTCTTTTGCGTGATCTTGGCCACACCCATCTTGGAGGGGACGCGGCCGCCGTCGAAGCGGACCTTGCGAAGGCCGCCGCGGCGCACGCGGGCGCGCACGACGACGAAGCCCTGCTTCGCCTTGTAGCCGAGGTTGCGGGCGCGGTCCACGCGCAGGGGGCGTTCGACGCGGACGAAGCTGGGTCCGGCGCGCCACTCAATGAGGCGGTGCCAGTTGGGGGAGCCGTAGCTGCGGGTGGGCTTCTTCCACGCGTCTGCGAGGTATTGGTAGAGACCTTTGGCCATCCTGGTCACGGTCCGGGAATCTTCAAGCGGCGGGGGCCGGAAGAGGCGGCCCAAAAGGGAAGAGGTATTCAAGGTTTTCCTTGGTGGGGGGGTTGCTTTCCAAAACCCCTGAACCATTCCACAACCCAGGGTCCCCTCAAAAACCCATAATACGGATCGGAGCGCGGCGACCGGGTTAGGCGTGGGCGCAGCCGAACGAATCGGCGCGCAGACTTCGGGTTGTGGAGCGGCGAACTCGCCCCGGCGCGGGCCGAAGGTAAAGAAATTTCCACGCGGACGCGCCGTTTTCAACCCGTTAAACGTGGCGACGGACGCACGGGTACTGCTATATCGGTGCCTCCCTTTTCGGGCCGCGAGTTGTTAGGTGGCGGCATCTTGTCCAAGAAACCTGGATATTTCATGGTTCGAGCTCAACGTCAAACGCAAAACGACTTTGACACCTTCCTGAAGGGAAACGTCGTGGCCGTAGGATGGAGCCGGTTCGATTTCGCGAAAACCACGCGCATCGAATTACTCAAACGCATTCGCGACGACTACCAAGAAAAGGATCCATCCAGACTTGTCAATTGGGGCCGCTGGGAAGCCCAGATCAAACGGTTCCTTGATATCAAATCTAGTGACTTGGTGATGGTTCCCTACCGGAGTTCGACCCTTCTTGCAAAGGCCACCGATTCCAGAAAGTACGTTCCCTCAGCAATCACGAATGACCTTGCAAATCAACTCGAAGTCGAATACAAGCATGACTCGGCTGGAAAGATACTCGAAATCCCTCGAGTCCGATTGTCTGACGGTCTCCAGCGAAGAATACGAGCCCCGGGCGCCGCCGTCCGAGATTTGACGGAATTCGGGGAGGAAATCGACCGACTCTGGGAATCTGGCGGGGGCGGGTGGTCGGAGGACTTCATCCGCCGGCAGGCCAAGCAGATTGAGGAGTTCAAAAAACACGTCTTGGAAAAAATCCAGAAGGGGACCACCGGTCTGGCCGCCGACGGTCGCGGTTTGGAAGTTCTCGTTCAAGAACTTCTGCAACTGGACGGATATGAAGTCAAGATTATGTCAAAGACCAAATTCCACGGACAGGGTGACGCTGATTTGGTCGCAACGAGGTCGGATCACGTAGGATCGAAG
>CAYVGY010000070.1:0-14916 GCA_964451065.1 uncultured Halobacteriales archaeon
TAGGCAGCCTTGGCCCGCCGGGCAGCAGCCTTCGCTTCCGCCACCGACTTCATCGTCGCCCCCCGGATGAGGCAGAAATCGACCGCGTGCTTGGCACGGCGGAGGACCCGGGCCGCGCGGTCCCCCGCCAACTTCTTGGTCGTCGCATCGGCGACAATCAAGGCTCGGGGCGAAAACTCGAGTTCGCGGACGAGCACGTCCAGTTCGTCCAGGACCTTGTGGCCCAGCAGGATTTGGCGAGGGAACACCATCGCCTTGGAACGCTCAAAACCCATCGCGACCTCGAAGCGTGAAACCGTAGGTTCTTAACGCCGCTCCTATTTTGGGCCGCGTCATAAGCCTTTTGAGGTGCCCTGTTGGAGGCCAGTAGAGGAGGGACCGCAAGGGGCTGGCTGGACCGCGTCCCGTCGTGGACGTTCCTGGCCATCCTCGGCGGGCTCGTGGGCGCGGCCTTCCTGCTGTCGTGGGCGTTTCCGGAGACTTTCTGGAACCCCGAGGGCGATTGGAGATTTGACGACAAGGACTGCCCGGGATCCAACGACCCTTTGCCCTCCGGGAGCGGGTTCTTCTTCGACTACTACTGGTTCCCCATCCTTTGCGACGAAGGCTACAACAACGTCAACACGGCCACGTGGGCCGTCCTCCTGGGCCTCCTGCTCCTCTGGGCGTATCGCTTCACCGTCGAACTCAGGGAGCACGTCGGGACCGGCCTCGTCCTGGCCGTCGTGCCGTTCCTCGTCTGGGGCAGCGTCTACCGCGTGCTGGAGGACGCCGACCTCTTCGCGCCCTATTGCGATCCCACCAAGGCGGGGTGTTTGCCCGGCCCCGCTGGCGCGGGCTTCCTGGACGAGTACCTCGGCGTGTTCTTCATCACGCCCATCATCTACGTCGAGATTCTCTTCATCGCGATCGGCCTCCTCCTTTGGGGCCACCGGGCCCGCCGCGTCGCCGACGCGAAGGGGCTCGCCCGCGGCGTCCAATACTTCGCCTACTCGATGGTCCTGCTCGTCGCCGCCTACACGGCTCTTTGGGCGGCCGGCCCTAGCTACATCCGGTTCGTCGCCCCGCCTTGGGTGGCGCTCTTGGCCGCCGCCGTCGCCTTCTGGATCGTCTGGCGCTACAGCTTCGCCCGGAACCGGTTCAGCCCCCACGTCGCCCTCGGCGCCTACGGCATGTTCTTCCTCCTCCTCGGCCTCTACTACGTCCTCGTATGGATGACGGGCGGCGTCGACATCTGGCACGGGCCCGCGCCCGACCCCCTGACGACGAATTACCCCCTGCCCCTCGGCGAATTGGAGGGACGCGAAGGCATCGATTGGCCCGTCCAGTGGTGGGTGTTCGCCGCGGCTATCATCGCTCCCGCCCTCGTCACCTACGCTTGCTGGAAGCAGGGCCTCATCCTCGGGGGCGCGCGCGCCCCGACTGGCGCCACCCCCAAGCCGACGTACAACGCCGGTGTCACGTTCCTGGTCATTATCCTTCTCGTCGAGGCCATTGCGGTCTTCGCGACGGTGGTCGGCATGCGCGATTTCGCGCAACGACAAATCGCGGGCGACTGGGCCACCCACACGGCGAACTACGCCTCCGCCGCCGCGCTGGTCTTGGCCGGGCCCGCCGTCCTTGCCGCCGGCATCCTGCTGACGCGGCGCGCCGTCGGGGGGGGCCTCGGCGTTCACGGAGCCCTTCTCCACTACGCGACGCCGGTCAACCTCCTCATGGTCTTCGGCCAGATGACGGACGCGCTCATGACGAGCCTCGGCATCGACCTGTTCCACTACAGGGAGAAGCACGTCCTTCCGCGATTCCTCATCCGGACCTTGGAGGACGCCAACCTGCCGGGGCCGTTGGGGGACTATCCGACGGCCATGGTCATGATCACCCTCAAACTTCTCATCGTCCTGCTCGTCGTCGTGGCCATCGACGCCACCGCCGGCCGCGACATGAAAGGCCGGGAAAACCTCGTGGGGCTCGTGAAGCTGGGCATCATCATGGTCGGCCTGTCGCCGGGCGTCCGCGACGCGGTCCGCTTGGCCATGGCCACATAAAGGAACCCTCAGCGGCGCGTGGCGGTCGCGGCCGGAATCTGGCCTTGGATCCTCGTGGCGAGCGCCGCCAACCCGTCCGGCGTGACCTGCGGCCGCCGGGAAAAGAGGGCGTGGATGGGGCCCGCACCGTCCGAGGCCGAGCGGGGAACGACGTGCACGTGCACATGGGGGACCTCCTGCCCCGCACCCCGACCGTTGTTGATGGCAAGCGTCGCGCCGTCGGCGCCCGTGGCCTTCGTGACGGCGGGCGTGATGCGGTGCACGTTGCGCCACAAGAAGGCCGCCTCATCGGACCCCAGGTCTTCGAACCGTTCCACGTGGCGCTTCGGAATCACCAGCGTATGGCCGGTTGTAAGCGGGTGGATGTCGAGGAACGCGAACACTTGGGCGTCTTCGTACACTTTGTGGGACGGGATCGCGCCCTCCGCGATCTTGCAGAAGATGCAGTCGCCGGCCATGCCACCGCCAGCCGGGGAGGCCGCAAAAGGGTTGCGCCTCTCATTCGACGAAGAGCGCGGGCTTGCGAGGGGTCGCGGCGCCGCGTTTGCGGCCGGGGTCGGGAGCCTCCGGGTCGTCGGCGCGGTATACCTCGACGCGGCTGTCCAGCTCCGCCCCCAGGAAGCCTACGGCGCCCCTCAGGATTTCGTACTCGTCCAGCGTGGATCCATCCTCGCTGGGTCGGGCCACCGCGTCCTTGAGCGCCTTCTGGACGAAGCTGGGAACGTCCTTCGCGAACGCCTTGAGCTCCGGGTCGCCCAAGAGGCGCTTGATGAGGACGCCCGGGTTCTTCTCGCCGCCCTTGACCGCGTCGCGGACGAGAAGTTCTGCCCGCTGCTTCCAGGCGTGTGCCGTATGAACCACGACCCGCTTGGGTCGAATCTGGGTCACGCGAACAATGGAGTGGAGGTCGTCCAGGACGGCCCGGACGTAGTCTTCGCGCCGCTGGGCGTCCCCGCCCACCGCTTCCGGCGGGCGCGGCTCCGGGTACGGCCTCGAGACGACCAGACCGACCTCGCCCAGCATTTCGTGCGCCTCCTCGGCCAAGAACGGCGTGATCGGCCCCATCGCCAGGGCCCACTCCCGCAGGACCTGGACGACGGGCTCCGACTTGCGGCCGCCGCGGCGCCGCCACCACAACAGGTCGTTGTAAAACTCGAAGTAGACTTGGGAACTCGCTGCGCGTAGATCGAAAGCTTCGAAAGCGTCGCGCGCGCGACGCAAGCGCGCCTGCCAAGTGCCCTGAAGCCATTCGTCGACGCCGGGCGGCGAGGGTTCGCCGGCCGCTTCTTCCGCCAGGTCGCCCACGAATTGGAACAGGCGGACCACCCGGGCCCGATGATCAAGGACCGCGTCGGGGTCCCACTCGATGTCGACATGGGCGCTGGCCACCGTCGCATAGTAGAGGCGCATCCCGTCGACGCTGTACTTCTTGGCCGCGTTGGGGATCGGCTCGGCTCCCCCCTTGCTCTTGCTGATCTTTTCCCCGGCCTTCTGGGTCACCCACCAGTTGACGAAGATCCCAAGCGGGCGCTTCTTGGCGTTGGGCCCCTCCAAGAGGGCGACGTGGTTCATCACATAGGGGGGGAAGTGGACCGTCTTGTGCTCCTTGCCGCCCAGGTTGATGTCGACGGGATACCAGAAGTCGAAGTCCTTGCGCACGTCGTCCCACACGCCGTTCTGGGGGGACCCCTCGCCCAGGAAGGCGTAATCGAAGAAGGCGTCCGTCAGGTCCTCGGGCCGCAGTCGCCGCGCATTCACGTACGGCGCCACGATGTAATAGGCGGGGTAGAAGGTGGAGTCGCTGATGGGTTCGATGATCCATCCCGGCTTGAACGGGTACTCCGTGCCCAGCCACGAGCCGCGGCGGATGGCGGGCCGGTCCCCGAACCAATCCAGGACGGCGGGCATGTCGCGCCGGTACTCCTCCGGGTAGATCCGCATTTGCGCGGCGTGCTTCTTCGACTCTTCCGTAAGGGCCGGGTCGCTGTACTTGAGGAACACCTGGTCGGGGATTCTGCGGATGACGACGGCCCGACCGCAACGGCACACGACGTCCTCGTTGAAGTCGTGCAGGGAGGCGAAGGCGGCGCGCTCACGCAGGATCTCCTTGATCTTCTCCTTGGCGACGCTCACGCGCAGGCCGGCCAAGGGTCCGCAATTGGGGAGCATCTCCCCCGCGTGGAACTCGTCCGCATAGACCCGCTCGGTCGCTTGGTCGAGCGCCTCCGTGTCGCTCTGGGCCTTGACCCCGAACGCGCGGCACGCCTCCTCCGCCGGCACGCCCTTGGCCTTCGGGCTCTTCACGATCACGAGGGGCACGATGTCGGGCCGGGCCTCCTGCACCGCCTGCCAGTCGTAGGGCGCGTGCGCCGGCACCGACATGACGACGCCCGTCGCGCGGTTGGGGTCCACGAACCGGGCGCGCAGGATGGGCACTTTCGCGCCCGTCAGAGGGTTGGTCGCGGACTCGCCAAACAGCTTGGCGACCTCGTCCGGAGCCATCTTGCGCGTCGGAGTGCCCACGTCGTCACGTTGGCCCCGCAGCTTGTCGGCGGCCGCCTCCGAGACCAACCACTTCTCGCCGCCCACGGAAACCAGGACGTAGGTGGCCTCCGGGTTCAGCCAAAGGTTGGTCACGCCGAACACGGTCTCCGGCCGCAACGTCGCGCACGGGAGAAGCGTGGCGTCGGCCAGGGAGAACTTCAGGAGGGTGTACTCGACCGCCTCGGCCTGACCCCCACGGGAGATATCGGTCTCGGACGCATCGACGGCGACTGCCCCGTCCAAGGGACAGAACGGGCCATAGTGGGGTTTGACGACGAGGAGGTTCCGCTTGTGGAGACGGCGGAATTGCCACTGGATGAAACGGTTGTAGCCCGGGTCGATGGTGGTGCAGAGCGTCCGCCAATCGATGAGGTACCCAAACCGCCGCCAGTATTCGTGGGTGTAGACCTGGCTGAAGTAGCGGACGACCTCCAACGGGTCCTTGAGTTTCGGGATCTCGTCGGGCGGGCAGCCGTTGTTCCGCAAGTATTCAAGCGTGGGCACGTCGCCCCGTTCGACCTTGCGCGCCAGGCCGACGCTGGGAATCCCGCTCGCGTGGAAGCCGGCCGGGAACAGCACGCGGTGCCCGGTCATCCGCTTGTAACGGACGATCACGTCGCTGTAGGTGAAGCCGCGCAGATGGCCGACGTGCAAATATCCCGAGATGCCGGGGTACGCAAAGTGCAGGAAGAACTTCTTCTGCCCCGGCGTGCCGCGCTGCGCCTCATACACGCCCGCCCGGGCCCACCGTTCGAGCCACTTGGCCTCGATGGCCTCGGATTCGAACGCGCGCCGCATGCCCCGCACGGCAGAGCCCGGACACTTAAGAACGCGTCGCCAACGTTGCGTCGATTACAAGTCCCCGACGAGCCTCCGGCGACTCGTGCCTCTTGACCCCGCCCTCGCCGCCGCCGGCATCCTCGTCGCCGGCCTGGGCGTGTTCCATTCCGTCATGGGCGAACGCTACGTCGTGCGGCGCCTCCTCCGACGGGACAACCTTCCCAAGCTCTTTGGCGACGACTCGTTCACCAAGCTCACCATCCGCTACGCCTGGCACCTCCTGACCATCGTCGTGTTCGCCATGGCAGCGATCCTCTTCTGGGCGGCCGCCCGACCGACCATCGGCGGTCGCGCGTGGCCGGCCGGTATCGTCGCCTGCGCGCTGGGCGCCGCTGCGGTCTGGGGCATCGTTTCGACGCGCGGCCGCCACCTCTCATGGATCGTCTTGGCGGGGGCAGCCATCTTGTCCTTCGTTGGCGCCGGCCTCCACCAGTCGTTGGCGCCTTGAGTCGGACCCCGCACCGATAAAAGCCGCCTCCGCATCCGCGACGCTGCGTGTTCCTGCGCCGCGTGGCCCACCATTTCCATGAGGCCGGCTGGAGCGTCGACCTCGAACCGCGGACGCCACCGTCCGCGGACCCCGTCGACTTGGTCGTGAGCCGACGCGGCGCGACGAAGGCCGTCCTCGTGCGCGAAGAGCCGCCGGGCCCCTTCGAGGTCGCTCGCTTCGGCGCCGCCTGCAAGAAGATGGGCGTTCCCGGGATCCTCGTCTGTCCCGACGACGCCGCCGTGGTCGAGTTTTGCGAGCAGGCCGGCCTCGAATTCCTGCCCGGCGAGGGAATCGGGGAGGTCCCCGTAATCGGCGCGGCCCCTCCTCCACCTCCGCCCACGTTCCCCGAGCGGGAGACCGTTACCGCCCCAACCCTCGTGGGCGCCCCCACCAAGGCCGTCCAGGGCCCCGGGATTCCCTGGTGGAGGTGGGCCATCGTCGCGGCCATCTGGACGGCGGCGCTCGCCTTGCTGGTCTACGACCTCATCCGGTTTACGTCCTGAACGCCGGCGGTGGGCAGTGATGTTCACGTGCGTAGACTCCAGGCCACCCTTCGGCCGCTGACTATAAGTGTGCAGTCGTTACTGCTCATTGAGCGAAAACGTTCATTCCCAGGAGGGGATGAGTTGACTTTTCAACCACCCGTCGAGCCTTACCGCATCAAGTCCGTCGAACCCATCCATCTTCTGCCCGCCGCCGAGCGACGCCACCGTCTCGAGCGCGCACACTACAACCTCTTCCGCCTCGACAGCCAAGACGTCTTCATCGACCTCCTCACCGACAGCGGAACCGGCGCCATGAGCGCCGCCCAATGGGCCGCCATCATGGTCGGCGACGAGGCGTACGCCAACGCGCGGAGCTTCTACCACCTCCAAGAATCCATCCGCGACATCCTCGGCTTCGACCTCTTCCTGCCCGTCCACCAAGGTCGCGCCGCTGAGCATCTCTTCTTCAGCACGCTCCTCGCGCCCGGTGACCGCGTCGCGAGCAACATGCTCTTCGACACGACGCGCGCCAACATCGAAGCCGTCGGCGCCATCGGCGTCGACCTGCCGATCCCCGAGGCGCTCGACACCACGCACGAACACCCCTTCAAGGGCAACGTGGACGTGGACGCGCTGCGTCGCCTCCTCGCAGGGCCCCAGGGAAAATCCGTCAAACTCATCCACGTTACGATCACCAACAACTCCGGCGGCGGTCAGCCCGTCTCGTACGACAACCTGCGCGCGGTGCGCGCCCTGGCCGACGAGTTCCACGTCCCCTTCTTCCTCGACGGCTGCCGCTTCGCCGAGAACGCCTATTTCGTCCACGAACGCGAACCGGGCCAGCGCGGCCGGCCCGTGCGCGACATCGTGCGCGACGTGTTCGACCTCGCGGACGGCACTATCGTGAGCGCGAAGAAGGACGGCCTGGCCAATATCGGCGGGTTCCTCGCGTTACGAGAGGAAACGCCATTGGTAGAGAAGTTGCGCCAGCGTCTCATCCTCACCGAAGGCTTTCCCACCTACGGTGGCCTCGCCGGACGCGACCTCGAAGCCATCGCGCAAGGGCTTCGTGAGGTCGTTGATGAAACCTACCTGGCGCACCGGGTCGGGCAGGTCCGCTACCTTGCCCAGCGCCTCGAGACCCACGGCATCCCGATCGTGCGCCCGCCGGGCGGCCACGCCCTGTACCTCGACGCCACCCGGTTCCTTCCGCACATCCCGCCAGAACAATTCCCCGGCCAGGCGCTTGCGTGCGAACTCTACCTCGAGGGAGGCATCCGCACCAGCGAGATCGGCAGCCTCATGTTCGGTCCCCCGGTCAAGGGTGGGCCGGCCCGGCTCGAGCTGGTCCGCCTAGCCCTGCCGCGCCGGACCTACACCGAGAGCCACCTCGCGTTCGTCGCGAACGCCGTCGCCGAGGTCTGGAAGCGACGCGCCACCATCACGGGCTACGCGCTCCAAACGCCGCCCGACGTACCGCTCCGCCATTTTACGGCCCAACTTCGGCCCGTTACCCCGGCGGCACCCGGAAAGGCGCACCGGCCAACCGTCAGCCGGACGATATCGTTTTAGGGCCGGCCGCTCTCGGCGCGCCCGTCGATGGACGGCGCCCGACTTACGCCCTACTGGGTCGGCTGGTTTTGGGCCGCCGCCCTCCTCTTCCTGGCCGTCCTCGCGACCCTCATCGCGACGTCGGCAAACGCCTGGTGGGGCCTCGCGCTCGTCTCCATCGAGCTCTTCCACCCCCTGCTCGAGCCCGCCTGGCAGGCCGGCAACGGGGCCATCGACCAGGTCCGGCAAGCCCTCCAGCCCCTCAAGAGGATCCCCGGGTCCCTCATCGGCATCCCGCTCCTCTTCGTCGGCTTGTGGTTGGGCCTAGAGGCGCCGCAGACTGTCACCTGGCTGGGCGACGGCGTCGCGACCGCCGTGAAATCCATCGCCCGAGCCGCCCCGTACATCATCTTCTTCACGCTCACGCCCGCCATCGCGGGCACGCTCGCCAGCGGGAACGCCGGCAAGTTCGCGCTGTGGGTGAACATCGCCTACGTGCTTGGCACCGTGGCCGCCGGCCTCCTCGCCATCCTCCTCGTCGTCCCCCTTTTTGGCGTCCGGTTCTTCGGCGAAGGCGCCGCCGGCAGCGTCACGCCCGGCCAGAACCTGCTGGACCTGGCGTTCAGTTCTCCGGCGTTCCTCGCGATCTTCACGGCCGTCGGCCTCGGCCTCATGATCCACGGGTTCCGCCTCCGCGGCCTTTACACAGCCACCCAGTTCGTCGGCGGCAAAGTCATCGAACTCGTGGGCGACGTTCTGAAAATCCTACTCCCGCTCATCCTCTTCTCGCTGGGCGTCTTCATCCCGACCAAGGTCTCGGAGGGCATCACGAAGGCGAAGGAAGGCGGCGTCTTCGAAGGATCCGGATGGGTCGGCGACTTCACGCCGGAGGTGGGTTACTTCGTTGCCGTCGGCGCCCTTCTTCTGGTCCTGGCCGTGTGGGTCGTAACCCTCGCCTACGTTGTCATGCGGTACACCAAGCTCCCCCACTCCGCGTTCTACCGCGAATACTTCCTCGACGTGTATGCGTACGCCTGGGCGACGTCCTCCTCCAGCGCCACCATCCCCCTCAACCTGGAGCGGACAGGTTCCGCCCTCGGGGTCCGTCGCACCGTCCGCGACTTCATCATCCCGCCCGGCGCCACCGTACACCCGGACGGGACGATGATGGGCGGCATCGTGACCTCGGTCGTGGCCGCCCAGATGGTCGGCTACACGCCCAGCGTGTTCGACCTCTTCCTGCTCCTCATCCCATTGACGATCATCACCGTCGGCGTCCCCGGCATCCCCAGCGGGCTCGCCGTGGTCGGCGCACCCGTCATCGCGGCGCTCCTCCCGTTGCCGTTTGGGACGCACGAGACCTTCACCAGCATCTTCATCGGGTTCAACATTGGCCTCGGGGACCAATTCCGCACGGGCGTGAACGCCACGAGCAACGGAATCCTGGCGCGCCTGTTCGAGTACTGGTACCCGACGAAGTTCGAAAAAAAGGCGTCCAGCGCCGTCGAGGCGCGCTTCGCCGCGGCTCCACCGGTTCCCGAATAGCCGCCCCGCGCCCTATTTCTTGCGCCGCTTGGCGCGCGCCTTTTTGGTCGCTTTGGCGGCCTTCTTGAGGAGAGGAAGGCCCGAAGATGGATTGATCTTCACCACGTACCCTGCGGGCAGCGGGGTGGCTTCGCCGTTCGTCGGAATTGATTCACTGAAGAAGTAAAGGTCGCGAGCGCCGGCACCTTTGCCCACCGACCGCCGGTACAGGGCATAGTCGCCGTGCGTGTACGGCGCCGGGCCTCCGCGTTCTTGGATGCCGCGCTCCTGGATGGCAAGGTCCTCAAGTTCCTGTTCGATCTTGTGAATCTCGGCCTCCACGCGGGCGATGGCAGCATCGGTCTCGTCCGCGACGGCCGCGGCGCGGTCTGAACTCGCCCCACCACCGGGAGCCTCGACCTGCCAACCCGCCTGCCCGAGGGCGTCCACCGGCGCCGGCTCCGCGGGGGGTGCCGTCTCGCCTTCCTCTGGCAAGACCTCCCATCCCTCCGCCGCCAACTGATCGGACGGCGGCGCGGGAGGCGCCGGGCGCTTGATGCCGACCAGCTGGAGGGCGACCTTGCGTTTCTCCTCGCGTTCCTCCTTCAACCCAGAAAGGCGGCCGCGGAGCTCGTCGACCTCCTCCTGAAGTTCGCCTTCCCTGCTTTGGACCGCCTCGAGTTCTCCGCGCACGCGCGCCAATTCGGCGGCCTGTTCGAGCTGGTGTTCGCGCGCTTTTTGGGCCGCGTCCCACTCTTCCGGGGGCACGACGAGGATGGCTTCGTCCTTGGCGCGCCGGGCGACCACGCGGGTGACGGGCCCATCGGCGACGACCTCGCGGTTCAACCTGCGGGCCAAGGCGTCGTAGTACTCCCGGTCCGGCCAGCCGGCGGTCTCGGAGGCGGGCACGAAATCGAGGACCTTTCGCAGTCGGTTGAGGTCAACGGCCATGAGGAACCTCCGGTCGGGGACCGGAACGCGAAGGGACCTTCGGGAGCGACTTAAACCATTCGGTGAAGTCTTGTCTCGGTCACGCGCGGGCGCCGTGCACCCGCCGCTGCACGACCCATGCGAAGGCGAAGAAGACGGCCAGAATCGCGGTCAGGCCGACCCACACGTAGAACCCCTCGTGCGTGATCATCGCGCGGAAGGTCGCCAACGTTCCGTTGAGGATGCCGCTGAGCCAGAAGATGAACGCGACGACGTCCACGAACATGATGAACACCATCAGCAGAACGAAGAGCCAGGAACCCTTCAGCTTGTCAAACACGGTGCGCTTCTTGACTTCCTTCAGCTTGTGACGAGGGTCCGCCATCGGGTTCGGTGCTGCCCAAGGAAAAAATCCATTTATAGGTTCCGGGATGGAACGCGGCGCCCGCGGGGGATTTCTTTTGGCGGCCACCAAACCGATTGGATGGATTCTGTTCCTGGCCGGGCTCATCGTGGCGGGGTATGGCCTGGGGGTTGCCCTCGCTCCGGAGAAGTTGCCGGATTGGAACCCGCAGGACAGGACGGTCGGATGGGGCGTGCTGGGTGGGGGCGCCCTGCTCCTCATCCTGGGCTTCGTCCTCATCGTCCGACGACACCCCATCCCCATGTCCCCTGCCCCCAAGGAACCGCCCAAGCCCGTCGAGACCGTCGAAATCAAACGGACGGAGATGAACTGGCCGCGGGCGGAAGGGCGCGGAGAGCAGGAGACGACGGACGCCCGGATCGAGGCGGTTCAGCAGAAAATGGCCCGACTTAAAGTCGATTTTGGGCTGGGCAAGATTAGCCCCGACGCCTTCGCCAAGCTTATCAAGGAACTCCAGGAACAAGAGGCGGAGTTCCAGCGGGAACGACTGCGCGGCGGGGCCCCGTGAACCGGCGCGACTTCGCCGTCGCGGGAGCCCTCGTGGGCACGGCGCTTGTCTGGGGGTCCGCCTTCACCGCGATCAAGGATGTCGTGCGCGTCTACGGCCCCGTCGACTTGGCCATCCTCCGCTTCGTCGTGGCCTGCGTCGGCTTTGCGGCCATCCTCGTCGTGCTCCGAGTCCGCGGCGTCCCCGTCGCCACCTTCACGATCCGCCAGTGGGCCCTGCTGCTGGTGCTGGGCGCCTTCGGCGTCGGAGGTTACCACGTCGCGCTCAACACCGGCGAGCAGTTGCTGACGGAGACGAGAAGCGAGGACACGGCCGCCATCCTCAGCGGGTTCCTTATTTCGACGAACAGCCTCTTCACGGTCCTCCTCGCACCTTGGGTGGTCGGCGAACGCCTGGGGTCCCGCCGGGTCCTGGGCGTCTTGGTGGCGCTCGTGGGCGCCGGCATCCTGGTCTTGTGGGGCCAGGGCGACCTCGTGGACCGCGACAGCCTCGTCGGAATCCTCGTCGTGTTGGTAGCGCCCCTGTCGTGGGCCGTCTATACCGTCATCGCCAAACGCTTCATCCGGGGGTTCCACCCACTCGTGCTCACGTCCTGGGCCATGATTGCCGGAACCGCCCTGCTCCTTCCCTTCGCGACCCCGTCCACCGTCGAAGGCCTCGGTCGGCTCCAGGCGGCCCACTGGGGTTGGATCCTACTCTTGGCGCTGGGCGCCACGGTCGGCGGCTACGTCGTGTGGACGCTGGCGCTCCAGCAATGGGACGCGTCCCGCGTCAGCACCTTCGTCTACCTGGTCCCGCTCTTCGGCGTCGTGGCGGCGACCCTCATCGAGCACGAACGGATAACCCTGGAAATCGCCCTGGGCGGCGCCCTCATCCTGGCGGGCGTCTACGCGGCCAACTCCGCGGCGCGCCCGGCCCGGCCCGAGCCCGCCATGGCCCCTGCGTCGGAGTAGTCACCCCCGTCGTTCGAGTCGCACCAAGGTCGTCCCCGTCGACCAGCCAACCGCGGTTCGGGCGCCAGAGCGATGGCCCGCGGAACGGTCCTATGCCGCTTGGAGCCACGGGGCGATCCGCTGCGGCACCTCGCTCAGGGGGGCTTCGATCTGCTCCCCGGAATCGAGATTCTTGAGGGTGGCCACGCCGCGGCCCAGTTCACGTTCCCCCAAGAGGACGGCCGTCCGTGCGTGGATGGCAGAGCCGTGCTGGAGGGCTTTCTTGGGGCCACGCCCGGCCAGGTCGAGTTCGACGCGGAGGTCGAGGTCGCGCAGCGTGCCGGCCACGCGTTGCGCATGGGTCACGGCCGCAGGCACGAGCGCGACGACGACCGCGTCGACCCGCTCTGCCGTCGCCGGGGCGGTCCGGCCGCGCTCAAGGGCGACCAGGGTTCGGTCAAAGCCCAGGGCGAAACCGATCGTCGGTTCGGGTTTGGCATCGAAGACGCCTCTCAGGTCGTACTCGCCGCCGCCCAGGAGTTGCTTTTCGGCGCCGAGGTCGGGACAGTCGAGTTCGAAGACGAGGCCGGTGTAGTATTCGAGGCCGCGGGCGATGGTGGGGTCGAAGCGGAACAGATTCGGTGGGGCCCCGAAGTCCTGGAGGAGCGCGAACACGCGTTCGAGGTGCGCATACGCGGCCTGCGTCGTCGCCGAACCGGTGAAGGCGCGCTTCACGTCGTCAAGCTTGGTGAGGTCAAAGAAGCGGAGGAATTCGTCGATGGCGCCGCCCGGGACGCGGCGTTCCAGCAGGGTCGCCTTGAGAGTGGCAAGTTCCTTCTTGTCGATCAGCCGCATGAGCGCTGATTGCTGCGTGGGCGGAATACCGAGCAGGGATTCCATGAGGGTTCGGAGCACGGCGAGGTGCCCCACGCGCAGCGTGATGTTCTGGAGGCCGGCCTCTTGGAAGAGGCGGAGCGCGAGCCAGAGGAGTTCTGCGTGGGCCTCGGGGCTCGCGTCCCCAATCACTTCGACGCCGACTTGCCAGAACTCGCGGTAGCGGCCCGATTGCGGCCGGTCGTAGCGGTAACACGGACCGAAGTAGAGCAGCCGCAGCGGCTTGGGCGACGCGCGCAATTGGCTGAAATAGAACCGCATGACGGGCGCCGTGAGCTCGGGCCGCAGGCAAAGCTCCCGTTCGGCCTTGTCCTTGAAGTGGTAGATTTCTTCCTTGATGCCTTCGCCCGACTTGGCCAGGAAGAGCTCCAACTCTTCGAACGTGGGCGTCTGGACCTCGCCGAAGTTGAACGCGTGCAGGACCCGGCGCATCCGATCTTCGAGCCGGCGACGCGCCGCCATCTCGGAGGGTCCAAAATCGCGCGTGCCGCGGGGGGGTTGCACGGGGGTTCCGGGGCGGCCAAGCGGGGCGGTGCCTTAAGCGTTGTCGGCGCTTCGAACCTAACCGAACGCTTTTATTCGAACGCGTTCCATGCTTCCCGCGTCTCGTGGCTCTGCAACCCATCTTCGCGGACCAGATTGCGTTCATCATCTTCATCGGTGCCTCGCTCGGCTACCACGTGTTCTACCTGTTCGTCACGCGGCACCAGCCTTCGTGGTCGGTGCGCGCCCGGATGCATCTGCACCGGCGGCACTGGATCGAGGCCATCCAGAAGCGGGGCGAACGCATCATGGCGGTCCAGGCTCTGCGGAACCTCATCATGACGAACACGTTCCTCGCCTCGACGATGCTGCTGCTGTTGGCCTTCATCGCCAACTTCGTGGTCGCCAACCCGGTCGTGCCGTTCGGCCAACACGAACCCTCGTGGCTGCACGGCGCCACGCCGGTGCAGGTCAAGGGCCTCATTCTCCTCATCCTGTACGCGTTCGCCTTCACGATGTTCCTCACGTCGCTGCGCTCCCTCAACCACCTGAGCATCCTGGTGGGCGTGGAAGCGGACCAGCTGCAAGTCACCGAGGAGCGCGACCCGACGCTCTTCCTGACCTCCAAGCTCAACCAGGTCGAGTCGATGACGACGTACGGCCGCCGCGCCGTCTACTTCAGCCTGCCCGTCCTCGCGTGGTTCCACTCGCCGTGGTTCTTCGCCGTGACCACGTTGGCGATCTTCTTCTTCTTCGTCATCTCGATGGACTTCGTACGGCCCTTGGCGTTTCGCAAGGAGATGAAGCAGGCGCGGGGAACCTCGACGCCCACGGAACTGCGAGGCACGTCACCGAAATAGTCACGGACCTTCGCGGGGTTCCGGGTGCAGCCGGGCGTACCGGAGCAGGAGCACGGCCGCGCCGAAAGCCACCAGGATGATGCTCACAGCATAGGTCCCCAAGTCCGTGGGGGAACTTGCCTTCTCCCAGAAGAGGCCCGACACGGACAAGACGTAGAAGAGCACGCCACCCAGGAGCAACGCGACTGAGCTCCAAAGGAGACCGGGATGGGAAGGCACGGCCCGCGCGATGGGGTCCTCCTTCATAAGCGGTTCGATGCTCAAGCCTTCGATCGATGCGGCGACCGAGACCGGGAGGACCTGTCTGAGGTTGCCAAGCGGAACGGTTGGCCCCGGCTCCGCTCGTTAGGCGGTGGGGGCACTGGGAGTTTCACCCAGCGGCACGCGCGCGCTGCGCGTCCGTGCC
>CAYVGY010000071.1:0-1228 GCA_964451065.1 uncultured Halobacteriales archaeon
GCGGGATTCGGGGTGCACGTGACGGTGAAGGAGGCCAGCGCGGCGGGCGTGATGGTGAACGGGTTGCTGGTCGTGGGGGTGAGGCCCGTGGAGGCGGCGATGAGCGTGTACCCGGTGCCGGCTTCGCGGAGGTTGAGGTCGGTGAAGGCGGCGGCGCCTAGGACGAGGGAAATGCTGGTCGAGCCCCGGAGGGTCCCGCTTCCTGGGTTCGACCCCAGCGCCAGGGTGACGGTGCCCGCGACCGACGTAACGGGGTTCCCGTAGGCGTCCTGGACCTGAACGGTGACGGCGGGCGTGACGACCCCACCGGCCAGAGCGTCGGAGGGTTGCGCGGTGAACGCGAGCTTGGAGGCGCCCGCCGGGACGAGCGTCACCTGGACGGTGCGCGTTATGCCCGCGGCGGTGGCGGACACGGTGAGGGGGCCCCGTTGCACGTCGGTGGGTGCGTTGAAGGCGCCGGCGGCGGTTGGAATCGTGGCTTGGAGAGCGTCCAGGACGGACCAGGATGAGACGGTGACGGGTTGCGCGTTGCCGAAGGCGTCCACCCCGTTTGTGGGAGCGCAGGAGACCGCGGCGCCCGCCGGCGCGGGGCTGGGCGCGCACGTCAGGGCGAAGGAGGCCAGGTCGGCGGCGGAGATGGTGAACGGGTTGCTGGTGGCGGAGGCTAGGTCTGCGGCGGTGGCAGCCAGGGTGTATCCCACAGCGGCCTCGCGGAGGTTGAGGTCGACGAAGCTGGCGATTCCGGCCGCGAGGGATGCCGAGGCGGTCCCCCGGAGGGTTCCGCTTACGGGGGTCGCGGCGAGGGCGATGGTAACGGTGCCGGCGGCCGTGGGAACGAGGTTGCCGTACGCGTCCTGGGCGGCCACGACCACTGCGGGGGCGATGGTGACGCCGGCCACGGCGTTGGCGGGTTGGATCGTGAAGGCGAGTCGGCTCGCGGAGCCGGCGGTGATGGCGACCGTGGCCGTGCGGGTGATGCCCGAGGCCACGGCGGTGACGGCGACGGGGCCGGCGAGGGTGGAGGCGGGCGCGGTGAACGCCCCGTTGGTGAAGGTGAGGGTCTGGCCCCCGGCGTCGACCCCGGTCCAGGTGACGTCGCCGATCGTGCGGGGGTTGCCGTAGGTGTCGGCGCCGTTCGTGGCGGAACAGGTCACGGTGGACCCCGCCGCGGCCGGGGCGGGGGTGCAGGCGACGGTGAAGGCGGCGAGGGGCCCCGAGGAAATCGTGA
>CAYVGY010000071.1:1258-7009 GCA_964451065.1 uncultured Halobacteriales archaeon
CCGTGGACGAGGCGACGAGCGTGTACCCGGTGCCGGCTTCGCGGACGTTGAGGTCGGAGAAGGTGGCCACGCCGTTCGTGAACGAGCCGGTGGTGGTGCCGCGTAGCGTGCCGGTTCCGGGGTTGGTGCCAATGGCGAGGGCCACGGTTCCGGCGGCCGTCGTGGCTGTGTTGCCGTACACGTCGCGGGCCGTGACCGTCACGGCCGGCGTGAGGGCGGCGCCGGCGACGGCGTCCGTGGGCTGAGTGGTGAAGGTGAGTTGGGTGGCCCCGGCTGGGGCCAGGGTGACCTGGGCGGTCCGGGTGACGCCGGACGCAGTGGCCGTCACGGTGAGGGGTCCGAGTCCGGGGTCGGTGGGGGCCGTGAATGTGCCGTCGATGATTGCGATTGCGTTTCCGTTCGCATCCGTGACGGACCATTGTGGCGTGACCGGGACCGGGTTGCCGTCCGCGTCTTGGCCGTTCGTTGCCGTGCAGGTGACGGGCTGGCCAGCCGAGGCCGCCGCCGGGTTGCAGGTGAGCGTGAAGGATGCGAGGGCGCCCGCGGCGATGGAGAACGCGCTGCTCGTCTTGGCGATTCCGGTCAGGGTGGCGACGAGCGTGTAGCCCGTGGCGGCCTTGTTGAGGCTGAGGGTGGAGAAGGTCGCGACGCCGTTCACGAGGGCGACGCTCGTGGTGCCGGAGAGGCTGGACCCGCCTGGGTTGGAGCCGATTGTCATCGCGACCGTTCCGGTCGTGCCCGTGACGGTGTTTCCGGCGTCGTTGGCGGCGCGGACCACCACCGCGGGCGAGATGGCGGCGCTCGCCGTGGCGTCAGTGGGTTGGGTGGAGAATTCGAGCGAGGTCACGCCGGCGCCCGCCCCGCATTCCCCCTGCGTGTCCCCGTGTTCATCGTGGGCGGCCCAAGCGTTCGAGTTGATCGTGATCGTCTGGACGTTTTCGGGGTTGCCGGGTGGGTAGTGGCAGACGGTTATCGTTTGGCCGGCGTCCCCCTCATCACCTTCGTTATCGTTTTCCTCGTCCCCGTCGTTGTCCCCGTCGTCCTCGTTATCATCGTCGCCCGAATCGTCGTCGCCTTTGTCTTTTCCTTTCGATACGGCAACGCTGGGGGCAAAGGTGGCGCCCAGGATGAGGAGGGCCACGAGCACGAAGGCGATCCGGCGGCCGCCGGCGGGGAGGATTCGTGAGGGCAAGAGCCTCGAAGCGGACGATCCAACGAGCCTCAGAAAGTCCTGGGCGAAGGTGATTAAGGCTAGTAATGCGCGGGATACCCGCGGCGCCTTTGCCCCACCCGATCGGGACCGGTTCATTGATGCCTGCTGGTCCCCTTGCCGCCTGCTCCTGGACAAACACGTCCGGCAGCAGGCTTATCAAATAGCCGACGCACCGACGATGTTCGGTGAAAGGCTTATTTGGGGGACCCGCAAGAGAGGTCCCCTGGGGGGGGTTAACCTCTTTCTGGAATCCGTGTGAATTCCGCCCGGAATAATTACGTCGTTAAGGATACACAAGAACTCGATGTACACCTCTGTCGATTACTGTTCGGAGCTCCATAAGCCGTGGACCCGCGAGGATCGGGGGGCCGACTGACCCGGAAAGTGGCCACGTCCAATCCCGACTTCGAACCCGGGCAGCGCGGGCTCATTGCCTCAGGTGCGGCGCCAAGCGTGCTCATAAGGGACTAACGGTCGCGCCGGGTCTCAACGGGGACGAGTAGGGTCGAGGCCGTGCGGCGCGGCGCCAGCTCCTCTTCCGGGATTCTTCGCTGTTTCGCTCCGGTTCCCGGATGGGGTCCTCGCCGCCAAGGCCGCGGCCAACCGTTCGCCCCACTCCGTGAGACGGTAGGCCACCCGGACGCCGCGCACGCCGCGGGCGATCGCCCGGTGGACCTCGACGAGGTGCGGCACCGCGCCCCTGGTCTGCGTTCGCCAGCCCGGCAGGAACTCGTCGAGCCGCTGCTCGACGTAGCGATCCATCTGGCCGGCGAACTCCGACACGCGCCGGACGCCGGTGCCGGTCCGCTCGGCGAGGCCTTGTTGGGTCCACTGCCATTCGGTGACGCCTCGCTGTTGGTCGGCGGCGCTCGAGCCACGCAACGCGAGGAGGATCCGCTCCCAGTGCGGCTGGTCCTGAGACTGCCCCATGGGAACCACCGGGACGGTTTGGGGCGGCGCAATCTCGGCTTCGCGGGGCAGCGTCTCTTGGATGGCAACGGCGACTCCCGGTTCGGGAGCCGCGGAGGCGTTCGGCGCGCCGAACGAGGCTGGCAGCGCAAAGGCGGGCTTGATGTACTCAAGGACGCCGAAGAGGAAGAGGGGGAAGAGGAGCCCCATAACAGCGGCGGCGTGGGGGCCGTACCCCGTGAGCGCCAGGCCCAGGTAGGCGAGGACGGATGAGGCCGCGGCCGCGGCCGATCGAAGCCCCAACTGCGGAATCCGTACCGGTTCGTACGCGACCGCCACGAGCACCGGTCGAACAAAACCGATCGTGAGCAAGTGCATGAACTCGGGCGAGGCGGAATCCGCAAGGTTTTCGAGTGCGACGAGCAGGGGAGCCGAGAACAAGATGGGGCCGGCGATGGCCGATGGGAGCGCCTCGGGGCCGCGGAAAAGGAGGAACGCGGCCAGAAGGCCGACGAAGGTGAGGAAGAAAAGCGTGAACCAGCTGAACGCGTCGGGGGTCAGGAGCGTGCAGTCCGCATCGGGTCGCAGGCACACGACCCAGTAGTAGGCCTGGTTGAACTCGTCGCCCGTCGCGACCCCGAACCAGCTTCGGGCGCCAAAGTAGAGGAAGCGTGCCAGGAAGGCGAGCGCGACCCAGCGCTCCCATCTCTTGCCGCGCGCCAAGACCACAGTCAAGGCGGCCAGGCTGAACCAGTAGCCCGCGGAGGGAAGGACGAGGAGGGCCCATTCGATGGGGTAGGGCAAGAGCGTCGTGTGGGGGAACACGAAGAGGTAGAGTCCTTGAAGGATGGCGGCGCCAAAGAGGGCGGCGCCTACGCGTTGCCGGAGGTCGCCGTGCCAACGGGCGGCCAGGTACGCGAAGATAAGGAGCGCCGTGGGATCGTCCAGGGCGCGGCGGGCGTTCGCCATGCTCTGCGGAATGGCGTCGATGGCGTCGAGGAACAACAGGAAGCCCACGACCGCGTTGAGGAAGAACAGGGTGGCCAGGATGGCCAGTCCCAGACGAGGGTGGGCGCCGCGATGGTTGAGGAGGAGGAACGCCGCGGAGACTTGGATGAAGACGAAGAAGAAGAAGAGGGGGACTTCGGGTCCGAACGCGACGTGGGGCAACGAGGCCCCCGCATCGCACCGTACGCTTAAGCGTTAGCGTCGCTGCGCCGGCGTCATCCTGGTCGTGGCCCTCCTGCCACCCAGTCCGTGGCCTCGGAGCTGGCGAGGCGCGGCCAACCGCGCCGGGTCCCGGTCTCCCTGGGGAATCAGGCGCAGTCGGGCGTAAGAACCCGGTTGTTGTAGTTGTCGAGGTGGTCGGCCAGCGCCGTCATGCGGGCGCCGGGCTCGGACGTGGTCTTCACCTTCGAGCCGACGGGGTAGTGCGTCAGGAGACCGTCGGCCTCCGTGATCGCCTCGTCGACCGGGCCGGGCTCGGCGCCGTTCGCGACGTTGACTTTGGCCGCGATGAGTTGGTGGGCCAGGATGAGGGTCGCGTCCCCCTTGGGCGGGGTGTTGAGCACCTGGATTGCCTGCGTCTTGGTGTACGCGCGGGACCCCAGGGTGAGGGAGTCGACAGGCCAATTCCCCCCGTGCGTCTTCCAGTAGCCTTGCGAGTGCGGGCATGGGAAGCGGGGCGGGGGCTGGGCGCAATCGATGTCCAGGCTCGCGTGGGCCGCGTTGTTGGCGTCGTCCGTGTCCACGTCCGCGCCGCCGGTGGCCGTTGAGCCAAGCGTGCCGCAGTCGGCGGACCCGGTGATGCCTTCCACGACGACGGTCAAGGATTCTCCGGCGGCGAGGGCATCCCAGGCGCACTGGAGCAAGGCGTTCGTAATCGTGCAGGCATCGGCGCCCGTCGTGATGGTCCACCCCTCTGTCAGGATGGGCAGGGGATCCTCCATCCACGCTTGGTTGGCCGCGTCCGGCCCGGAACTCGTGATGCCGTAGCGGAAGCTAGCCACCTCACCCACCGGAATTGTGGCGGCGCCCGGGGTCTTCGAAAGGGCGAGGTCGGAGCAGTAGACGTAGAGGGTTCGGCCGTCCTCGTTGTTGGCCGGGTCCGTGTCGAGGCGCGCTCCGCTCGTCGCGGTCGACGCCGCCGCGCCGCAGTCGGCGAGCCCGGTGTCGGCCTTCACGGTCACGAGGCGCGTCTCACCGGCGGCAAGACTCTCCCAGGCACAGGCGAGGACGTCGGCGGCGATTGTGCACGCGTCGAACCCCGAGGTGATGGTCCAACCGCTTGTCAAGAATGGCAGGGCGGCCCTGAGCCAGGCCGCTTCCGCGGGGTCGGGGCCGTTGCTTGAGAGCGTGTACGACAAGGTTGCGGCGGAACCCACGGGTACGATGTCCCCGCCGACCTGGGGGCCGAGGGAAACGTCCGAGCAATACACATACACGGAGCCGGTCCCGCTGTTGTCCGCGAGCTTGATTCGGGGCTCGTCGGGGGTGGAAGCGACGGCAGAGAACGTAGTGGGACCGCAATTGGACGTGGACGGGACGACTCGCAGGTCGATCGTGGCGCCATCGCCCGCGGGGAGGGTTCCAAGGAGGCAGGTGACGGTCCCTGCGTCGACGGTGCACGGTTCGCCGCCCGTCGTGGCGGACGTTACGGAAACGCCGGACGGGAGGGAAACGGTGACCCGGGTCTCGCGGGCCTCCGCGTCGCCGTCGTTCGCGAGGGAGATGGTGACGTCCAGCGTTGCGCCCGCATCGACGATCGCCGCGCCGGGGATGACGGCGAGATTCAAGTCGGGGAAACACGTGGAAAAGCTGCCCATGGTGAAGTCCTTGAGTTGCGCCGTGAGTTCGGGCGAGGACCGTGTCTCCGTGAGGAGGGTGAAGAAGCAAGGGAAGCTGCCACCCCCGAGGGCGCGCAGGTCCACGCCTCCTTCGAAGAACGCGGTCGCCGGGTAGGGCGTCGACGTGTCCTCCTGGGTCGGATATGGCCAAGCGGGGGCCGCGGCGTCCAAGTTGACGCGACCGCAGATGTCGTCCGCGGGGGAGGCTTCTCGGCAGTCGGCGCCCGCAAGCACGGACACAAGAGGGGTGGCGCCGCCCACCCACTTGTACACGATGACGGAGCTCACGCGGCCGCCCGACGTGAAATCGCTCACCACAAGGAGGTCTCCTACGCGGTGACGGGCCGAGAATGTCCCGTCGTCGTTGGGACCCATCCGTTCCTGCAGGAACCAAAAGCCGAGCGTGGATTGGCCGCCGGCGAGCCGGTCGGCTCCAAAGAAGACGATGCGCGTCTCGTCGGTTTCGAGCCCCACCGCGAACGTATTGGTGAGCTCGTTCTTCGGCGGGTAATCCGCCCCGGAGGTCCAGCGCCAGTCGTTCAGGTCCTCGATGTCCTTGGTCTTTCCGCCCACGAGGTAGGAGCCATCCACGTCGCGGCCGTCGGCGGCAAAGAACTTGGAGAACAGGATGGCCGAGTCGTCCGTCGGAAAGAAACCGGCCCAATCGTGCGCCCCGTCGGAGTTGGGATTTCCGTCGAGTTCGAAGGCACCCGTGCCGTGGACGGCGGCAACGGGCGAGAGTGCAACGAGCGTTGCCACCGTTGCCAGGGCCGCTGAGAGTCG
>CAYVGY010000071.1:7019-14800 GCA_964451065.1 uncultured Halobacteriales archaeon
TGTGCCAGTGCCGCGGGGATGCGGCTCGTTTGCGTGGGCCCGCGTCGACGTGTTCTCGTATCTTTGACCATGAGGGTCCCACCAGGCCGCAGGCCACCCGGGGATTCGACTCGGCTGCCCGGCGGCCGGACCAGTTCGGTCCCACTGGGGGTACCTTAATAGAGGTTGGCCGGAATCCGGCCGGAACCGCGCCGATTTCGCGGGTGGGCACACGGTGGATCGTCGGAAACCTCGGGAGGTGAAGCCGGAGGCCCGGCCGGCTAGGCGTTTCGTCGGCGGCGGTTACGTGCCTGCAGTCGGCGGCGCCTCGGCGGCGTTTGCGCCTGGGCCGGCGAAGTCGTGGCGGCCCATGAGCGTCTCACGCTCAACTCCTGCGCGATGAGGAATAGCATGGCGGCGAGGTACAAGAGGAAGATGCCGAACTGTTCCGCGCTCATCCACCGGTACACCTGGGAGACGTCCGGGACGCCGACGAAGGTCCCGGGCTCGCTCACGACCTGGGGTTGGGGAATGGGCTTTGTGGTGTCCACGTTGATCTCGAAGTCCCAGAAGTAGCTCACCTCCGAGACCGGCCAGAAGAGGACGGCGCCGCCCGCGAAGACGTCGAGCAGGAGATGGCTTGCATACATGAAGGGGACGAGGACCCACCCGGGTTTGGCGCGCGCAAAGGCCGCGAACGGTCCTCCACGGGCCCGTTCCCAGTGGCGCCACGCACGGGCCAGGACAAGCAGGGCCAGGAGCAGCCACCAGATGTTGTGGAAGAGGGCGCGGTGGAAGTTGTACCAGCCGTAGTTGACGTGGAGCCACCAGCCGAGGTAGTCGACGTCGACGGCCCAGGCGGCCCAAGACCACACCCACGCGTCGCGAAGCCTAAATAGGCCCGTGGAGAGGGCGGTCATCGTGGGGATGAGAAGGTGGATGACGAAGGAGGACATGCGGCCCGGGCGCCCGGGAAGGCCGCCCTAGGCTTATAAGGGCTACAAAATGACCACACCTGGCGTCCAACGCGGCGAGAACTAGAGGATCAATCCAAAGAAAACTCCACAATGGCTTAATAGGCTGCCAGCCCGGACCGAGGTCAGACGGGTGGCTCTGTTGACGACGCGAACCGCTGCCGGTGCGGGCATGGTTTCTCGACGCTCGAAGGGACGGCGTTTCGTCCGACCCACCATTCTTGCGGTTTCGCTCCTACTCTTGGGCTCCGCCTGGGTCGTGCTTGCGACGCCCGGCCAGAAAACGGACGACCCCCAACCAGAACCCTATGGCGCGGCCGAACCCGGCGACGCCATGGACATCCCGGTGCCTCGCGTCGGCGACAAGGGCCTCTTCAAGGTGGCGAAGCTCCGCACGATGCAGGACGGCTCCTCGGTCGTGGTCGAGGAGGTCCAAGCCGCCGCCTTCCAGTACCTCGATGACGAACAAATCCTGTACGCCGACGGGACCCTCCGTTGGGCCAACGCCGTCCTGTATCAGGACGGGGGCGAGGGAGCCCCGATCGAGAAGGTGTTCTTCGAGCCCGGCTCCGGCCGAATCATCGCGCGCGAGACCTGGTCGGGCCTCAATGATGCTGGATACATGGAGTCACGCCGGCTCCTTGTCTACGTCGACGACGCCGCGCAGGGCGTCCCCGCCCCCTTGTGCTGGATTCGTTCCCAAGTGCAAGGCACGACGCTCGCACGCGGCCAGGAGTTGAGCCTCGACCGGAATTGCCGAATCCCCGGCCTCCCCTCGGCGCCCGCCCCGACCGTCTTCGGAATGGCCGCACGGGCGACGCTGGCTCATTTTGCGAGTGTCCGGTTCGTGGAGGCCGATGCGCCGGCGCCCGCCGAGTTCTGGCTCACCTCTGGGCTCGCCTACCCTCTTCGCGTCGAGGCCCCTGTGGGAAGCGGCACCGAGGAACGGTTTGTACTGCGGCTCGCCGCGTTCGACCCCGGCGTGACCCCGATCCGCAACCAGGCCAGCGGCGTCGGCGACTCTTTCCCCGCCGGCTGGGAGCGTCCGCAGCGATACGGCCCCGCCGATTCCGCCCTGCGGCCGCACCCGTTCCTGTTGTCCGCCGCTCTCGCGTGGATGAAGACGGACGATGGCAGCCAGGTGGCCCGCGACGACGCTCACGACCACGACATCATGGCGTGGGACTGGAACCGGAACCATCCCGATGCGTACGTCGTGCGAGCCTCGTTCCAAGAGATTCGCAACTACAACTGGGACCGGTGGGTCTGGGACATCACCCTGGCCGACGGCCCCGGCACCGTCCCCATCAGGGTCTGTCCCTACCTCCACGTGACGTACAATGGCCGACTCGGTCCGACCGTCGGATTGCCCACGGAAGACCTGGCCAAGTACGAACACGGCTTCCAGCCGTGCCCCGAAGAGATTCCCGAGAGCGTTCCGCCGAGCCTTCCCCCCGTGATGCTCTCGTGGCCCTCCATCGAGGCCCGTTGGCGAGCCCTCGCCACGCCGAACCCCGGGGGCCCCGAGCCCAGCTTCTACGGCTTCGAGGTTCGCTGCGAGGATTGGGCGTGCCGTGACCTGTCCGTCGAATACCGGTTCGGCATCAGCGTCGGTACGGCGTCCGGCTTCACCCAGTACATGCCCTGCCGTTGCGCCTCGATCGAATCCGGCATTCTCGAAGTCGCGGAAAACGGAGAATCTCGCTCTTTCGAGACGATGCAAATCGAATCAAGTCATCCGAGGCTGGCCGGGTTCGGGACGATCATTTCCCCTTCCGAACCCCCGGAGAACGGCGATGTCGAGGGAATCCTCGACGCGGTCAGCGTCGACGAGGTCCCGCCCCAATGGTCACTCTACATGGCCGGCGTCGGCCTGGCCGCCGTCGTGGCCGGGGCCCTTTACTACCTCGTGGAGCACTTGCGTGCCGGCGGAATCACCGGATACACGCGGCTTCGCAAGGACGACCTCCTCGAACACCCCGCCCGGGCGATGCTGGTCCAACTTGTCGAGACCAACCCCGGAATTCACCTGCAAGAGGTTCTGCGCCGGACGGGGCTACCCAACGGCACGGCGCTTCACCACATCCGAAAACTGGTCGACATGGGCGTGGTAACCGAGGTCGCGCAGAAGGGCTACACCTGCTACTTTGTCAAGGGACAGACCGACTTCAAGGTCATGAGCACCGCGCCCGTCCTAAAGTCGCCCGTCGCCATGGCTCTTCTGCGGACCATCGCCGTCCGCCCCGGCCTCTCCGGCCAAGGGTTGGCGGCCGCCGTGGGGTCGAGTCCGAAGGTCGTGAGTTACCACTTGCAGCGAATGGCCGGCTTGGGCTTGGTGGAACTTACGCGTCAGGGCAAGGAAATCATGGTCTGCGCGACCGAGACCGGGCAAGCCGCGGCTAAGCACTATCATCTCGCCTACACGCAGCTGGAGCCGGCCCCACGGGTGACGCCGGCGGTGGCCGTTCCGGCGCCCTCGATTCCACGACCCTCGCTTGTCCCAGTGGAGTGATGTCTATGCAACAACCCTACGCCTCGAACCAACGCGCAACACGGATCGTCCTGGTCCTCTGGGGCTTCGCCATCTCGGGACTCGCCTTGGCCGGGGCCAGTCAAGCCGCGCCGGAACCGTCAGGCGCGACGATCAAAGAACCCCCGCAAGCCCAGAGCGGAGGGGGAGAGGGGACGGTCTGCTTCTGGCCCGTCATGCCGGGGATCCTGCCGTGCCAGCGGAGTCCTGTTGGCTAGCCGAACGAACACAAAGGTCAAGAAAGGGTGGTCCAACATGAAGAACCCGAGATTCGTGTACGCAAGACGCATCCTCATCGTTCTCCTATCGATGACCGCCATGGTCGTCGGTGCCTCGACCCCTTCGGCTGCCTTGCCGGAGCCCCCGGCAACCCCCGACCCGGGCGTCTGGGCCCATTTGACGATCCGGTCCGAGGCGGGGCCGGGCGACTGCTGGATGGCCGTGGCCACGTTTGTGACTTCCCCCATTATGCTGCCGTGTATGCCGTAGTGAGTTGATTGGTTTGACTGCCTCCAAAGGAATCCTGCGACGCATGACTCTGCCCCTCCTAATCCTGGCGGGCGCCGCTTTGGCCGCCGCCGGGTCGGCGCAGGCCGACGCGCCGGATCTGCCCGCCGCACCGGAATTTCATTATGGCAGGACCATGAGCGCCGGCGACTGTCGTCCCCAGCTCAACCTGACGGTCGTCACTGTTCCCCTGCCGTGGTTCGTTTGTGGTTAGGTCACGACGAGCCGCCAAAGGGAATCCTTTAAATTCGGGCGCCCAAATGGTTCGCCGGGATGCGTGCCGGTCTTCACTTCGCCCACCGATGGGGCCTTGAAGGGGCGCCGGCCTCCCCCTAGGTGGGACCGTGGCCGAGCGCCCGATTGCCGAGAAGCTAGCGGAGAAGCAGCAAGAAATCTCCGTCGCCGAGTTCTTTGAGCGGAACAAGCAGATCCTCGGGTTCGACAGCCCCACGCGCGCCATCCTTACCGCCGTCAAGGAAGCCGTCGACAACGCCCTGGATGCCTGCGAGGAGTCCGCCGTCCTTCCCGACGTCCGCGTCGAGATCAAGCAGGGCGCCAGCGACAACGAGTTCCTCATGATCGTGGAGGACAACGGGCCCGGCATCGTCAAGGAGAACCTCGGCAAGATCTTCGGCTCCCTCCTCTACGGCAGCCGGTTCCACGCGGTGCGCCAGGCGCGCGGCCAGCAAGGCATCGGCATCAGCGCCACCGTCCTCTATGGCCAACTCACGACCGGCAAGCACGCCATCGTCGCCTCCAAGATCGGCAAAGGTCGGCCCGCGTACCGGATCGAGCTCGCCATCGACACCAAGAAGAACGCGCCCGAGATCATCTCCCGCGACGTCGAGAGCTGGGAGAAGGACAACGGGACCCGCATCGAGATCCCGCTTGTGGGGCGGTACATCAAGGGGAAACAATCCCCGTTCGAGTATCTGCGCGCCACGGCCATCGTGAACCCGCACGCCCGCTTCACGTTCATCGAGCCCGACGGCACGACGACCCACTTCGAACGCGTCCACGACGAACTGCCAGCGCCCGCCAAGGAGATCAAGCCCCACCCGCTGGGGATCGAGATCGGCACCCTTCTCCGGATGGCGCGATCCTACCAAGGGTACAAGCTCAGTGCGTTCCTCACCCAGGAGTTTTCAAGCGTCGGCAGCCGCACCGCCGCTGAGATCCTCAAGACGGCCGGGCTCAGCGACAGCGTCCACCCCAAGAAGCTCAACCGGGAGGACGCTAAGGCGCTGCTCGACGCGTTCCCCAAGGTCCGCATCATGTCGCCCCCCACGGACTGCTTGAGTCCGATCGGGGAGGTCCTGGTCAAGCGCGGCCTCAAGAAGGAGACCGAGGACGTAAGCCCCGAGTTCATCGTCTCCACGACGCGCCCCGCAGCGGTCTACTCGGGCCATCCCTTCATCATCGAGGCTGGCATCGTGTACGGCGGCACGCTCCCCAAGGAAGAACCCGTCAAAGTCCTCCGGTTCGGCAACCGTGTGCCCCTCCTTTACCAACAGGGGGCGTGCGCCCTCACGCACGCCATGGAGGACATGGACTGGAGGCGCTACGGGTTCGAGCAGCGCGGCGGGAAAGGGCTCCCGGTGGGCCCGGCCATCATCACGGTCCACATCGCGGCGACCAAAGTCCCTTTCACCAGCGAATCCAAGGAAGCCGTGGCCGACGTCGAGGAGATCCTCAAGGAAGTCAAGCTCGCGCTGCAAGAGGTCGCCCGAAACCTCGGGCGGCACCTGGCCAAACGCACCAAACGGGAAAAGACGCGGGAAAAATTCATCCTCATCACGAAGGTCCTGCCCAAGATCGCCGAGAAGTCGGCGCACATTGTGGGAAGATCCACCCCCAAACTCGACAAGGTCCTCTGCGAGATCATGAACGTCGTCTGGATTGACGACAGCATCGAGGAGGAGAAGATGGAAGGCCCAAAGAAGACCACCGCGGCCAAGGCGGCCGCCAAGCTCTCCGCCGGCTCCACCAAACTCACCGATTTCAGCAAGGACGAGGCGGCCGCGCTCGCACCGCCCGGCACTCCGCAGCTCCACGTCGAACGCCACAACGCCAAAGCCAAGATTACCATCTGGAATTACATGCTGAAACGGCAGCACTTCCGGCTCTTCGCCGTCGTACCGCCCCACGCGGTCGTCGCCGAGACGTCCGTCAAGCCCGTCCAGATCAAGGACCGCTTCCTCGAGTTCGACATCCCCACGATCGCGCCCGCCCAGAAGTTCGAACTGACGTTCATGCTGGCCGGCCTCGAAAAGGGAGACTACGACGAGAACGAACTCTACGTGCAGGGCATCAACGAGGTCTACGTGGTCGGCGCGGACCCCTGGCGCGGGGCCGAAGGCGCCCTCCAGCAGGAAGAACCCGTCCTCGCGAAGGAGGCGTAAGAATCATGGCCACCAAGAAACGCGAAGGATCCGCCGCTGCGAGGGGCGCCCAGGCACTCGACTCCATCCGTGGCCTGGCGGAACAAGTCTACAAACAGCTCACGGCCGAGAAGATCCCCGAGATGGAACTCCCCACACGCACGAAGCAGAACATCGTGTTCGACCAGAAGCACCGCGTCTGGAAGTACGGCGAGACGCTAACGTCGCGCAGCGCCAAGACGCTGGACGGCTCCATGATGCTGCTGCGCACGATGTATATGGCCGACTTCATCAAGGAGATGCTGGACACGAAGAAATCGTCCACGCTTCGTGAACTCTACTACATCAGCGAAGGGTGGGACTTGGCCAAGTTCGGCGCCCAAGACGAGTCCGACTCCTTGGCGGAGGACCTCGAGATCATCACGGGGCTCCTGCGCGAAGACTTCAAGCTCCGGCCCGAGGAGGACGGCGCGTCCGTGATCGGCGACATCGAGATCGAGGAAATCACCCGCGACGGGAAACCGCACAAGATCCACCTCCAAGACGACGTGGGCGACTCCGGCTACAACATCCCTTACAACGTCGAGAAGGAGAAACTGAAATTCAAGAAGGTCGACGCCAAGTTCATCGTCGCCATCGAGACCGGCGGCATGTACGCGCGCCTGGTGGAGAACGGCTTTGACACGAAGTACAAATGCGCCCTCGTCCACATCAAGGGCCAGCCCGCCCGATCCACGCGGCGCTTCATCAAGCGGGTCTCTGAAGAATACGATCTTCCCGTTGTGACCTTCACCGACGGGGACCCATGGTCGTTCCGCATCCACGCCTCCATCGCGTACGGCGCCATCAAGACGGCCCACATCTCCGAGTACCTCGCCAGCCCCAACGCGCAGTTCTTGGGCGTCACGCCCAGCGACATCGAGAACTACGAACTGCCGACGGATACCCTCACGGAGCAGGACGTCGGCGCCCTAAAGGCGGAACTCACGGATCCCCGGTTCGCGGACGAGTTCTGGGAGCAGGAGATCAAGCTCCAGCTCGAATCGAACAAGAAGGCGGAACAACAGGCCCTGGCCAAGTACGGCCTCGAATACGTCACGAGCACGTACCTGCCCGAGAAGCTGACCGAGATGGGGATTCTTCGGAAATAGGATCCCGGCGCCGTGAGCCATGGTGTCCAGCGTCTTGCGGAGCTCTAAGTGATTGAGAGCGCCGCGGTGGCGCGCGCCGGGCGCCTCCTCGTTGCGGATTGGGCCCCCGCCCTTGTGGCCCCCGGCGGGCGTTTCCGCCGCCCCTGGGAGACCCTCTCAGACCCGAGATTCAAGGCATCCAAGGCCGATCCAGAGGCGATAAGAGAATGGATGGCCCCTTCCTGGCATGGCTGGCCGTCGGCCTCGTGGTCGCCATGAT
>CAYVGY010000072.1:0-14377 GCA_964451065.1 uncultured Halobacteriales archaeon
CACCCTTATCGCCATCGGGACGAGCGCGGCCTATGGGTACTCGGTGGCAGCGACCGCCCTGCCCGACCGGTTGGGGACCGCGACCTACTTCGACGTGAGCGTCCTCGTCATCGCGTTCATCCTCTTGGGGCGCACGCTCGAACACGCCATGAAGCGGCGCGCGACGAGCGCCATCCGGAAACTCATGGACCTTCGGCCCCGCACGGCGGTCCTCGTCGTGGGCGGAGAGGAGAGGGAGATTCCCGTGGAGGAGCTGCGGCCGGGCCAGCGCTTCCGCGTCCGGACGGGCGACCGCGTCGCCACCGATGGCCAGATCGTGGAAGGCCAAGCCGCCTTGGACGAGTCCATGGTCACCGGGGAGAGCGTGCCCGTGGCCAAAGGCGCCGGTCAGGACGTCGTTGGCGGGACGCTCAACACTAGCGGCCTGCTGCTCGTCGAGGCCCGCCGCGTGGGCCAGGACACGGCCCTGGCTCAGATTGCGACGCTGGTGGAACGGGCGCAGGCGGGTCGGGCCCCCATCCAACGCTTGGTCGATCTCGTCTCGTCCTACTTTGTGCCCCTCGTGGTCGTCATCGCCGTCGCCAGCTTCCTGGCGTGGTGGCTCTACGCCGGCCTCGGCGTGGATCGCGCCCTGCTGCCCGCCGTCGCCGTCCTCATCATCGCCTGCCCGTGCGCGCTGGGGCTTGCGACGCCGGCGGCGCTCCTGGTCACCGTGGCCCGCGGCGCCGAGAACGGAGTGCTCGTCAAGGAGACCGACCAACTGGAGGCTTTGGCCCGCGTCGATACCGTCCTGTTTGACAAGACGGGAACCCTCACCACGGGTTCGCACGAGGTCACAGACGTGGTGCCGGCCCCGGGGCCCGCGGCCGACGAAGTCCTGCGCGTGGCGGCGTCCGCCGAGCAGGGGAGCCGCCACCCCTTGGCGCAGGCCATCGTGCGAGAGGCCAAACGCCGCAAGATTCGGCCGAGCGAACCTGCCGACTTCGAGGAACGGGCCGGACACGGCGTCCGGGCCACCGTCGACGACCAACCGGTCCGGGTCGGCACCGAGGCGTGGCTGGCGGAGGGCGAACTGGACCCCGACACCCTGCGCGAGGACCGGGACCGTTTGCGGAACCAGGGCTGCACGGTGCTCCATGTGGCCCGCGGGACACAACTCATCGGGCTCGTGGCCCTGGCGGACGAGACGAAGCCCGGCGCGGCGGAGGCCGTCGAGGCCTTGCAGGCGGCCCACGTCGAGGTGGCCATCGTCTCGGGAGATCACAAGCGGACCACAGACGCTGTGGCCCAGCGACTGGGCATCCGACGGGCGTACGCCGAAATCCTGCCGGGCGAAAAGGCCCGCCTCGTGCAGGACCTGCGAGCTGGCGGGCACCGCGTGGCGATGGTCGGCGACGGCATCAACGACGCCCCGGCGCTGGCCGCCGCCGACGTCGGCATTGCGCTGGGCGGCGGCACCGACATCGCGAAGGAAGCAGGCGGCTTGGTCCTGCTCAAGGACGACCCACGCGACGTCGCGAACGCGATGCGTCTGGCGCGTCGGGGACTGGGGAAGATTCGCCAGAACTTGTTCTGGGCCTTCTTCTACAATGTTGCGCTCATTCCCGTCGCCGCGCTCGGTGTTCTTCACCCCATTTGGGCCGGCGCCGCCATGGGGCTCTCCAGCGTGACCGTCGTCGGCAACAGCCTCCTTCTGCGCCGGTTCCGGCCACCGCTGGCGTCCCAAGCGCGCGCCGGAGCCAAAGGAGGCCGCGGCGACCGAGCCGCCCCTCGACGAACGCTGCCCATGGCGCCGATGACCTCGGCGCCAAGAGGGGACGCGGTCGACCTCGTCTGCAGGATGAGCGTGGACTCGGCCACGACGCCTTGGAAGTCGACGCGTGGCGGGCGGGACTACTTCTTTTGCAGCGCGGGATGCCAGGCGCAGTTCGAGAAGGAGCCCGCTCGGTTCGGCGCCGCCGCGGGGCTCGGGGCTCGGCTCGCACGCGACCGCCAAGCGCCGAATGACCCTTGAGCCTGAGGATGCGAGCGCCGGGAATTGAACCCGGGCAAGTGGCTTGGGAAGCCACTGTCATACCACTAGACCACGCTCGCGCCGTGGAACGGGGCGCGATGGGAGGCGTCGATATAAGGGTAGTCGCCGCCCGGCGTCTGGCGCCCAAAAGATTGAGAAGGTGCGTGGCATCAAGGCGCGTGGTAATCTCGTGGCGATCGCAGGCCTTCCCGAACCGCGCTGGAACCTCGAAGCCGCCTGCCCCAAGTGCATGCGCTCGGCGGCGCTCGTCCTGTACCTAGCGGGTGGCCGCATGCCCGCCGACGGCGCGGTCCGACTCGAAGCCCTCTGCAACGATTGCGGCCACGTGTGGGAACTGCCGCAAGAAGGCGCCGCTGCGGCCCGCGCGGCCGGGCCCCCGGGCACGCGCCGGTCCACGAAAACCAAATAGCCCCCGCCCAATCGGCGGCCCGTGGTCGACCGGCTACGACGCCTGGAAGAACAAGTTGCCCAACGGCTTGACCGCGTGGGCGAAAGGGTCCTCCTGGCGCCCGGGACCAGCCGCGTCTTCCACGTCCTCTACGAGAACCGGATGGCGCGCTACGTCTACGACCGCCTCCAACGCGCCCGCACCCGTCAATACCTGGAGCAGGTCCGCACGGGCCGCCTGCCCTCCCACATCGGCATCATCATGGACGGCAACCGTCGCTTCGCGGAGCGGCTCGGATTGGATCCAGCCGCGGGCCACGTCTTGGGACGCGACAAGCTCGAGCAGGTCCTGGACTGGTGCCTGGAACTGGGCGTGCGCCACCTCACCGTCTACGCGTTCTCCACCGAGAATTTCAAGCGGGCGCCGGAGGAAGTGGAGCTGCTCATGCAACTCTTTGAGTCGAACTTCCGCAAGATGGCGGAGGATCAGCGCGTCCACCGGCACCGCATCCGCGTGCGTGTCCTGGGCCGGACCGACCTGTTGCCCCCGAGCGTCCAGGCCGCGGCCGCGGCGGCGGAGGCGCGGACGCGCGGCTACGACCAGTATTTTTTCCAGGTGGCCATCGCGTACGGTGGACGCGAAGAACTCCTCTCCGCGTTTCAGCGCATCGCCCACAAGATCAAGGAGGACGGGGTCTCGCCCGAAGATCTCACCGAACAGATGGTGAGCGACCACCTCTACACCGGCGGGCTCCCCGACCCCGACCTCATCCTCCGCACGAGCGGAGAAGAACGCATTAGCAATTTCCTGCTCTGGCAGGCCGCCTATTCGGAACTCTACTTCGCCGACGTGTACTGGCCCGCCATGACCAAGAAGGACTTCCTCAAAGCAATCCTCGCGTTCCAACTGCGACAGCGACGCTACGGCCAGTAGACGACACCAAACTCCGCCGCGCGGCGCCTTCCTACGGCCCCGACACGCGCCCGTGGCGAGGCCGGCGAGCGCGGCTGACGGATCTCGCCCTGCCTCCCGAGCCGGAACGAATGCGCACCCCAAATGGCGCACGCTTGGCGTCCGCGACCGAACAGATTCGGAAAGCGGTGGCGCACGCCGGGCGCAACATGCGGCAGCCATGACCACATCTGTAGTGGCACCCGAATTCACCATAATTCCTTAATAGAGACCGACGGGTGCCATCGCTCGGTGGGTGGCAGTGGCCACCGACTGTAAAGGAGGTATAAGCGCAAATGAAATCGGTAGGTATTGGAGCGCTGGCCGCCGTGGTCGCCGTGGCGATGGCAAGCGGAACCAGCGTGGCGCAGTGTGTCGTGACGAGCGTCCCAGCGGGCGACTACTCGTACAACGACGGCACGCTGTACATTGAGGAACGCCAGAACTGCGTGAACTTCCAGCCCGACGGCGGCCGCGGTGCCGGCTGCGGCTACGATGAAGTTCCGCCGACCGCGCCTCCGCCCTACGACTGGGGCTTCGTCTTCGGCGGCGGCACCTGGCACTACCAGGAACAGAACACCCTGAGCGGCATGCAGGCCGGCGGCTTCGGCGTCATCCCGGAGACCCCTGGCTGCGGAACCGTCCCGTGCATCATCTTTGACGACCCCGTCACGGATGAGACGTGCGGCTCCGGCCCGGACCGGCTGATCCTCTAAGACAGCCGCGTCAAGCGTCCTCTCTCCTCCCCTCCCCCCTCCTTGAGGGGGGAGTTCTCTTCTTTTCTGGGTCGCTTCCTTCATCGAGGGGGTGTCCGGCCTCCGCCCCGCCGAAGCGGCCCCCGTTCCGGCGCCCCATCCACCGACGGGGCCCGCCCATGGGACGGGGATTCCCGCTCGCACGACGCTCCGTCGCGTTCTGGGCGCGACCAAGACGGAGCCCGGCCTGGACGGCCCGGTGGATCGCGCAGCCGCCCCCCCGTCCGTCAGCGCGGTGTTTCGCCGCGAAGACGCTGGGCAAGGGAAGCTGCTCGCGGGCCCGTCGCTTGCGGGCCCGGGAGACGACCGTTGACGCCGCCAGGCAGGCTGGATCCCGCCGCGGGCCGATCATCGACGTGGGCGATTCTCGTTCCCTCGGGGCGCGACCCAGGCGGCCGATGCCCCAAGGACGCCGACGTTGAATCGAGAGCCGAGGCAGGGACTCCGAGCCAGCACGTGGCGGGTGCGATCAATCCAGCTAGGAATCCCCGGGCTCGAGTGGCAATCCATTTCCAATGTGGGCGCGGATCGTCCCAACGCCGGATCGGGCTAAGTGTCCCCCACGGATCAAGTGCGTCAACTGCACGGGAACAGGTCGCAACACCGCCCCGTCGGTGACATGCCATTCGCGGGCGACCAGCCTACCCGCGTCCGGAGGGACTTCACGACGAGAAGTAGCTGTAGTCGGGGTCGGGCTCGAGCCGATAGAATGTGGTGACGGCAAAGTCGAACGTCTGTTCGATGGCAAGGCTGAAGTCCACCACGTCCGACCCGGTATTGCCCGTCCCCGGCCACACCACGGCGGACATGCGGCAGAACGGGAACTCGGGGATGTTCTCGAGGGCGCACGCGGGGTCACCCGCCGCCATCACCTCGTCGATGCGCTCCTTGGAGACGACGACGCGGAGCGGGCTCTTGCCCTCTACCTTGGCGAACACCATCTCGGGCTTGTCCTGGTACTGGAACCCGGTCACGTAGACCGTCATCACGAGGTCCTCTGTGAGCGCGTAGTTGTTTTGCCAATTGATCTCCACGACGAACGCATTGATCGCGCTGGCGTCGTCGGTCGAGTTCCAGGTGTAGAGGTTGTTGAACTTGAAGGGAGGAGGCAGCTGGCCCGACGTGAAGACTCCGGGCACGGGGTGTTGGACCCTCCAGCCGCTCACGATGCCCCGCCAGTCCTTGGCTTCCTGGTGCGGCACCGCGGCTGGCTGCTGCCTGAGCCGTAGCGTGACCTCAAGAGTGGCTCCGTCGGCGAGCTCCAGGTCCGGCTCCTCGACCAAGCGGTAGCCGACCTTCTGCGCGATGACTTGGTATGTGCCGGCCGCGAGGTCGAGGAAGGCGAAGACGCCGCCCGCGTCGGTGACGACGGTCAACGTTTGCTCTAACTGGGGGGAAACCAAGCCGACTTGGGCCTGCTCGACGGGCACGTCTTCCAAGTCGAGGACGACGCCGGTGATCTTGCCGGTGCCGCTGCCACCTGATGCAACGGTGGGTTTGACGACGTCGTTGTCCTCTTCGTCCGTCGACCCTGACGAGCCGACACAACCCGAGAGAACCAACGAGGCCACAGCCGCCGCTACGAACCCAAGTCGCGTACCCACACCTCGACACCAAACTCGTTTGAGCCATATTTAATGCTTCCCGCAATCGCCATCTTGATGGTCCCGCTGCCCCGAATTTGGATGGGACCGACGCAGGTTGTCGTCGGTTGCCGAGAGGCGAAGGGGCCCGATTTGGAACGCCGCCTCGCGCAGGCGAGGAACGCGGCGCCAGGCTCGCACGCGAACGGCGCCCGGGCACGACATGGGTGCTCCGGCGCCGGACCAACGGCCGCCGAATGGTTAATAGTAGCAACGGGTACTGTCAGGGCGGCGGCAAATCGGGTTGGGCGGCTCGGCGGGGTGGCTCCGGTGACCGACGGCGAGGCGTCGCCAGAATGGTGGTCTCCCATGTCGGGCTCGTCGGTTCGATTCGGCCGCGCTCGTAGAAAGTTTCTTCCAGGCCTGGCAACCGCGTGGGTGTGCCTGCTCTTCCTGGCCGCCCCATGGCCGGTCCCAACCGTGAGCGCGCAGGCCACCGGTACCGAGATCGTGGAGGCCGACGCAGCCGATGATGTTCGACTCGCGAACCCCGACCTTGGGCCCCCCGCGCCTAACGCTGAGGGCCTCGACATCGTGAAGACCGAACTCGTGGGCGAAAGCGGAGTCTCGTTCATTTTGCGCGTCACCCTCCAAGACGCGGCGAAAGAGATCGAGACAGGCGACGCCGTCTCCAATGGAATCATCGTGACGACCTGCTTCGTCTGGGACGGAACGCTCTACGCGGCCAAGGTCCGGTATCGGTTAGGCATCGGCGCCCTCTTGGGCGTGCGCGTGCTCGGCATCGTCGATGGAACGTGCGACCCCAACCAGGAGATCAAGTTCTCGAAGACCGTCAATATCGGCGACTACGTCAACTTGGACCTCGTGCGGAGCCAATTGATTGTGGCCGTCGACCGGCTGAAGTTGGTGGAACTCACCGGGAAGGCCCCGGCCAAGGGTCAGACGTTGAGTGGTCTCTACACGATGATCAACGATGGGAACCGGGACCGCTTCGATCACGCGCCGGAGGCTGGCCCGTCGAGCCAGACGGTGACGCTCTTGTTCGACACGGCCAATCTGGGCGACCTGACCGCGGTCCCGCTGCCGAACGTGGCGCCGAGCCCGTGCGAAGGCCGCGTGGATTTTCCCACCTACGCCGTCGAGGCGGGCGGGACGCAAGGCGTCCCCGTCGAGTTCAACAACAAGGGCGCGGAACCGGTTGAGGTCACCTTCGAGGCGAACACGATCGGGGGCCTGGACTGGAAGCCCGGCGTGGTGCCACGGCTCGAGGTCCCACCCTCGGCGGACGAAGGGAACACGTCGGTGACGGTCATTCTGCATCTTCCCGGCGCCGCCCAACACAAGGACTGCACCATCATCGCCGTTCGCGGCGTTACGGCAGGCGGCGACATCGGCGAGACCGGCGTCATCGTGATGGCGATTCAACCCCCATCGGTGCGGGAGAACCTGCTGTGGCTCCACACGGACCCGTACGCGACGGCGGCCGACTGCGCCGGCAAGCACACGTGGCTCAACGTGTTGGAGGACGATTCCGACGATGCGGCCCAGGACATCGTGATGAGCAGTTGCCGCAACCCCGAAGTGTTCACGTGGAACGCGGCCACGGTCGTGACGCGCCTCGACGTGAACCCCAACTACGACATCGAGCTGAACACGACGGCGGAAGGCATCGGCGCGCAGGCCGTCGGCTTCATTCGGATGCGCAGCTCGAGCGGCGAGAGCAATTCCCGCGTCTCGCTCCTGTTGCAGACGCTCGAGGGCGACATCATCGCCACCGGCGGCCGGGAGGTCCGCATCGGCTCCTCCCCCATCGACATTGAAATCCCGATGAATGTCGAGTTCACGCGGGACGTGCGGCCGGACGGGGATCCGTCGCGCCTCGTGCGGAGCACCGACGGATTCTCCCTCACCATCCGCCACGAGCCCCAGCCCGTCAACGTCAACGTGGACCAGGCCAAAACCGCGAGCACGGTGTACCTCGTGAGCAAGGGCAGCCACGTCGAGCTTCCCATCTGGGCCACCATCAAGCGGAACGCCCACGATCCGGGGGACCTGGGGGCGCTCGTGTCGCTGCGCGCCGCGTCGGCGCTCCCTGAGTTCGCGGCCCCCGGTCTGACACGCGTCGTCAACTTCACCGTGCTCAACGAAGGCACCGAGCAGGACCGCATCCTGGTCGACGTCGGGATCGACGGCGTCAAGGACTGGACCGCACGCGTCGTGCCCGAGCCCCCCTTCGACTTGGCGCCGGGCGAGCGGGCAACCTTCAGCGTGGGCGTCACGCCCCGACCGGAGGCGGAAGAGTCCGAGAAGGCGTTCATCGATGTCGTTGTTCGCAGCGAACGGGACCCCACGGCGCGGACCAGCATCGCGTTTGAACTGAAGGCGACGCGAAGCCTGGGACTCGCCGGGGACGAGTTGCCGGACGCCGCTCCGGAAGGTGACAAGGGCGGGCTGCCCGCCCCCAGCGCCTTCGCCGCGTTGGCGGCCGTGGGCCTCGCAGCCCTGGCTTGGCGCCGCCGCCGTGGACACTAGGTCGGGGTCGCCGCAGTGCTAGGCTTTCCGCCTCGAACTAGGGGTTCGCGTCGAAGTAGATTCGGGCGGTCCACAGGGATTCGTCCCACACCAGGCCCTCCCATTGACCGTCCAGGGGGCAGTCCGTGCGGCCGAAGACCGGCTCGGAAAACGTGCATTGGGCTACGCCGTGGTGGATCCACATCTCGTACGCGTAGTCCGTGTGCAGGAGCCCCTCGTCGGTGACGTGCCAGGCACGCCGTGTGTTGACGTAAGAGCGTTGCGCGAGGACGGCGGTCGCGTCGACGTCGAAAAGCTCCTCGCCGTCGAGGGTCGCCGCGGCGGTCGACGTGGAGGGGCCGACGGGGACCACGAACTTGTCCGCCTCGACGGTCACGTTCTGGATCGCGTAGTGGACGCGTCCCAATTGGAGCGTAAGGTTGGCGTCGCTGGCGTACTTGGCGAACTCGTAGAACTCGTAATCCACGGGGGGGAGGTCGGCGCCGACGGCGGGGGGATCGATCCGCGCCGACACCGAGGCCAGCCCCACGGGTCCGCCGCCCGCGAACTGAGCCGTGTTGCAGTAGAGGACGTCCACGGCGACGAGGCCATCGCCGGTCTCGGCCGGCACCTGGACGCCGCGCAGGATGCCGCCGTCGGCCGCCACAAAGCCGGGGGGGAGCGCCGCTTGGACCTCGTCGAGGTCGACGGCCAAGTAGATGCTCGCACCGATGCAGGAGTTGGCGCTGAAGGGAAGGCCGTCGGCCGGCAGAGGCGGCGGCGCGGTGTAGTTGGCGAGGTCGGGCAGCGTTCCATTGTCGAGCGGCGATGGGTCGCCATCGGTTCCGGTGGCCGGGTCGGGCGCCACGCTCGGGTCGTCGGCGCCGCCCAGGCACCCGGCGAGGCTCGTCGTGAGCACCAGTAGGCCTCCCCAGGGGCCCAACCTCATCCAAAGGGGAAAAGGCCAGGGGCCGGGATAAATGTGTTCCCTGGGCCGGTGGCCCTGGACGACGCGTCAGGGGTCCCGGGCCGTGTAATCGGGGGCCGGCTCGGAATTGTAGAAGACCGTCACGTAGTGCGTGAAGGGCTGCTGGATGACGATGCCCGGCGTGGGGTCGGAGGTCGCGGCGTCGGGGTTCTTCACGAGCGCCATGGAGACCAGCGTGTCCGGCTCCTTGAGATTGAGGCCTTTGCGGAGCGGGGCCGCCTGGCTGCCGTAGACGGCTTTGAGGGGGCTTTCGCCCTGGGTCTCGCCGAACACGTCCGAGTCGAAGCTGGTCGGCTCGCAGCGCAGTTCGGTGCAGACGACGTTCTTCCACAGGGCCTGCCGGAGGACTTGGCCATTGAGACCCGTGGTGGGGGTCCATTCGAGCTCGAGCACGACGCTGACGAGTCCCGCGTTCACGTTCACGGGGAACACGTACGCGGGCGCGTTGTGCGAGTCCCAGCCGCAGGGTTGGGTGTAGTAGGTCTCGTAGGCGCTGGGAATCGTCAAGCTGCAACTGATGAACCCGTTCTCGATGTAGACGTCCTTGTGCGGAGTGACGGGGTCCGGCTCCGCTTCAAGTCGAACCTCCACGTCGGCCAGGCCCTCCGCTTCGGTCAGGCTCACCGTCCGCAATGCCGGAACGTAGCCAATCGCCTGCACCTCGACGACGTATTGGCCCGTGGGGACACGATCGAGCGCAAACAGCCCGTCGGCATCAGTAAGCGTGGACAAGCCGAGGACATCGATCGCCACCTCGGCTCCGGCGACTGGGAGCGCTTCGTCATTCAAGACGACACCCGAAATGCGTCCCGAGGGTCGGCTGCTCTCCGACGCGCCGGACGAATCGGACAGGTCGGACGCGTCGCTGCCGTCCTCCGAGCATCCGGCTAGCGCAACTATGGCAAGGAGAGCCCCCGCCAGGGAAGCGGACCTCAAACCAACCAACCCTGCGCAGGTCATCAGGGTATATATGGCGCTTGGCGCGCTGAGGTGCGTGGACGCGACAGGTTAGGTGCCCCTTGTGCAGTCGCCGCCGCGGTCCACGCAACTCGTCGCAAGAGAATGGGGCGAGAAACCGCACTCAGGCGCCCCCGCCGGAGCGCCGCCGGTTGGGGCCCCTGAAGAATTATATGGCCCGAACGCCATGGCTCGTTCGGCGCGGTTGAGGTAGTCTGGTGATTGCGAGAGCGAACGGCCTTGCGGCGCTCTCCCTCGCGTTGGTCGCGATGGGCGGATGCGTCGGCGACGCCGAGGACAGCGCGGCAGACGACGGTGAACTGGATCCTTCGGCGTTCACCGCCGGGGAGATTTGGGATTCCGCCGTCGGCAATCACGGGTTCCGGGTGACGGGGAGCCCCACTGGCCCGGCTTCGCCGCTCGGAAACGAGGCGCCGAAGGTCTCTTCAGCTCTTCTTCAAGTCGTCGACGGCGGCGCCGGGGGGGACGAGGCCAAGCTCGTCCTCCAGGTGTTCGACGGTGACACCGAAGTCTCGGCCATCCTCAAGGTGATGGACGCGGCGGACGCCGGCGTGCCCGGGGGCGTGGCCCATAACGTCGCCCTGGCTGGCGCCGCTGCCGGGTGGGAACAGGCGACGGCCACCGCCTACCTCGTCGCCGCCGGATTCGCGGACGGGTCGATTGGGGGTGCGCGGGCAACCACGAGTGGCCCCGATGACGACGACCTCCACCGCGTCATCGCCTACGTCGGTCAGGGCATTCGGGATGACGACGGTTCCCTTCTCGCCGCGGCCGAACCAACGGACCTGGAGCTCCACGTGGCGTTCCCCGGGTCGGAACAATCCGTCGACCAGACGATCAACGGCGTGGACGACGGTTTCCTCTACTATTATTTTGAAACGGTGGAGCTGGCCCGGCTCACGGACACGGAACGGGTCAACGTCGGCGAGTATCTCATCGAAGTCGCGGCGACCAACGAGGCCCCGGAGGCGGTGGCACGCGTCTTGGTGGACGGCGAAAGCGCCTCGTACGCCACTCGCGAGGGCGCCCAGAACCTCACCGTGACCCTGGACGGGTCCCTCAGCAGCGACGCGGACGGGGAAATCGTATCGTGGTCGTGGCAGATCCTCGAATTCGACCCCACGTCCGGCGATTTCGCAGAAGCCGCCCGCCTGACGGGTGAGGCGGTCGAATACAACTTCACCGACGGGTCGGACCCCGGCGAGAAGGCCATCCGGTTGGTCGTGCGCGACGACCGGCTGGGCACGGCCTCGGTCGAGTCGACGTTCTACGTGAACCGGTTCACGACCGCTGCCAGCGCCCGGACGTTCAGCGCGACGACGGCCGGCGGAGGAGCCGAGTGCAGCGACCTCAACTGCCAGACGTTCCAAGCCAGCGTCTTCCGCGGCGCCACGCTGCTCCAGGTCGTCGTCCGGGACAACGGCTCCAAGGTGCTCCAGGATATCCACATCGACTTGTTCGAGCCCGGTGCCGACCCCCAGACGGCCGAACCATCCGCCTCCCAATCCCAGCTCGGCGCGCCCGTGACGCTCAACGTGGACGAAGCGGACCTGACCAAGGGGCTCTACACCATCCGCGCCTGGTATGGCGCCGGGGCCGACGTGTACTTCTTCGTGGACGTCTACGTCCAGTATTCGCCCGTGGCTTGAGCGCCGGCCGGTGCCGGGTCCGGCGGGCGCCCTCACGCGGTGACGACGAGCGCGCCCTTCATGAGAACCGGGTGGAACACGCAGACGAAGGGAACCACGTACGCCCCGTCGAAGAGCTTCTGCGCGGTCAGGCAGGGCGCGGACACCGCCGATGGCGTGTCGGGATTCGTGGTGGCGACAATCGCGTCGTCCACGATCTCGAACCGGACAGGGTCGGCCGGATCCGTGGGGTTGGCGTCCGCGGCGAAGCACGACGGATCGCTGGCAAAGGTATTCTGCTCGACGGTGAGGTGGCCGATGTCGACGGACGTAAAGACGACATCGGCGCCGCTGCGGACCTCGGCCACGGGGGGCCGGTACCCGAACGAGTGACCTGCCACCTCGCACGGCCCCGTGCAAGCGGCCGGCGTGGCGGCAGACAAAGGAACCAGGGCGGAGAGACCGGTGGCGAGGGCCAGGAGAAGGTATGGTTTCATGCTAAGCCCTCACGGCAACGGGAGGTCGGCCCCGGTGGCCCAGACGGCGTTGTTGGAACCGGGTCCGACGTAGTTGTCGTTGCCGCCGGCGTCCACGAAAAGGCCGACCCAGTTTCCCCCGGGGCCCAGCAGAACGTTCTCGAGGATGGCGCCGGTGTTGGCGACGCCGCGTCCCATCACCTTGCTGCCGGACGCACCGGCGGCGTACATCTCTCGGTTGTCGTTGCCGCCGCCGTCGAAGTGGACGGCCACGGCGAAGCCGACGCCGCCGAAGCCCTCGTTCATGGTGAAGGCGCGCCGCGCGCTGATGGTCTTGCCATAGTACGAATCGTCCCCGAGCCCGTCGATGAGGACGCCGACGCCGGCTAACGAGGCCGTGCCGAAGGCGCAATTGAGCAGGGGGTCGATGCTGGGGAAGCTGCTCGTCGCCTCCTCGATGGCCCGGTAGTCGTCATCGCCGCCGTCCTCGTAGAGGACTCCGAGGCCAAGGAAGGCGCCGAAGCCTTGCGCGTAGTAGTCGACGGTGCGGCCCTTGTGGTAGGTGTGGTAGAAGTCGTTGCCGAGGCCGGTATCCATCATGATGCCGACGCCGCTCCAGAAGCCCACACCTGGGTTGTACATGCCGCTGAAGAAACCCGAACCCGGATTGATCCCGAGGCCGTTGGCGAGCCACCAATCGACGCCGAACGCGTCCCAATGGATGCCGAGGCCGCCCAGTGCCCCGAAGCCTTGGGCGAAGCCGGTCTGGACGTGGCCGCTCTGGCTGAAGATCTCGAACGTGTACCGGTCGTTGCCCAAGGCGTCCAGGAGGAGTCCGTAGCCGCCGAACCCGTAGCCCTGGGCGCCTGCGTCGAAGTAGAACTGGATGTTGGCGCCGACGTTGACCGGGGCGTTCCGGATGAGCTTCGCGTAGTAGACGTCGTCGCCGGTGCCGTCAAGAAGGATGCCGATGCCACCGATGCCGCCGCTGCCTTGGACGACGTTGGGGGCCCCCGTGTAGTTGTATTCGTCGTTCCCTTGGAGGTCGACGTTCACGCTCACGACCAGCTTGTTCCCGGTGCCGGTGGCCGAATTGCTGTTCCAGAAACCCGTCGGGTCCGCGCCGCCCGCCCCGTTGAGGTAGAGGTCGTTGCCGGCGGGTTCGACGATGAGGACGGCGTCGGGAAGAAGGCCGCTGCGCGTGTAGGTGGCATCCCCGAGGCCTCCCAGGACGACGACGCCTTCCGGGTCCTGGAAGAGGGGCGGGTCGGTCCCGCCCGCGGCGCGGACGACGTTCGGCTCGAGTACGTCCCAGACGCCGTGGGTGCGGGCGCGGAACACGTTGACCGCGTCGACGATGCGTGCCGCGCGGGCGGCCGAGGCGTCACGGTCTTCGGCGGAGAGGAAGGCCTCGTGGGGATCCACATCGTGGGGGAAACGTGACATCAGGGAGGCGGCAAGAGGCGCTTGCTCCTCGTAGACGTCGGCCACCGACCGGACAAGGTCGGCAAAGGGCCCGGACAACGCGGGGTCGAGGGCGGCGGCCGCGCTCATGATGGCCAACCGGTCGGGCGGGGAGGGCTGGAGCGCCACGAGTTCGTAGAGCCGAAGGACTTCCGTCGCGAGGTCGGCCCGGGTGGGGCCCGACGCGGCGGCGACATCGCGCAGGGCGTACGTGTCCTGGACCCATTCGACCCAACCCTCGGGGCTTCGACCCAGAACATTGGCTTGGGCGCGCCACCATGCATTGGCTTGCACGACGTCCAAACCCGCCGGCGTCGTCGCGGCGGGGACCCATTCGCCGGCCTGCTCTTGCGCAATCTCCCACAGCGTTCGGTTCCCGAAGGGTCGGTCCTCCGATGTCGACGACCCCATCGGACCCGGACCGAGGGCGACAGATGCGATGCTCAGCGTAATTGCGACAGCGACGGCCTGAAGCAACCAACCACCTCTGAGGTGGCCGGACGGAACGGGCGCGTATAAGGCTTGTCGAGACTCATGAAACATGTCCCGCGGGGGTTCGAAGGTCGGTAGAAGAGATGGGGCCGGGAGGCGATCTGGGG
>CAYVGY010000073.1:0-2833 GCA_964451065.1 uncultured Halobacteriales archaeon
GGGCGGTGGGGCCGGCGTCGTCGGTGATGGTGGCGGTGGATGCGGGGTGCCGGACTCGGACGCGCCGTCGACGGTGTCGATGTCGACGATGATGGTCTCGTCCACCTCGTCCACGGCGTCTTGCACGGCGGCGAGGGTCATGGTCCCGGTCGTTGATCCGGCGGAGATGACGATGCTGGCGCCGCTGCGCGTGTAGTCCGAAGTGAGGGTGGCGGTGCCCGAGAAGGCGAGGTTGACGGTGACGTTTGCGCCTGCGGGGGCCGAGAGGGTGGCCGTCACCGTGGCGGTGCCGGCGGCCTCCGCCAGGGGGCTACCCGAGAGGCTCAAGGTCACGCTGCCGGCCTCGTCGTCGCTGATGGTGGCCGTCACCTGTTGCCCGACGGATTCGACGGCGTTGGTGACGGTGTCGATCTCCACGATGATGGTCTCGTCGGCCTCGTCGAGCGTGTCTTGGACGGCGGTGAGGGTGACGGATCCGCTCGTGGCGCCCGGCGCAATCACGATTTGGGTGCCGCTGCGCGTGTAGTCGCTCGTGATCGTGGCGGTTCCGGAGAAGGCGAGGTTCACCGTGACGTCGAGTCCGGACACGGCTGAGAGCGTCGCCGTGACCGTGGCGACGCCGCCGGCCTCGGCCATGGGACTACCGGAGAGGCTCAGCGTGACGGTGGGGCTTGCGTCGTCGTCGGCGATGGTCGCGGTCACCTGCTGCGTTCCCGACTCGGAACCGTTCGTGACGCCGCTGATGTCGACCATGATGGTTTCGTCGGCCTCGTCGATGGCGTCCTGGACCCCCGTGAGGGTCATGGTACCCGTCGTGGATCCGGCGGAGATTGCGATCTGGGTGTCGCTGCGAGTGTAGTCACTCGTGAGGGTGGCCGTGCCGCTGAAGCTAAGGTCGACGGTGACGGAGAAGCTCGAGGCGGCCGAGAGCGTCGCGGTCACGGTGGCGACGCCGGCGGCCTCGGCCAGGGGGGACCCGGTGAGGCTGAGGGCCACGGTGGGCGCATTGTCGTCGTCCGTGATCGTCGCCGTGACCTGTTGTTCGGTGAGCTCGACGCCATTGGTGACGGAGGAGACGTCGACGATGATGGTCTCCGCGGCTTCGTCGAGCGTGTCCTGGACGGCCGTGAGGGTGACCGTGCCCGTCGTGGATCCGGCGGAGATGACGATGTTCGTGCCGCTGCGGGTGTAGTCGCTCGTGAGCGTGGCCGTGCCGGTGAATGCAAGGTTCACGGTGACGTCCTGGGACGCGCTCGCGGAGAGCGTCGCCGTCACGGTGGCCGCGCCTGCGGCTTCGGCCATGGGGCTGCCCGTGAGGGCGAGGGTGACGCTGGGGAACGTCTCGTCGTCCTCGACGGTCGCGGTGACTTGTTGGGTGCCGGACTCGGCTCCGTTCGTGACCGTGTCGATGTCGACGATGATCGTCTCGTCGGGCTCCTCGATCAAGTCTTGGACGGCGGTGAGGGTGATGGCGCCCGTGGTGGCGCCGGCGGAGATGACGATGCTGGTGCCGCTGCGCGTGTAGTCGGACGTGACGTTGGCGGTGCCGGTGAAGGCGAGGTTGACGGTGACGTCGAGTCCGGAGACGGCGCTCAGCGTGGCGGTCACGGTCGCGCCGCCGGCGGCCTCCGCCATGGGGCTTCCGGAGAGGCTGAGGGTGACGGTGGGTGCCGCATCGTCGTCCGTGATCGTGGCGCTGACCTCTTGGGCCGTGGATTCGAGGCCGTTGGCCACGTCGATGATGGACACGATGATGGTCTCGGCGGATTCGTCGATCGAGTCCTGGACGGCGGTGAGGGTGAGGCTTCCCGAGCTCGAGCCGGCGGAGATGGCGATGCTGGTTCCGCTGCGGGTGTAGTCCGTGGTGAGCGCCGCGGTCCCGGCGAAGCCGAGGTCGACGGTGACGTCCTGGCCGCTAATGGCGGAGAGGGTTGCACTCACGGTGGCGGTCCCGCCGGCTTCGGCCATGGGGCTGCCGGAGACGGTCAGCGTCACTTCCGGTAGGGCGTCGTCGTCCGTGATCGTGGCGGTGACGCGCTGGACGCCGGATTCGACGCCGTTCGTGACGGTGTCCACGTCGACGATGATGGTCTCGTCGGACTCGGAGAGGGTGTCCTGCACCGCGGTGAGGGTGATGGTTCCGGTGGTTCCGCCTGCCGTGATGAGGATGCTCGCGCCGCTCCTCGTGTAATCCGATGTGAGGGTGGCCGTGCCGCTGAACGCCAGGTTGACGGTGACGTCTTGGCCGCTTGCGGCGGAGAGGGTCGCGGTCACGGTGGCCGCCCCTGCGGCTTCGGCCATGGGGCTGCCCGTGAGGGAGAGGGTGACGCTGGGGCTCGCGTCGTCGTCGGTGATGCTGGCGGTGACTTGTTGGGTGCCGGACTCGGCGCCGTTCGTGACGGTGCTGATGTCGACGATGATGGTCTCCGCGGCCTCGTCCAGCGTGTCCTGGACGGCGGTGAGGGTGAGGCTTCCCGAGCTCGAGCCGGCGGAGATGGCGATCTGGGTGCCGCTGCGGGTGTAGTCGGAGGTGAGGGTGGCGGTGCCGCTGAAGGTGAGGTCGACGGTGACGGTCTGGCCGCTGACCGCGCTCAGTGTGGCCGTCACGGTCGCGCTGCCGGCGGCCTCCGTCATGGGGCTTCCGGAAAGGCTGAGGGTCACGGTTGGCGCCGCGTCGTCATCGGTGATCGAGGCCGTCACTTGTTGGGTGCCGGACTCGGCGCCGTTCGTGACGGTGCTGATGTCGACGATGATGGTCTCCGCGGCCTCGTCCAGCGTGTCCTGGACGGCGGTGAGGGTGAGGCTTCCCGAGCTCGAGCCGGCGGAGATGGCG
>CAYVGY010000073.1:2933-4389 GCA_964451065.1 uncultured Halobacteriales archaeon
CGTCGTCATCGGTGATCGAGGCCGTCACTTGTTGGGTGCCGGACTCGGCGCCGTTGGTGACGCCGTTGATGTCCACGATGGTGGTTTCGTTGTTCTCGTCGAGCGTATCCTGCACGGCCGTGAGGGTGATGGAGCCGGTGGTGGACCCGGCCAGGATGCTGATGCTGGTGGCGCTGCGCGTGTAGTCGTCCGTGAGGGCCGCGGTGCCGCTGAAGGCGAGGTCGACCGTCACGTCGAGGCCGCTCGCGGCGCTGAGGGTGGCCGTGACGGTGGCCGAGCCCGCGGCTTCCGCCAGGGGGCTGCCACTGAGGCTGAGCGTCACCGTGGGCGGCGCGTCGTCGTCGGTGATCGAGGCCGTGACTTGTTGCGTGCCGGATTCGAGTCCGTTCGTGACGCCACTGATGTCCACGATGATCGTCTCGGTGTTCTCGTCCAGCGTGTCCTGGGCCGCAGTGAGGCTGACGCTTCCCGAGCTCGAGCCGGCGGAGATGATGATTTGGGTGCCGCTGCGGGTATAATCCGAGGTGAGGGTGGCGGTGCCGCTGAAGGTGAGGTCGACGGTGACGGTCTGACCGCTGACGGCGGAGAGCGTCGCCGTGACGGTCGCGCTTCCTGAAGCTTCGGCCATGGGGCTTCCCGACAGGCTGAGCGTGACCGTTGGGGTCGGGTCGTCATCCGTGATCGAGGCCGTGACTTGTTGGGTTCCCGATTCGAGTCCGTTCGTGACTGCGTCGATGTCGACGATGATCGTCTCGTCCGTCTCGTCGAGCGCGTCCTGGACGGCGGTAAGAGTGATGGTGCCGGTCGTGGATCCGGCGGAGACGGCGATCTGGGTGCCGCTGCGCGCGTAGTCCGACGTGAGGGTGGCCGTGCCGCTGAAGGCGAGGTCGACGGTGACGGTCTGGCCGCTGGCCGCGCTCAGGGTTGCCGTCACGGTCGCGCTGCCGGCGGCCTCCGCCATGGGACTCCCGGCGAGGCTCAGCGTGACGGTCGGCGTGGGGTCGTCGTCCGTGATCGAGGCCGTGACTTGTTGCGTGCCGGACTCGGCGCCGTTGGTGACCGCGTCGATGTCCACGATGATCGTCTCCGCCGGCTCGTCCAACGTGTCCTGCACGGCGGTCAGCGTGATGGAGCCCGTGCTGGAGCCGGCGGAGATGGCGATGCTGGTTCCGCTGCGGGTGTAATCGCTCGTGAGCGTGGCCGTCCCCGAGAATGCGAGGTCGACGGTGACGGTGCGACCGCTGACGGCGGACAGGGTCGCGGTCACGGTCGAGGTCCCCGCCGCCTCGGCCATGGGCGAACCCGTGAGGCTCAGCGTGACGGTCGGGCTCGCATCGTCATCCGTGATGGTTGCGGTGGCTTGTTGGGTGCCGGACTCGACGCCGTTGGTGACACTGTTGATGTCGACGATGATGGTCTCGTCGTCCTCGTCGAGGGCGTCCTGGACGGCGGTGAG
>CAYVGY010000073.1:4489-14199 GCA_964451065.1 uncultured Halobacteriales archaeon
TGTCGACGATGATGGTCTCGTCGTCCTCGTCGAGGGCGTCCTGGACGGCGGTGAGGGTGAGGCTTCCCGAGCTCGACCCGGAGGTAATGACGATCTGGGTGCCGCTGCGGGTGTAGTCCGAGGTGAGGGTGGCGGTGCCGCTGAACGTGAGGTCGACAGTGACGGTCTGACCGCTCACGGCCGAAAGCGTCGCCGTGACGGTGCTGCTACCGGCCGCCTCCGCCATCGGGCTTCCAGAGAGGCTGAGGGTCACGGTAGGGGCCGCGTCGTCGTCTGCGATCGTTGCCGTGACTTGTTGGGTGCCGGACTCGGCGCCGTTCGTGACGCTGCTGATGTCCACGATGACGGTCTCGTCGGTCTCATCGATCGCGTCTTGGACCGCCGTAAGCGTTACCGTGCCGGAGCTCGACCCGGCGGAGATGGCGATCTGCGTTCCACTGCGGGTGTAATCCGAGGCGAGGGTGCCCGTGCCGCTGAAGGCGAGGTCCACCGTGACGGTGCGACCGCTGACCGCGGACAGGGTCGCGGTCACGGTCGCGCTACCCGCCGCCTCGGCCATGGGCGAACCCGTGAGGCTCAGCGTGACGGTCGGGCTCGCATCGTCATCCGTGATGGTTGCGGTGGCTTGTTGGGTGCCGGACTCGACGCCGTTGGTGACACTGTTGATGTCGACGATGATGGTCTCGTCGTCCTCGTCGAGGGCGTCCTGGACGGCGGTGAGCGTGACGGTGCCCGTTGTGGATCCGGCGGAGATGGCGATGCTGGTTCCGCTGCGGGTGTAGTCCGAGGTGAGGGTGGCGGTGCCGCTGAAGGCGAGGTCGACGGTGACGTCCCTACCGCTGGCGGCGCTCAGAGTGGCGGTTACGGTGGCCGAGCCGGCTGCCTCCGCCATGGGGGAGCCTGTCACGGTCAGGGTGACGGAGGGGGTGGGGTCGTCGTCGGCGATGTTCACCGTGGCCGAGGAGGGCGACCCGACCGTGTACGCGGCGTCGGAGCTGATGGTGAGGATGACGGTCTCGCTGGGCTCGTCGAGTGCATCGTCCATGGGGGTGACGGTGACGGTCTTCGTGGCGGATCCGGCCAGAATCGTTGCGCTCGTTCCGATGGACGTGTAATCGGTGCCGCTCGCTGCGGTCCCGGTCACCGCGAAGTTCACCGTAAGGGAGGCCGAGGTGTCGCCGGTGCGGCTGATTGTGAACGTGCCGGTGTCGGGTCCGGTCTCGCTTGCGGCCGAGTCGGTCGCGGTCACGGTCACGACGGGCGGGTCGTTGTCGACGATGGTGACGGTGTCGCTGCTGGGGGAGCCCACGACGTAGGCGGCGTCGGGGCTGATGGTGAGGATGACGGTCTCGTCGGATTCGCTCGTGAGGTCGTCGACGGGCGTGACCAAGACGGTGGCGGAGGCGCTTCCGATCAGGATGGTGGCGCTCGTGCCGATCGTCGCATAATCGGTGACACTCGTGGCGGTCCCTGAGACGGCGAAATTCACAACCAGGGCGCCGCTCGTGTCTCCCGCGGTGCGGCTGATCGTGAACGTGCCGGTGTTGGTGCCGGGTTCGCTGGCGGAGGCGTCGGTGGCCACCACGGTCACGGTCGGGTTGTCGTCGTCGGTGATGCTGGCGGTCACCTGCTGCGTGCCGGATTCGAGGCCGTTCGTGACGGCGCTGACGTCGACGATGATGGTCTCGCTGGCCTCGTCCGTGGTGTCCTGGACGGCGGTGAGTGTGACGGCGCCGGTGGTGGAGCCGGGGCTGACCACGATGCTGACGCCGCTCCGCGTGTAGTCGTCGGTGAGGGTGGCCGTGCCAGAGAACGCCAGGTCGACGGTGACGGTCTTGCCGCTTTCGCCGCTCAGGGTGGCCGTGACCGTGCTGCTACCGGCGGCTTCCGCCATCGGGCTTCCCGTGAGGCTGAGGGTGACCGTCGGTTCGGCGTCGTTGTCGGTGATCGTGTACGTGTGGGCGGTCGTGCCGCCCAGGTTGGCGTTGCTCGGGTTCGAGAGGGCGACGATGATGGTCTCGTCGTCTTCGTCCAGGGCGTCGTTGACGACGGTGACGGCGATGTTCTGCGATGTGACGCCCGCCGTGAAGGTGAGCGTGCCCGAGGCGAGGGTGTAGTCGACACCGCCCCCTGTGGCCGTTCCACCCGTGACGGCGTAATCGACGGTGGTTGTGGCGCTCGAGGCCCCGGTGAGGGTCACCGGAAGGTTGACCGCGGTGGTCGACTCGGCTCCGTTCGAGGAGGTGGACGAGAAGGCGACCGTGGGTGGGCGAAGAGCGACGAGTTGGCCGATGCTGACGAGCGAGGCGGACGACGTCGCCGTGCGGGTTCCCGTGGCGCCGGAGGCGGACAGGGCCTCGTCCGCGCCTTCCGAGCTCTCGCGGCTACCGCCCGAGGTTTGGACGTCGAATTGTTCGGTCATTCCGGTGGGGGGTGTGAAGGTGGCCGAGCCGCCCACGCCGAAGAACCCGACGAGCACGTCGTTGGCTTGGGTGGGGCTGATGGAGGGGGCCACGACCGAGGTGGATGCCGCGTTGTTTTGGCCGCCCGAGGCGTCCACGGGGTTCGCGTTGTCGACGCCCGAATACGCGATAATGCCGCCGGAGGCTTTGCGGGACGAGTCGAAGGTCCATGTGTACGACGTGCCTTCGGAGGCGCCCGCAACCAAGTAGTAGACGCTCTGCTTGATTGTGGTTGTGGAGTCTTGTGAGTCGATGAGGGTCCAGCCGGAGGGCGGCGTGATCGCGGCGCCCGTGCCGCCGCGCACCGTGACGCCGGCGATCATGACGTCGTACTGGACGGTGCCCGTAGGTTTGCTGATGGCGAGGGTGGTGGCGCCGCCGCCGTTGTTGTTGCTCGCCACCGCGCGGAGCGAGATGGCTTCGGCGCTCGGCGTTTCGACCACGATGGCGGAGAAAAGCAGGAGAAGGGCGAGGGGGAAGAGGAAGGGAACGAGGCGGAGGAGGGGTCGAGGGCGGTTGGCGGATGTCCGCTCAACTGTGGGCCTCCTGGTTGTCCGGCTTGTGGGCCGGCGCCGGCGGCGGATGGCGTCCGCCGGCTGGTCCCGTGCGATGGGTGGCGCGAGGTCGTGGGCGACCACGGAAGGTCCCAAGCCGCCGGTCCCCCCCGGGTAACCCCGGTGCGACCGGCGTGGGCTTCCTCGGCGGTGGGGCCGTAAGAAAGCATGTTCGCCCTCGGGTGACACCCCGCGGGGGCCGGCTTTCTCCGAAGTAACCGGGGCGCGTCGACCTAGAGGGCCGGTCGCAATAGCGTGGACCGACTCCGCTGGGTCAGGGCGTCGGCGTAGGCGGCGTTGTCGATCCGGACGCCGACGTCGTCCCCTTTGTTGGGCGCGTCGTCGTCGGGTTGGGCGATGATCTCCAGGGCGGCCGCGTCGCCTACGATGGTCACGAGAGGCGTGGGGGTCGCCTGGGGCGATTGGACGACGAGGTCGGCCCCCAGGCGATCCTGCAGGGCGGCGAGGGCGGGCGCCGCTGCTCCATCCTCGGGGAGGAACAGGGCCACGTCCGCGCCGCGGCTTTGGGCCGCGTGCAGCTCGTCCAGGAGGTGGGGCATGGCGACGAGCCGTTGGGCGAAGTGGCCGCCCGCAATGAGGAAGAACCGCAGCCTGGACTCGTTGATGATTCGGCGCACTTCGCCCATGCAGGCGCGGCGGCCGGAGAGCACGTGGACGTCCCCCGGCCGCGCAATCCGTTGGGCGGCCATGGCGGCGGGGGCGCCCATGCGCTGTAGCCAGGCCTGCGCTTCACGAAGGGCGGTGAGTTGGTGGGACAGGCGCGTCGCGGCCCGGCCGACGACGCCCTGGAGCGGGGTAGGGCGGTAGCGGATGGGTCGCGTGGGTTCCTCGGTGGCGAAGCCCTTCTCCACGAGGCGGCGGAGCGTCTCGTAGATTTTGCCGCGGGATTGGCCGGTCTCGCGGGCGATGGTGGCGGAGGAGGCCTCCTGCGCCTCGAGGAGGAATCGGTAGGCGCGCGCCTCGCCCTGGGTGAGGCCGAGTTCTTGGAGCGTTTGTTCGAAGGCTTCCACGGACAAGGGTCGTGGGGCGTTGTCAGGACTCATCGGGGCGCCCAGGAGAGTGGCGGCTGGATTTCGTGGCGTGTCTTAAGTCCTCCCGTGCGGGGAAAAGCACCCGGGGGAGCACCGGCGGGTTTCCATGGGGTTGGGGCCGGGGCGGGGTGGCGCGCCCCGGCTTCGGTTGATTCGGTGCTCCCTCGCGGCCCGTGCCGGCCGCGGATCCCTGGGAGGCGTTTGACCATGCGGACTTGCTCTTGAGGGATCTTCCAGGGATAGGAGAGTCGGTCGGTGTCGGGCGAGGCCCCGTGTCTGGGGTTGGTGCATTAAGAATTGATGTTTGCACCGCAGGTGCAGGCAGCGCCGGAGCCTAGGGTCGGGCGGCGAACCGGCGGCGCAAGGCTTCCAGAGACCGGGCGAAGGCCTGGTCGCGCTGTTCCTTGGTCTTCTGGTCGTGCAGGGCCTCTTTGACGATGTCGACGACCTTGCGGGCCTCCATCGGTTTGGTGATGAAGTTCTTGATCTTGGCCTCGTTGATGGCCCGGATGGCCAGGTCGAGGTCGGGGTAGGCGGTGATGAGGATAGCGGGCGTGAGCGGCGCGTGCTTGCGAGCCTCGGCTAGGAACTGGAGTCCGTCCATGACGGGCATCTTGAAGTCGGTGATGATGAGGTCGACGAATTTCTTCTTGAGGACCTCGAGGGCGCCGCGTCCGGATTCGGCCGTCAGGAGGTGTAGGCCAGGCAGGGAGGTTTCGAAGAGGAGCCGCAGCGATTCTAGGATGTCCTTCTCGTCGTCGACGATGAGGACGACCTGTTCGCGGTGGCTCGAGGGAGCCTCGGCGTTGTTGTTTCCGCTCTTGCTGGCAACCACGGGTTGGGGCCTCCGCCGGCTGGGGCTACTGGGCCCCGGCGTCCATAACGGTTCCGTTTCGTCGCTTGGGTTGTCGCGTCCCCCTATATAGGGTTCTCGAACGCCGTGGTTTCGGCGGTTCCGCTATTTCGGGAGCGGGCCGGCCGTGGGCGCGTGTGGGCGCTGGGTCGCCGTCGCTTGGCGCTGGATGTCGTCGACGAGGTGGGCCAGGCGAAGCATGCGGGCCTCGAGTTCGCGCACGACGATCTTTCCGCCCTCGTATTTTTGGAGGCGCTGTTGGAGGACGGCGAGGTAGTTGTTGACGGCCGCCATCTCGTTCCAAAAGTCGTGGAACGCGTTGCCGATCTGGGGTGGCGGCTGGCCGGGTTCCTGAATACGTCCCGCGATGTACTCGTCGCCGAAGACGCGGTGCAGGATGGCGTCGAGTTCCCGGTGTTGGAAGGGCTTCGTGAGGACGCCGGAGACGTTGTGCTCGGCGGCCTTGGACGACGCGTCGGGGTCCGCGCTGAAGAAGACGATGGGGATTCCTTGCGTGGTGGCGTTGCGCCGGAGGCCGTCCACGGTGACGGCCAGGTCGAAGTTCGGCATGCGGAGGTCCTGAAGGATGACGTCCGGCCGCTCGCGGGCCGCCACCTCGATGATCTTGCGGGCGTCCGCCAACGGGACGGGGTCGTACCCCATCACGCTGAGGAGGAGCTCGGTGCTCTGGAGGACGTCGCGGTCGTCGTCGACGATCATCACTTTCCGGCGGGCGTGGGGAGTGGGGCTCATGGCTTCACCTGATGGCGGGTCCCCCCACCATGGAGAGCATGCGGGCGCGGATGCCTTCGAGGGACGCTTCGAGGCGGCGCGCCAGATCCTGGAGGCTCACGATGGCTTCGTGCTCCACACCTTGGATCACGGAGCTGTGTTCAAGGAACGCGAGGTAGGAGTGGATGGCGGTGAGGGTGTTCCAGCTCTCGTGGTAAAGCTCGTAGAGGTCCTGTTGGGCCGCGGAGCGGGCGCTGATGGCGGTCGTCATGGCCACGCCTCCGGCCAGTAGTCCTTGCGGCGCAAGGCCTGGGCGAGCGCGTCCGAGAGTTCGCGCTCGAAGAATTCGGGGGAGTGGTGTTCGTCGCCTTTCTCGCCCTTCTCCTCGTGGAGGTTCGTAAACCCGGGGCCGAAGAAGAGGAGAGGGATCCGGGCGGTGGCTGGATTCTCGCGCAAGCCTCGCACGAGCTCCGGCAAGTCAAGGCCTGGCATCTGGATGTCTTGGAGGATGGCGTCGGGGTGCTCCTTGGCCGCGGCGTCCAACGCGCCCTTGGCGTCCTTGACCCGCACCGCCTCGTACCCCATCACGTCCAACAACGCGCTCGTGCTTCGCCAGGCGGCATCCTGGTCCTCGATGAGCAGAATCTTCTCCCGCATCTTGTGTTCCTCCATGGCCGCGACCCCCCTGGTCCGCGGATTCGGGAGAATGCTGGAGCGTCGCTACGGTTGTGGGGTGGCGAACGCCTCGCTTCCTCCGGCGGGCGTCTGGGTGGCTGCGTGCGGAACTCGGCGACGGCTCGCTTATGCCCGTTCCGCAAAAGAATCAAATACGAACCGTTCCGCGCGCGTTCGGGCAGAACGCATTCCCTGCGGAAACTAGGGGGACGGGGTCGTCAACTTCGGCGCCGCCTCGGGCGGGTTCGCTGCCGGCGCCGCGGGGGCCTTGGGAAGCTGGAGCAGGAACCGGCTCCCCTTCCCCAGACCGGGGCTCTCGGCCCAGAGGCGCCCCCCGTGGAGTTCGACGAGGCCTCGGCTGATAAAGAGGCCGAGGCCGGTGCCGGGGTGGGTGGAGGTGTGCACCTGCGTGAAGGGTTGGAACAGGTTGTCAATCTGGTCCTTGGAGAGGCCGAGGCCGGTGTCCTTGACCTCCACGAGGGCCGCGTCGGGGAGCGCCTTTAGGGTCACCGCCACGCGTCCGCCTTCGGGCGTGAACTTGAGGGCGTTCGACAACAGGTTGAAGAGCACTTGGCTGACGCGGTTGGGATCCACCGGCAACACGATGTCCGGTGGCGCCGTGACGCGGAGTTCGACGCCGGCTTCCCGGAAGGGCGGCCCGTACGATTCGATGGCTTCCTGGATTAGCGCCCCGAGATCGGTGTCCTTCCTCTGGAGTTCGACCCGCGCGACTTGGAGCCGCGCGGCTTCCAGGAGGTCGCGGACGAGGGTGGACAGCCGGAGCGTGTTCCGGTTCAGCATGTCGAGCGACTTGCGGACGTCGGGGGAGACGTCGGGCCCCAGGAGCACCTCTAGCAGTTCTCCCTGGAGTCGGAGCGGCGTCAGGGGCGTGTTGAGTTCGTGGGCGGCCGTGCTGAGGAAGCGGGCGCGGAACTCGTTCATTTCGCGCAACCGTTCGACTTCGGCTTCGCGGGCGCGGTTCTGCGCGGCTTCCGCCTCCAACCGGCGCCGGTCGGTGATGTCTTGGCCCGTGCCGGACATCCGGATGGGCGTTCCGTCGGGCGCCCGTTCGACGCGGCCCCGCGCATGGAGCCAGCGGACGCCGCCGTCGGGCCGGACGATTCGGTGGTCGAAGGAGAAGGTCCCGCCGCGCCGGTACGCGTCGCGGATTGTGGCCTCCACGGCCGGCCGGTCGTCGGCGTGGACGCGGTCGAGGAAGCCCTGGTAGGAGGAGGGGAATTCGTCGCGCCGCGGACCATAGATTTGGTACAGTTCGTCTGACCAAGAGACGTGGTCGACGGGGATGTCCCAATCCCAGCTCCCGACCTGGGCTAGCGCCTGGGCCTCCCGCAGGCCCTGCTCGCTGCGGCGAACCTTCTCTTCCAAACCGCGCCGCTCGGTGACGTCGCGGATGGCCGCCGTGAACACCCAGCCATCGGGGCCCCGCGACGGGCTGAGGCTGATCTCGACGGGCACCTCGGTACCGTCCTTGCGGCGACCATGGAGATTCCTCCCGAGGCCCATGGATCGTGGGCGTGGCTCGGAAGCGTACCGGGCGCGGTGCTCGACGTGGGCCGCACGAAGACCCTCGGGGACGAGGAGTTCCACCGGCTGGCCCACCAGTTCGGCCCGCGAATACCCGAACAAGCCCTCGCACTGGGAGTTCACGAGAAGGATGTTTCCAGCCTCGTTCACGACGACCATCGCATCGGGGGCGGATTCGACGAGAGCCCGGAACCTTCCCTCCTCGGCGCGGCGCCGGTCGGCTTCGCGTTCGAGTGCCGCCACGGTCCGCGTCAGCTCCCGCGTCCGTTCCTGGACCTGGCCTTCCAGGGCGTCCATGGAGGTCTTGAGTCGGTCGCGGGCCCGTCGCCGCTCCGCAAGGATGGAAGCGACGATGAGCATCGTCATGGACTTGATCCCGACGAACGCCTGAAGCGAAAGGAGTGCGGGGTTTTCGTCGCCTCCACCAAACGGCCCTCCGCCGGCGAGGGTCGCGGGGGCGGCGAACGAAGCCACGACGAGGTCGCCGGTGGCCACGCCCCAGGGCCCGAAACGGAACGCCAGGAGGAGGAGAACGGGCAGGGAGAGGTACGGCTGGGGTACCGGGCCGAAGAAGATCAGCCATGAGGCGACGGCGAGTGCGCCCAACGCCGCGCCGGCTTCCGGGATTCGACGGGCGGGGAAACCGTAGGACAAAGGGACTGCCCAGACGACGAGCGCGGGCGCCAGGACGACGGCGCCAACGGCGTCGCCCACCCACCAGGTGAACCACACGGGGCCGAGCGCCGGCCACGGGGCTAGGCCGGCCAACCCAAGCGTCGTGACGCCGATCGTTGCGCTGATCACCGTGGCGCCGGCGGCCGCCAGGGCGGAGAACTTCACCACGCCCGCCGCGGATTGGAAGCAGCGAAAACCGTCCGCAAAACGCACCACGAGCCACGCGCCCACGACGCCTTCGAGGGCATTGCCGGTGGCGATGGCGACGGACGTGGCCGCCGTGCCTTGGGTTGTGTAGTTGACCAGGAAGGCGCCGGCCCAGACGGGGACCCAGACCCGGGGGCCGTTGCCAAAGAGGAGCAGCGCGGCCAGCGCGATGCCGGTGGGAGGCCAAACGGGCGAGACGCTGGCGTTCACCGAGGCCAGCGAGAGTCCGACCTTGCCGCCGAAGAAGTAGGCGCCGAACACCGCGGCCGCCAGCGCGAGGCCAGGCCAGCCCCGGGTCATCCAGGCAAGCGGGGTGTCCGCCGCTCCCGAGGGGGCACGCCCGGCGGTCGCGGGAGACGTCGAACTGACCCCCTGGGGGTCGGGCCGGTCCGACTCAGCCATACCCGTATTATGGTTACGTGGCCTGGTTAATAGTTAGCGGATTGAAGAGTTACGTCCGACGCGGAACGGGGGCATGCGGGGGTCCACCCGGGGTCACGCCGCGAGCGCCAACGGCTGCCCCGTGATGCGTCGGAAATCCTTCTCGGTAAAGCATTCTCGCGGATCCGTGAGTCTCCCGTTGATGGCCGTGGCCGCGGCCGTGGCCGGCGAGACCAGGTACGAAAGGGACTCCGGGTGCCCCATGCGTCCCACGTAGTTCCGGTTCGACGTGGATACGCAGACCTCCCTGGAGGCCAGCACGCCGCCCATGCCGCCGAAGCAGGCGCCGCAGGACGACGGGTTGAAGACGCCGCCGGCCTCGGTGACGACCTCGATGATGCCCTCCCGTAGGCACTGCTTGTAAATCGTCGTGGATGCGGGGTAGACCATGAGGCGGGTCCCGGCGGCGACCTTGGCGCCCTTGAGGAGGTGGGCCAGGATGCGGATGTCCTCGAGCCGGGCGTTCGTGCAGGACCCGACGAAGACCTGGTCCACTTGGCCGAGTTTCACGTCG
>CAYVGY010000074.1:0-2397 GCA_964451065.1 uncultured Halobacteriales archaeon
GGGCTTGAGTCCGAGGCCCTGTCAAGGCCGTTGACCTCGGAATCGGAGACCGGACCCAGGCACCCCGGCAGGAGAAATCCCACCGATGCCACGAGCGCGACCAGGCCAGTCCGCGTCGATTCGAACCCAGCGGATTGCATTGCCGCGCGCATCATTCGCCCCGCTAGTGACCCTTTGGGAGAGGCGCCATCCTCGACACCATCCTAATCTGCCTGGCAGCCGTACTCGGCCCACACGATGCAAACGTTCTCGACGCAGGTTACCTGATCGTACGGCTGGTACGCGCTGCGAAAGGGTCCCCCGGCAAGAGTAAGGGCGTCATGTTGTTGGGCGTTGACCGCGCGCACATCGGGGCTGACACAGACATTGACCTTCATGGGCGGCGGATCCTCCAACGCGTATCCTTGGCTCAACTTGGTGCAGCAGCGAGAAACGCCGGAACTCGCGTTGGCCGGGGTTTCGCTGGGGTTGTCGTAGGTGGCGGGAACCGAACACGTGGCTTGCAAAGGCTCTCCGTAGTATTCGCACGCAGCTCCAACTTCAGTGTACCCCGCCGAACTCCCGACCTCGATTGAGACGCGCCGCAGGATGCCACCGACGCCGTTAGCCTCCAGCCCGTACCCCGTGGCGCTGCAGGCGTAATTCCAATGTAAATAGGAATCTAGGCGTTCCTCGGCGTCCTGTAATTCGAAACCAATGTCTACGACCAAGGCCACGACCCCCACAAGAATGGCTATGGCTGCGAGCCAGTTCGTTTCTGCAACCGGATTCGGGACAGTTTCGCCAAGAACGCCAAGTTCATCGTACAGAAGCTTGACGGTCTCGCCCCCCGGGGTGGTTTTCCACGTGGCGGATCCGGTACAGGACGCACCGTGGAGCCATCCGGTCAGGTATGAAACGGTCGGTTCGTCCGGGGGCGTTTCCATTCGTTGGCCGTCACGGTAAATTTGACCTGCGGCAGCGATGCCGGCGCCGTTGACGCCAACCACGAGGAGGAATACCGCGGACCAGATTGTGCCGGTGCGAAAAACTCTGGCCGGATAGCTCCTTTCGTGGACCCCCGGAGGACGAGCGCCTTCAGCCCTTGCTTCGCGCCTTCTCTGGTTGCGTGAGTTTGCATTCATGCTGATTCGTCCCATACGATTCCCAACGCCATGAAAGTCGAGGGAACGATATAGCCAGATTGCCCCTCGCGGTTTACACCCGCCCCCCGCAACGATTCATCCGAGGGGGGAAACCCGGCTCGTTTCGAGGTCCGCCGTCGCCGACCGAACAGGCCCAATTGGGCTCCCCGTAAACCGTCGCGGGCACCATGTTCATATACGGCCGACGCCCCTGGGTTTCTTGGTCGAGCGGACCCGGGCTCCGGGCTCGCCGCGCCGGGGTGGAGGCACGGGGGCGTGGGGTCATGCGGTCTGCGCTGGAGCCCCGTGACGCGCACCATCCGGTTTCCCGCAATCCCCCTCTCCCTGGCGGTCCTCGTGGCGGGTTGCCTTGGGACGGAAGAGGAGCAAGGCGGGGAGGACGGCGACGATGGCTCGGTGCCGCCGCTTCCGCTGCCTAACGCGACCCTTCCACTGATTGCATTCAACGACTGCACAGACCAGCTCATGGGGTTCGAGATCCCAAAAAAAACGGCGGACGCGGTCATCCCGGACGCCTTCAAACCTTTTGGATTGACCGGGGCCAGCGCGGCCGCTATCGTCGACATCTTCACCTGCGGCCGCGTTGCCAACGACACCACCGTCTTCGGCGCGGCGCACCTCTTGTGGGGGTTCGTCTTCGTCGAAACCGTCAACGAGTCATGGGCGAGCAGTCGCAACGCCGACCGCTACCTCCTCGAGGTCATTGTGGACAACGCGGCCCTCCGTGACGCTCTGGCAGCTTGGAACGTCACCGTCGGCCTCGGAACCTTCGAGTCGACGAAGACGCCGGCGGGTCCTGAAAACGCGTACGTCGAACATTGGCTGGTCCAGACGCCGCTCGTGGGGATTGCGGCCGATTTGCCCCAGGAGGGCGCGTTGCCGCAACCGGTGGACTTCTTGGCGCAGCTCTGGTGGGGACCAGGACCGTTCGACCGCGCCACATGGGGCATCCACAAGATGGACTACAACACGGCGTCCGGGTCGTTCGCGGTCGCCGGGGCGGGTCCCCTCGCGAGCGCTTTTGGCTCGGTCGCAAACGTCCATGTTGGTAGTCTCTACAATCCAGTGAATTTCTCCATTCAGCATGACGGGAGCTGGAGTGAAGCATGAGAAGCAATTTTCGAGCGACGTGGGCGTGCCTGGCAATTGCAATCCTTCCGCTGGCGACCGCCGATGAATCGGCGATGCAGTGGGTATCGGAGACCACCGGCGACCCGGTCGGGGAAGTCGTGGGCCTCACCAAGGGTCCTTG
>CAYVGY010000074.1:2407-14006 GCA_964451065.1 uncultured Halobacteriales archaeon
GCAATCGACGTGGAAGGTTTCTTTCCTTTCGAACATGACGCAGTTTCAAGGCGCCGCTGGCGTTTGGTCTAACGAGGACTACAAGGCCTATGGAAAATTCCACTTTTCCTCCAAGGACGACGTCGCCGGCAAGTTTTGGTGGGTCATCGACGAAGGCGTCGCCCTCTACTGGGAAGACTGCCAAGAGGTCGCCAGGCTTCCGTGCTACGTCGTCGAGTGCCAATGGGAGGGCCTCCCCCAACCGTGAGGCTTATCCGAGCCGCGGCCGCGACGACTCTCTTGGTCGTCGTCCTGCAACCAGCGACAGCATCGCCAGACTCCCCGGATGTCCTGGACTACCGGTACGACCAAGGCTTTGCGGCCACCGGCGCGTTCGCGGGAACCTGCGAACTCAGCGGGTTCCGACCGACGGAAGCCACGCCGGGCCACCTCCGCATCGAGGCGGAACGCACGCTCCTGCGCGTCTTCGAAACCCACGTCAACTACACCGTGTACGCGCCGGACGCCCCCACGAGCCTCAACGAGTACGAGGACGGCTACATCCTGGAGACGGTCCGCGAATTGCCCGCCGGCGCCATCGAGGTTTCCTGGACTGAAAAAGGCCACGCGCACGCCACCAATGTCACGGGGGCCAATGCGACGCCGCTGAAGGCGCAGCTTGCGGGGCGCCAATGGGACGTCGGCTCCATCGTCGCCTGGTTCCCCGTGGGCGGCTCGTGGTTCGAAAGGTCCCCCGACGGCGCGCCCGGCTTCGACCCCTACCCCGGCATCCCCGGCTGGGCCCGGCGCGCCACGACGAGCCAGGAAGAGGTCGCGGTGGAGGGCGACGCGCGGATCCTGTTCTTCAACGGCGCCGTCCAGGCCGGATCGGAACGGATTGACCTGCCGGAACATTACCGGTACGAAGTGCGGGAGGATTTGGCGCCGGTTCTCCGCCGGTGGCAGGTCGTGGAGGTCCACGCGGTGCTCGAACTCTCGGGGGCACGGCTACTCGTGCCCGCCTCGTCGTCCCAACTCCTCTGCACGCACATGGCCTGGTCCGGCGAGGGCACTGTCACGTTCCGGGACGCGCACGGCCGCGCCTACGTGCGCGACGAAACGTTGGATTTCGTGAAGCGCGAACTCACGGTCGGGGGCACCCTGGACGTCCGCGAAGCCGTGGAAGAACTGCCGGGGCGCTTCGACGAGCAAGGGTGGGCCCGCGGCCGGGCCACCGGGACCTTCACGGCCCTCGGCTTGGACTTCGCGTCCGTTCGTCTCGCGCCCGCCCCCGTCCTGCCCCTCGTCGCGGTCGGGTTGTGGACCCTCCTCGTGGGTGCCCTGGTCGCCCTCTTTGCGCAACTCAGCCGGCTCGTCGGCATCTTCTACACGCGGTTCGACCGGTCCGGCGCCCAGCGCCACCCGACCCGGGCCCAGCTGTGCGAGCTCACTCGCCAACGCCCGGGGTTGATGCTGCGCGAACTGGCCGCCGAGACCGGCAGGCCGCGCGAAGTCGTACGGCACCACGTTCGCGTCCTCGAGACCGTCGGACTGGTTCGCACCATGCGCGTCGGCAAGGAACGCCACGTCTACCCCTACGAGGCCAACCTGGTCCAAGAGCGACGCACGCTCCTATTGGGACGTGATGAGCCGGTCCGGTTCCTCGTCGAGCGGATCCGCGTCACGCCGCTGGCGAACGCGAGTGCCAACCAAGAACTGCGGGCTCGGTTCGGCGTGACCCGCATGGGCGCCTGGAAGGCGATCCGGCGCGCCGTGGCCGCGGGCCTTCTGGAGGCCGAGACGACTCCGCTAGGCCCGCGCCTGCGCCTTCCCCCTGTCGGCTAAGAATCTTGGTTTCGCGGGCAACTGCCTGCCGCGTCAAGCCGCGCTCACAGGGTGACGAAACCCAAGCCCACGCTAGGGGGAGTGCTGCACCGTTCCGCGCGTCCCCGGGTGGACGACGCCGCATTCGAGGAAGCTCCCCGCGGAGCCCCCGATGAACACGTACAGGTCGGCGTCGGGGTCCCAGCCGTCGTCGTCGCCAACCGTGGTCGAGGCGCAGAACGGCTCCGCCAGCGCGCCCGAGCCTCCGCACGTGAGTTCGTCGCCGTCGGCTTGGCAGGCGAACCCGGCCACGGGTCCGGCCTTGCCCAACGCGTCGCTGATGCTGAGGTCGGACTGCCCCAAGGCGTCCTGGCCCACGTGCCCTCCGGGGAAGCAGACCACGCCCTCCATGGCGAGGCCGCACGGGGGAAGGAGGCAGAACTTGGTGGTCCAGCAATCGTCGCTCCCGACGTAGTTCCGGCCGTCGGCCGAGGCCGGGTCGCCCATGAAGGAAAGTGCCGGGCCGAGGCAGAATGCCACCCAGAGCGGGCGCTTGGAAGCCACGCCCATCCACCCTTGGAAACGTCGGCGGGGCGCACGGATAAGCCCTCCCGGGAAGGGTTAAGTTACCCCGAAAAGCACGGAGGGTCAGGCCAGGGCCGTGCGGGTGGTCGGCATCGTGAGCCACCGGAACATGGCCGAATTGACCGCGTCCGGCGCCTCCACGGGGGTGAGGTGGGCCGCGCCGGGCAGGACGTTGAGGACGGCGCCGTCGATGCCCTTGGCCATGGCGTGGCTGGCGGCGGGCGGCGTGAGTTCGTCCTGGGCGCCCACGACGATGAGGGTGGGGACGTGGACGCGCGGCAGGAGGACGCGCTGGTCGGACCGTTCCGCCATCCCCAGGAGCGCCTGGACGGCGCCTTCGCGGGGCGTTTTCCGGATCACGTTCTCGACGTCCACCAGGAGCGTCGATTGCAACGCGCGGGTGCGGGGCGTGAAGAACCTGGGAACCATGGCTTCGACGAGGACCTCCAGGCCGCGCGAGCGGACCTGGTCGGCCATGCCTCGGCGTTTCGTTTGAGCTTCTGGGGCGTCGGGTTCCGCGCGGGTGTCCACGAGCAGGAGTCCTCGCACCCGCTGGGGCCGGGTGGCGTACAATTGAAGCGCCACGTAGCCCCCCATGCTGAATCCGCCCAGGAGGAACCGGTCGAACCCGAGCTGGTCGGCGAGGCGGACCACGTCCTGGGCCATCCGGTCCATCGTGGCGGCCTGGGTCCGCACGGGGCTGAGTCCGTGACCGCGCAGGTCGGGCCGAAGGACGCGGTGTCCGGCGGCCACCAGCGCGTCGGTTTGGGCCTTCCACATGGTGCGGTCGAGCGGGAACCCGTGGAGAAGGATGATGGGGCTCCCGGATTGGGGGCCCTGGAGCGTGTAGGCGAGTTCGACGTCGGAGCCGGAGCCGTTGGCGGTCTTGTCGGACGTCATGCGCGGGACAGGTCCCACGAAAGAAACGGGGCCGGGGCGTTAAAGGGCTTGCCCGCGGTTTCTAGTTGGTGTCCTTGGGGTGCGCCGCGCGTTGCGTTCCCGGCGGCGCGGGGACGCCGTCCCATTTTTTCCGGATCGCTTCCAGGTCGCCGGAGGCCTTCTCGATCTCGTCCAGGAGGCGTTCGCCCTCGATGATGTACCAAGTGGCGGCCGCGTAATCGAGGACGTCCTCCTCGCCCCAGAGTCCGCCCAGCTTGAGGCGACGCGTGGACGTCTCCTTGGTGCCTTCCTTGGCGAAAAACTTGATGGGGCGGGTGCCCCAGTCGTCGCAGAAGGCCTCCACTTCCTGCGTCATCTGGCGCTGGATGGAGTCGACGGGCTCGGGCGCGATGGTCTCGGAGCACTCGTCATGGAACGGTTCCACGATTTCCGTCGTGCCGTCGGGGTTGGCGCGGACCTTGACGGGGCGCCCGTCCTTTCCGCACGCGCAGTAGATGTGGACCCCATCGGGTTCCAACACCCATTGGCGGTGGGCGATGGGCGAATCCTTCACGTTGAAGATCGTGCACGCGATCACCGGCCGGTCGGCCAATGCGTGCACGACCGCGTAACTTCCGGACTCGACGGGGGCCTCGTCCTCTTCGTCGTCGTCCCATTCTTCCCCACGCGTGGACATGCTCTGGACGTCGATTAGACCCGGCCGCTTTTAAGGATTGGCGTTACCGCGTTGGCCAGTGGACCTTCGCGACGCCTGCGAGTTCCGTAAAGTCTGACACCAGTTTTTCCGGAAAGTCTGGCACCGTTTCGGCCAAGGCCGATGGTGGTGCCCGTGTCGAGCGTTAAACCCGGTTTCCCTGCCCTCCCGCAACTGGGAGGGGATGAGTTGCACGATGGCCTCAAACGGTACCAGGTCCACGTCTTGCGAGAAGCCGGACTCACGCTCAGGGAGGTGGCCGCCAAGGCGGGCGTCTCGTTGCGCAGCCCGTTCTCGTGCTCCCGCACGTCGAGGGCCCGGTTCGCGATTTCCTGCGCCTCCTGTTGGAGACCGAGAGCGCGACGCCGAATTGGCCCCGACAACGCAGCCGCCTGGCCCGCTCACTGAAGGCGCACACGAAGATTAGCGGCTCGGGCCTTCGGTGAAGCGGGGAGCGCCTTCACCCTCGGATAGGTACTTCGCGATGTTTACGTGTTGTTTACAGTATACAAACCAACCCAAAACCTGATAAGGGTTAAGGTCCCATTGGGAAGCGTGGCCGACGTGGTGGCCTTCAGGCCGTCGAAGGAAGAACGTCTCATCCTGGAACGTGCCCGTCGAGCGCTCGGGCTCAGGACCCGGTCGGAAGCACTCCGTTACTTGGTCCGGAAGGGCGCAGAACGGGCCGGGCCGCTGTCGCAGGACCCCGTGTTCCGGTTGAGGGTCCCGGGCCTGATCAAGGCCCGGCGGCCGTTGACGAGCCGGGAAATCGACGAAACGCTTTACGGCGGGGCGCCATGAGAGGGGTCGCCTGGGATTCGTGGGCGTTCCTGGAGACGCTCACCGACGGGCCGCGAGCCTCCGCCGTGGAGGCGCTCCTGGACGGGTCGGACTATGTCTTTACCGTCCGAGAAGTGGTCGCCGAGACCTACGGCTTCATCGTCAAGCGCAAAGGCCGAGCCGAGGAGGCGCGAGCCTGGTGGCGCGCCCTGCGCGCGAGTCGGATCCGCGTCTTCGAGCCCCCCTTGGACGAGGTATGGGACTTCGTGCAGGGCCAGGGGAACCTGGGCTCCTTGAGCCTCACCGACTGCGCCCTGGGCTTCGTCGCCCGGCGGGAGGCGTCAGCAAGCGTCGCCACCGAGGACCGCGAGTTCCGGCGACTCGGGCTCGTGCCCGCCTTCGCCCGCCGCTAGGACCACGTGTCCCGGACCTGGTTCGCGCCTGCGGAGGCCCCCATCGGGGGCTTGCGGCGCACAGAAGCGAATGCTTCCCAGTGGAATCCAGCCCTAGGCTACCCCACGACCTTCTCCCACTTCTTGAGCTTGAGCTGCTTCGCCAGGTTCGAGCCGCGCTGGATCTCCTCCCGAAGGCGGTTCTCGTGTTCCCGCACGTCGAGCGCGCGGTTCGCGATTTCTTGGGCCTGCTCCTGCGGCACCACGACCACGCCCATGTCGTCGCCCACGATCCAGTCGCCGTTGCGGACTCGCTGGCTGCCGCACGTGATTTCCGCCCCGATCTCGCCGAACCCTTTCGGCTCCCCGGCGTGGGGCACGATGTGGCGCGCGAAGGCCGGGAACCCGATCGTGCGGATGTCGTCCACGTCCCGGATCGCGCCATCGACGACGACGCCCTCCACTCCTTTGACCTTGCAGCTCCACGACGCGAGCTCGCCCCAGACCGCCGTCGTGCCCCCGTTCACGTCCACCACGATGACGTCGCCCTCGCCGGCGACCTCGATCGCTTCGACCGGCTTGGCCCAGTCCCCGTTTACCGTGGACACCGTCACCGCCCGGCCGACCATCTTGAAGCCCTCCTTGACCGGCGCGATGCCCACCATGCCGCCCTTGCGGTGCATCGCGTCGCTCACGTTGCTCGTCGAGACCTTGCGGAAGGCGTCGAAGAGCTCCGACTGGGAATACTTCTTGTAAAGGTCCGTGGGGACGGACTTGAGTCTGAGGATCGCGTCCTTGATCTTCTTGGCCTCCACGGCCGGCTTCTTCGCCTTGATGAGGGCCCCGCCCACGATGATCACGGAGGCGCCGGCCTTCACGGCCTCCGCGACGGTTTCCGAGTTGAGGCCCCCGGCGGCCTGGATGGGGACGCGGACGGCCTTCGCGACCTTTCTCAGCGCGTCGAGGGGCGATTGTCCCTTCATCTGTTGGTCGATGCCGATGTGCATGTTGATGAGGTCCACGCCGAGCTCCTCGCAGCGTCTGGCGCGATTCACTAGGTCGTCGACCCCTAGGAGGTCGACGCTCAACTTGGCGCCGTACTTGCGCGCCGCCTTCACCGATTCCAGGATTGTGCCGTCGTCCGCCGCGCCGAGGATCATGACGACGGACGCGCCGGCCTTGCAGGCCATCTCGGTCTCGTACGCGCCCGTGTCCATCGTCTTCATGTCGGCACAGATCTCGTGATGAGGGAACGCCTTGCGAAGGACGCGGATGGCCTCCATGCCCTCGGACTTGATGAGGGGCGTCCCCGCTTCGATCCAATCCACGCCGCCCTCGACCGCTTCCTTCGCGATCTGGAGCGCGCGGTCCAGGTTCATCTCGTCCAAGGCGACCTGCAGGAGCGGCCGGTCGATGCGCATTCGGCCTTCTACCCGGCGCACGGCTTAAAAGGTTAAGCCCTCGAGCCGGCACCCGAAGCTTCGTGCGCCACCAGTTCAGTCTCGGCGGGCCTTGGCGTGGCGGTCGTGGGCGGCCGCCAGGCTTCCCACGCGCGACGCTCCCAGCACCGCGCGCGCCGCTCCCGCCAGGGCGGCGTCTTCCGTGGCCAGGAAAGCGTCGCCGTCGCGGCTGGCCAATTCCAGGTAGGCGGCGTCGTAGAAGGTGAGGCGGTGGGTCCGAGAGATTCGGGTCGTGGCGATGACGGACACCGTCGTCGGATGGTCCAGTTCGATCCCATCGAGAAGGGCCAGGACGATCCTGCTCCGGTCTTCCACCGAGGAATCCCCGAGAATCCGGCTGGCGGAGCCGCAGATCACGTTCCCTATCTCCCAGACCAAGAGGGACGGTGCAACAAGCCGGTCCTTCGACATCAGTTCGCGAAGCGCACGATGGGCGTCATCGGCCGGGGCGCCCGGCGCCAGGGCGCTGAGGGCCGCGCTCGCGTCCACGACGATGGTCAATGCGACTCCCGGTCTCTTCGAACCAGGGCGACGAAATCCACCTTCGAGACGCCGGCATGCCCGGCCCGGCGCCGAATGCGCTCGCGGACCTCCGAAAGGAACTTCATCTTTCGATCCGTGGTGAACCGGCGGAAGGCCTCTTCGAAGGCCCGTCGTCCGAACTCGTTCGGGTTGATTCCCGCCAAGCGCAGGGCCTCCAATGTGGCTTCGTCCTCGCGAAACTGAACCACACCCGATGACATACGAATGATGTATACAGCCTATGTATTTCGAACTTGCGGTGAGGCAGCGGCGTCAGGCATTCCCGAACCTGCTCTCAACTCCGGCGGCACGCCGTCAACTACGCGTCTGGGGCCGAAAAATGCTTAGTAGTCCGTCCCGGGATGGCGGCTCCATGTCCCGGGCCCTCCTTGCAGCCGTTCTCGGCCTGTGCACTCTCGCCCTCGGGCCGGCGCAACGGGGGAACGCGGGCCCCGCAGACTGCGACGAACCGTCCGGGACCATCCTCCCATGGCCCACCTGGACCGTGACGGGTACCGTCCAGCCCTTTGAGGTCGACGTCTACCGCGTCCGGACCACCCTCCCTGCTCAAGAGGAAAGCCGCGACGCGCCGCCCGACGTCAAGCCCGTCCTCATCAACTTCGCCTCCGTCGGGGACGCCTTCGCCCACATCAACATGATCACGAGCACGAACCCGTGCACGATGCAATCCCAGAACCTGCTCCCCTTCATCGGATCCTGCGCCATCCCCGACACGTTCCCCGTCTGCCAAGGCAACTCGGTCGCGCTCCTGGGCCGCGACACGTGGATCGAGGTATGGGGCGACCCGCGCGCGAGCGGCCCCGCGGACTATGTGTTGACGGCGGCGGCGCCCCTGCACCACGACGTGTGATGGGCGCCACGGCGCTGGCGTGGGCTACCGGATCTGCAGGTCGTCCGCGAGTGTCGCGAACCCGTACTTGATGCGGAACTGCTGCTGGATGCCGATGGCGTCGCGGGCCCCGTACGCGGTGATGACGGCGGCGAAGATCCATTCGCTGGCGGTGCAGCGGCCGTCGGGCGCGTTGAGGGCGGCTAACTTCACCGGCACGTCCGCGCCTTGGGTCGTCGGGAAGCCGGGCGTCGTATAGCCGTCGCAGATGGCGAGCGGGGATTGTAGGACCGACTTCATGTGCCCGTACGAAACGGCGCCGTCGTCGCCGCCGAAGCACTCCGTCGTCTGGGCGCACCCCGTCATGACGATGCGGTTCGCCTTCGGGATGCCGCTCGAGACCGGCAGCGAGTTGTCGGGGAGGGTCCCGCTCACGGCCGTCGTGCTGTCGCTGAACCCGCCGCAGAAGCTGCAGTCGGCGTTGATCATCATCCGCACGTCGGCGTCGAAGTTGGTGTTGAGGGCGGCGCCGAGTTCGCAGTCGTGGAAGTCGCCGTCCTCGCCGCTGCCGGGCTTGAGGACGGAGAGCGAGCCCGTCAAGCGGATGCCGCCCGCGCAGGACTGCACGGACTGGATGGCTTGGTTGCTCGTGAACGCCGACGGGTACACGGTGCCATGGCTGCTCAGGAAAAAGAAGAAGATCGAGTCCGAGAAGGCGCTGGCGGCCGAGCCGAACGTGGCGAGTTGGGCCTTCACCGCGGATTCGGTCGCGGCGTCGTAGGTGACGCTGTTGCGCGTGTAGCCGTTCTCGAAGGCGAGGATTTTGGCCTGCGCCGCCGGGATGCAGTAGACGGTCCGGAGCGCGCTGAGGAAATAGACGAAGTTGTCCACATCGAGCTGGAAATCTTCGCGCTTCTCGGAATCGTAGACGACGCCAAGGAACCATACGTGGCCGTTGTTGGGAGGGCACGTGGGCGAGGCCGCCGCCGGACCGGCCACGGGCGATAGGAAGAATCCGATGACGGCAACCCATGCCAAAGCACGCTTCAAGGACGCACCCATGCGTGGTGAGTCGCTTCCGCCTGGCATCCTTTTGGGTGGCTCGCTGTATGGCGATTCTCGGTTTGTTCCGTTCTCGGCAATCCGGACGAGTGACCCCTGGGTTCCTTCTAGTGGTGGGTCGCAACGAGGTCGATGGTGCGAGGCCCGGCATCCACGGGCGGTGCCGCCAATGGCCCCGGCGGCCCCAGGATGGTTCCAACCGTGGGTTGGGGGGCGGGGAAAGGCGCGGGAGCGGCGTGGACGGACAGGAGTTCGGGGTGGAGCACGAGGGCGTGTTTTCGGCCGCCGTGCGTCTCGACGTGGAGGAGGCCTTCGTCGCGAAGCCGGGCCACGTGCCATCGGATCGTGTGGGGCGCGACGCGCAGGCGGCGGGCGAGGCCGCGCCAGGAGACGGACGGGTCGGCGCGCAATTCTTCGAGGACGCACCGCGCCATCCGGAGGCGCAGAAGGCCCAGCATTCCGCGCTGTTCCGGCGGCGTGGCGGCGGCCGCGAAGTGGAGACGGCGGCGCCCTAGGCCTTGGCTCACCAGCTCGCGCTGGCGCGCAAGGCGGCGGACGTGGTGAACGACGGCGGTGCGGCCGACGCCGAGGTGGTCGGCCAGGTCTTGGATGGAGGCGCCAGGGTGAGCGCGCACGAAGGCGAGGAGCCGGTCCCGCACGGACCTATCCGGCTGGGTCATGCGGCGCCTCCAGGCCGGGGACCGTCGTTCAAGAGCGCCTGGACGGGAGGCCGTTCCCGAGCGTTCGAAAACACGGGGTCGGCGCGGACGCTCGGAACGAACTCCGGCGCGTGCGAAAGGCACGCGTGGAGGTGCACCGCCGCGTCGTCGGCTTGGCCCGCGTGGGCCGCAACGGCGGCCAGGAGGTATTCGTGCATCGCCGCCATGGGTCCCTTCCACGGCGCGGTCGATTCCATCACCGCGCGTGCCTCGTCGACGCGTCCCAGGCGGAGGAGGGCATCGACCTCGAGGACGGTGGCCTCGGGTCGGTGCGCGGAGGCGTGGATTCGTGCCACGCGCTGGACGACGGCGGCGGGGTCCCCCATCGTCAGCGCTTGCTCGGCTCGGCGCAGCCGCGCCCGCACGTTTCGCCGTCGGGCCCAAGTCCCGCCGGCGCCGAGGGTCGGGGCGACGAGGCCAGCCACGAGCACGCCGGTGAGCCAGCGGTCGAAGGCGCGCCCGTCCTCCGGCGCATGTCGGGCGCCGAGAGCCAGGCGGGCACCATCGGCCGCGGCTCGAGTGATGTCGCCCGCCACGAGGGCAGACATTCGACCGTCCCTTGTGCCCAGGGCGAGATGAATCTGGCCGCCCATCTCGAACCGCGCTGCATCGAGGGGTTCGGCGACGCCCTCGTCCCATACGCGGCCCTGGACCCCCGCCAGGGCCACGAACCCGTTCACGTCCAGCGAGGCCGCGGCCATCAGCAGGTGCCCGGCCGGTCGGGGGTAGGCGGGGAGATCAAGCGTTCCGTTGTGGACGAAAAGGTAGGCTTGCGACAGACGGACGTCCTTTTCCGCGAGGTTGCTCCCGCCCAGGGGGTTGGTCACCACGGTCGGCGCGTCGCGTCCCGTCCGGACCTCGTGGAGCTCCCGGTTCAGGGCGGACGCGACGGAAAAATCCCATTCCCAGAGCGTGACGAGGAAGTCGCCGCGCACGGTCAAGGCGACGGTCGAGCCGGCCAGGTCCATGTCGAGGCTCTCGTCGCTTTCGAGGGACCGATTGGACCGGTGGTCGCTGCGGGCGAAGCGCGGGACGGCCAACGGGGAGGGGGCGGACGGACGGGCGGCTGCGTCGTCGGCGTGGAATTCGATGGTCGGCCAGGCGCCACGCCCGTTGGGCATGATCGCAAGCATGTGGCCGAGACGCGGCGGCGTCGAGGCGACGGTCGCGTTCGTGTAGTCGGTGCCGTTCGAAACGAGCCGTTCCTGCGTGACCTGGACATTGGCCGCGCTCAGGTCGCGCCGTTCCTCATCGACCTCGACGCGGAGCCGCTCCGCATCGAGCCGGAATCCCGGGTTGGTTGTCGAAGTTTCCGGGACGAGGCCCGGAGTGCCGTAATCGCCCCATACGAGTCCCGTCAAGGGCCCTGCGCCGGCGCCGGACCCTCGAAATTCCAACTGGTCGGCCGTTAGTTCGGCCACGGGGAGGGGTTCGTCCTGCGCAGCGCCGAGGCCGGCCCCAACGCTCAGGATGGACAAGCCGAGGGCGAGAGCCATCGGGCACGTGCGCGGGACCGTGGAACTCATTAGACGCACCAAAAGGCGTAGTCCGCCGACGCCGTCGGTGGCACCTTCTCGGGGTCGTAGTAGACGACCACGCTCCAGCAAAAGAGAGGCCCCGCGAACACGATGGTTCCCCGGCTCGTGGCGCCGCAGACGTTCTCGGCCACGATTCGGTACGCGTAGTTGATCCACGGCATGGCGGTCTGGTCCAAGAATTCCGTCGTGTCGTAGAGAACTTGGGCGAGAAACTGGAACTCCGGCGTCGGCTCCTGGAACAGGACCGCCCGCTCCAGCAGGTAGCGGATCACGGGGCCGGACGCGTTGAGGCTC
>CAYVGY010000075.1:0-13814 GCA_964451065.1 uncultured Halobacteriales archaeon
GCCGTCGGTACGCACGTTGCTGTCGTAGCACACGAGCGGCAGGCCGGGCGGCAGCGTCGGGGGCGGGATGGGCACGGGGCAGCCGTTGTCGCCCGACAGGTCGTACCAGCGCGACGTGTCGAGGGCGAGGGCCCGCGCCGAGAGGTCGAGGGGTCCGTCGGCCAGGACGAACCAGTCGTGGCTGGCGACGCCGGGGAAGAAGTGCTCGGAGCCGTCCTCGGCGTACTCGACGAGGTCGAGTTGGACGCACGAGACGACCAGTGAGTTTCCGCTGCCGGCAGGGAACAGGGTGCCGAGGCGGGGTTGGTCGAACTGGGTGCTCATGCCTGCGCCGCTGGCGTCGACGGAGAGGCGGTTCGAGAGGTCGACGGGTTGGTCGAGGGGCGCGCAGAAGGCGACGCCGCGGCTCATCGTGACGCCGTTCGAGTTTGTCTGGCCGGGCTCGAACTGGGTCGAGGCGAGGTCGCAGCGTTGCAGGATCCAGCGGACGGATTGCGGGACCGCGTACACCTCGCCGGAGGGCGTCTCGGGGTTGTTCGAGTTGGACACTCCGAGCGTCCCGAACGCATTGAGGTAGTTCCCGAGTTCGAGCGCGAGGTCGTCCTTAGGGCCCTCGGCTTGTGCGCCGGGCTCTCCTTCTTGGTCTTGCGCGCAGTCGGGCAGGGTCTCGACGAGGTTACGCGGCAGTTGGATCGGCGCGTTCGTATTGGAGCCGGTGCGGCCGTTCTCGTAATAAAGCGCGAGCGGCAGGGCGCCGGTGCGGGCGCCGGTGGGCTGCAACAGGCAGGGTCCACCGAGGGCCTGGGGGTCGAGGATGCCTTCGTCGGGGTCCCACGTCAGGCGGCCCTGGGGCACGTTGTCGGGGATGGAGCCGAAGTTGATGGTCCACCCTTCGGGGTTCTGCCCGATGTCGGTCTGCGGCAGTTGGACGTTTTCCAGCTGGGCTTGGCCCCCCATGATGGGGAGGGGGCCGGCGGCCAGGATGGAGACGAGGGCGATCGCGAGACATGCTTTCCGGATTCGGTGTTTTCGGTTTGGATCGTCCATGGGACGCACCAACCGAATCCAGGCGCGAGAAGGTGATGAGGCGCGTTGTCGTTGCGTGTCCCGCCGACTAAGAGGTTGTTGTCGTTACGTGTTCCACCGTCGAGCGGCCACCTTGGCTGCCAACAGGGTCATGGGGGGCTTCAGCCCATCGAACCCAGTGACTCCGGATGTCAGGCGGGCGGGGCAGGACGTCCTCGTCTACCTCGTGGGCGCCGTGACGTCAGTCCAGGCGCTATCGCGCGCCATGGAAGCACTCCTGGACGACCGAAGTGACCTCGCGGTTCTCTACGTGGCGACAGCTTTGGTCCTCGCGCTCCTCGGCGTTACCATCGAAAGGGTTAAGAGATTCCTGGGGCAATGAATCGTGTCGATGTGGATCTTAGAGGGCGAACCGGCGCTGGTCTTCATGCGGTTTGTGACGTTCGCGATCATCGCGGTAGCGTTGGTCATTGGAGCCATCGCCATTTGGCCCTAGCAAGAATTTCCCTTTCCCGGTTTTTTGTCGCTACCGTGCCGGGCCGTAGCTCGAGGTCGGAGACCGCCGTCGGAGCCGCCCCGCAGGGCGGCCAGCTCGAGGCGCGGTACGAACCCCCGCAGCATCAGATGCTAAGTCCTCTTGGTGCAATCCAAGTCCATCCATGACCTCTTCGAGACGCTGTTCGGGAAGGAATCCGTTGATGCCCCCCGCCTTGTGGCCTGGACACACGACGCTGAAGAACAACTCCATCAGAACCGAGGGGGAATACGTCCAGCAAGCGCCCGATTCGGGCGCCTCGTGGCCCGACTCGCTAGGCTATCGAGGAGTCCGCAGTCAATTCCGGACTTGACCAAAGGACTTGGGACTTTTGACGCATGGCGGATTTTGGGATGAAATGGTAGGGGATTCGGGTGGTCGGAACTTTTGTACGAAAGTCAGGATCGGCCCCAGCATCAAGGACCACGCTCGGGCGGCCTTGGCGCCTGGCCCACTCAAGCTGATTGATTGTGCCGCCTGTAGCCCGCGTGCTAGTAACCATGACGAACCTCGCTAGTCCGCTAATGATTCGATTCCGTCGCAGAAACGAACTTCGGTCCACGGGGTAAATACCTGTAGTCTCGCTGATGATCAGCCCAGATTCGTAGGCCCGCCTGTACTCGTGAACCGACTCGGATGGAATGATATCGAGAGGAGTACCTGGCACGACACCCACGAGCGTGCCGCCAGCGTCCTGGGTTCCTCTTGCGGCCGCACGGTCAATTCCCCGAGCCATTCCGGTAATTACGGGAACCCGCTGGCTTGAAAACCACGCCGCGATGGATTTCGTCGTGTCAACGGACTCGTCGGGCGGCGAGCGTGAACCAACAATCGCAACGCCCGTTGGAATCTGTTGGCCCAGTTTTCCACGTACATGAAGCACGAGCGGTGGGAAACTAATGGCCCGGAGCTGCGGCGGGTATCGTGAGTCATTAATCGGCACAGATGTCGTACCATCCGCCCACAGTTTTTCGAGAGCTAACCCCGTTTTTCGGAGAATCGATTCCCAATGGACGAGACCGCCGGTCCACGCGGCAAGCCTTTCGAATAAACGGTCGTCGAGGTCCGCCTCCGCGAGATCGGATGACGAAAGGAGCGCCATGGTCGGAGGCCGCGGTGCCCACCTTTCCCAGCGGGAGGAGATCAGGTCCGACGCGGCGCTGAGACTGACGAGTAGGTTCGTCGATTGGTCAGTCACAATAGCCCTCCAAAGTTTCCTGGCTGGAAAAGACTCCAAAGGTTAGCAACCGTACGTCGGCTGCCCCCGCCGCGCGAAGGGCGTAGGCCGCGGCGGCCGCCGTTACCCCCTGGGTCTTCAGGTCATCGACTAGCAGCACTTTCTCGCCTTTGATGAGGTTACCGCTTGCCTTAATTGTTACTTCTTGCAGGAGGTCAGTAAAAGTGGCTGGCATTGCCTTTCGCGACTGGGAAGAGCGTGGAGGGTTGCGGTCCACCCGTTGGAGCATGTCCGAATGTGGAATTCCGAACACCGCTGCCGCATCCTGCCCCATTACAAAGGACCTCATGACCCGGCCTCGGCTGCTGGGGCATGGCACAATCCGGTCTGGCACCCACCGGCTCCTCGACATTCCCCACGGGTCAAATTCCTTCAACTGTTCTGCGGATTTCTCCGCGAGCAGAGAGGCAACCACGACGTCGCCCTTCGCCTCCTTGATGAGATGCGTGCCGGGATGGGCGTCATGGCCTGGCAAATAGGTGGTCACACTCCATGCCGCAGAAATGCCTTGCTCCGCAAACGCGACGGGCAGGTTTCTCCGGCATGAGCCGCAGAGGCCAGTCCCGGCCGCGAAGGTTTCCCGAATCGGCGCGCTGCACGTAATGCACCGAAACCGAATGACCGGCACGTCGATTCCGCCGACGCGGATTCTTTGCCACCTCGCCGACGCGCCCGGCAAATCCTGGATTTCCATGCTTCGCCGCCCCGCGAATGGCCAATGGTCCATGCCCAGATAATCTCGACGTTTGGGCGTGAACCTTTCTTAGCAAGGAATCACCCGCCAGGGGAACCGCCGCCAACACCCCCGTGAATTCAGACGCCGTCATCGCGTTCGTGGCGACGCGGATACTTCGCGCCGGTACCATCGCATTGAGGGTCGAAACTTATCTCCTATGATGACGCACAGGCGCTGCACATGCTTGCACTTCCTGTTCCCTCCGCGACCCCAAAATTCGCAGCAGCATCCAATCTGACCTCGGCGCGGGTCGAGGCACAGGTGGTACCTCTTCCCCTTCGTCGTGTCGCTTGGAACTTCCATCAGGAGCGTCCATTTCGTCGTCCTCAGGCCGTTATGGCTCGTGCGACGGGCCTTTGACGTCCTTCCGTGAAGGAGACCGAACCGGCACTCACCCATGTCTCTAGAGAGATATTTCTCCCCTCCTACATTAGTCGAACGCTTGGGAGGGGCGCTGGGTATTCCAACAGTCTTACAGGGGCGCGGCAGTCGCGGTGGTCCTCACTGGCGCCGGCACAACCTTCGCCGCCCCTCCATCGCCCGGCTTCGCCGGCGGCACGGGTTTCTTCTCCGCAGCCGGAGGCGTCGGAGGCGCGGGCGGCGCCACGGGCGTGGCCCACCGTTTCTTCTTCTCTTCGAGCGCGGCCTCCGCGGCCTGGATCCGCGCCTTCAACGCGGGGGGCGTGGAGAACTTCGCGTCGTAGTCGTGTTCGAGCTGCGTTTTCCAGTCCTTGAAGACCTGCGAGAGCGGGATCTTGCTGGGGCACACGTCGTCGCCGACGTACGTCTCGCTGGCTGCAGCCACCAGGTCGCCGACCTTCTTCGTCGGTTGGAGTTGGCCCTTGAGGTAGAGGCGCGCCCACCAGATCAGGCCGCTTGGGCTCCCCGCTTCGAACCCGACGGCGTCCGTGAGCGGGCTCACGTTGCGGCAGAACCCGCACTGGCTGCACATGAACACGTTCCAGTCATGCGTCTTGCCGAAGCCGCCGCCTTCCACGGCCGAGATGGCCTTGAACATGGCGGGGCGCGCCGCGCGGTCGTCCTTGGGCCGGTTGTACTTCACCAAGGGCCCGAGTTTGCCCATCATCCAGACCATGGGCGCCGCGTTGAGGACGCGGTCGACGGTGGAGCCCGGCGCGCCGTTGGGCGCGGGAATGGGCGGGATCCCGAGGAGGATGGCCTTGGGTCGGGGGCGGACGCCGATGATCTTGCCGGGGTTCATGACGTTCTTGGGGTCGACGGCTTTCTTGAAGGCGACGATCTGGTCGAGGCGGCGTTGGCCGAAGACGTGACGCGCCTCGGCGGCGAGGTAGAGGCCGGGGGCGTAGGCGCGGCCTCCGTGCTTCTTGGCGACTTTGAGGACGCCGATGCCGGCGGCGAACCCGAGCGGATACTCGGGGCGGCGTTCGTCTTCGAGCGCGAACGCGAGGAGCGTGACGAGTTCGCCGCGGATGAGGGTGCCTTCCATGCTGAGTTCGGCGTAGCCGAATTGTTCTTCGATGTCGACCAGGACCTCGCCGAGTTTGCCCAACGGGAAAACGCATTCGCCGGGCGCGAGCGACGGCCCGAGGGCTTTGGCGCGTAGCGTGTTGAAGATCTCGCCCCAGTCCGCCTTGGCGGCGGCATCGGGGAGGAGTTTCCCGCCGGCCTTCTCGATCGTGGCCGCGACGTCCGCCTTCACCTTCTCGTAATCAGTGGCGTCGAAGGCGGCGAGGATGCTCCACTTCTTGCGGGGCACGGTCTTCACGCCGCAGACCTCTTCCCGTAGTTGGCTGAAGGTGGGGTTGTGCCACGTGACGTTCCACGGGTTGAACTGGTGCGTGAGCGTGGTGAGGCCGGCTTTGAGGTGGTCCACGTCGTCGAAGACCGCGAGCACGGGGACCTTGTCCACCTTCTTGCTGACCTTGAGCGTGACCTCGGTGACGACGCCGGTGATGCCTTCGCACTCGTTCACGACGTCGAGCTCGGTGCCGCTCAGGCGCCGCACGTCGCCGTTGGGGAGGACGATCTCGCACGCGAGGACCTGGGTGGCGACGGGGCCGTGGCGGAACGAGCCCATGCCGACGCCGCCTTGGCAGACGAAGCCGCCGATGGTCGCGCTCGGCGCGCTCGTGGGATACGTCTGAAGCGCGAGGCCGTGCCGGTTGAGTTCCTTCTCCAGGTCGAGGATGACGACGCCGGGGTCGACGACGACGCGTTCGTTGGCGAGGTCGGGCTCGATGCGCTTGTTGAGGCGGGAGAGGTCGAGGACGACGCCGCCCTTGGTCGGGACGGCGCCGCCGTACCCGCTCGTGCGGCCGGCCGCGGGCGTCACGGGGATGCGGGCAGCGGAGCAGAGCTTGAGGAGGTTCACGACTTGGTCCTTGGTCTGGGCCACGCAGACCGCGTCCGGTTGGCGTTGGATGAGGAAGTCGATGACCCACGGCGGGTTGCTGAGGTCGTGGGCGTAGAGTTGCCCGATCTCCTTGTCGAAGAAGATGCGGCCGGGGCCGAAGATGTGGACGAGGTCCTCGGAGTACTGGATGACGGTCTTACCGTACGCCATGGGTGCAAGCTCCGGCGAGGCCCGATTTTATGAGCGGGTCGCGCGGGAAGTTGGTTCTCTTAGAAAAGGGTTTGTGGCTTGCGCGGAGGAGGAGGGCGAAGGTGGGGGACCCGGCTGGCGCGTCGGGGCCGGCTCTCCCGGGTCGGTTTGGTTGGTGGTTCCCACGGGGAAGTGGAACGGCTCCACGACGAGGGTCCGCTTGCCGACGGCGGCCTCGGCGGTCGCGTCGGGCACGGCCTCCTGGGCGAGGGAGGCGCGGACCTCGATGTCGTGGGTGCCGGACCCGAGGTCCAGGGCGATCCAGTTGAACGCGTTGGCGGTGCGCGTCTTGAGGAACTGGCGGATCGTCGCGTCCTCGTCGTCGAAGTTTGACGTGGTTTGACGGTGGATGCGGTCGCAGAACGTGACCTTGCCGGCGTCCTCGCCCTTCTCGGCCGAATTCACGACGACGGGCCTCGCGTCGAGGACGATCCACAACCGTACCGCGGCGGATGCCTGCGCGACGTCGCTGCCGGTGGTGACGACCTCCGTGAGGATGTCGCACTCGGGCGTGACGCCGATCACGACGTCCACGGGAGACGCCGTCTTGATGGACGTCGAGAGGAGCGTGACTTCCTCCGCAGGCCCGAAGACTTCCACCGTCGACGATGCGATGGAGGTCTTGTTGGCGGCTTTAGGGTCAGCGCTTCCGCGCTCGTCGGCGGGTTCGGAAAGGGGCGCGCCTGGGAAGCCCGCAGCGATGAGTGGTCCGACGGCTGCCAAGATGGGGGTAAGGGTCATTCGACCACCGATGGACGCTATTCGCTGGCGGGATTTGTCGTTCGCCCGAGCCTTCCGCGGCGCGGGAGCTGCCGGGCCGAGGACCGCGGGGGCCGTGGAACGGCCGACGCGTTGACAGGTCAAACTTTCGACGAGGCGTCCGTTGACACGTCCAAGCCAGACGGGCCCAATCTCAAATAGCAGGATTGATTGCCGTCGATTAGGCGGGCCTAATGCTCGCATCCTGGAGAACCTGAAAATGAGAATCGGAACCTGGACGGGGCTCGGAACGCTAGCTCTTCTAGCCTTGACGATGCCTTCTGCCTCGGCGCATCCCTTCGCCACACCCATCGACAATTTCACGAACAATGCCAACGCTAGATGCTACTACTACGACGACCACGACACGAATACTCGCGAGGTATGGATGGAGACGAACGGTGAGCGCGAAGGCGGCGTACCGGAAGCCCAGGAATGGTTCGGCCTGCCGCCCATCTTTGGGGGCGCCGGAAGCGGACTGCAGCGAACCGTCGTCGGAAGCACGCCCGCGGACACCCTCCTCGACCCCGTGACGGCCGCCCAGCTTTGCACGCTCTGAGGGGAGTGACCGCGTGGCCCGAGGGCTCCACCGCCTGATGATCCTTGTCCTTCTCGCCGCGCTGTCGGGCTGTACGGATGCTGAGCAGGGCTCCCCCGGTTCTGCGGCCATCCACCCGGCCGGATCGGGCATGCCGACCGTCGATCCAAGCGCCGGCTCGGGCGCCATCGAAGGGCGGGTCACGGATGATGAGGGTCGCCCCTTGGAAGGCGTGAGCCTCGGCATTCCAAGCCTGGGCTTGACGACCGCTTCCGGTCGGGATGGAGCGGTCCGTATCGACGACGTTCCCGTCGGCTCGTGGCCCGTGGTCGCGACCTCGACCCGCCATCTCGCCCGCCTGATGAACGTGACGGTGAACCGCGGCGAGACCACCCGGCTCGACGTGATGATGGCGCCCAGGCCGTCGGAGGCCCCATACTATGACACCGTGACTCTTGTCGGACATTATACGTGCGCCCACGAGATGCCGCTGTGGACGGGCGACTGCATGCTCGTGTACGAGAGCCAGACGGGCCAAAACGACACGCTGACGGACGAGACGTTCGCCTACCGCATCATCGTCGGAGAGGGTTGGGAGTCTGTCGTGTTGGAACTCGTGTGGACCTACGCGGCCAACAACCAGTTCGACGGCATGCGGCTCTACTTGGAGAACGGCAACGGCACCGAGTCCGGCCATTCCTTCAAGGTCGGCCGGACGGACGGGCTGGCGAACCCTCTGCGCCTTCAAGTCAACCGGGGGGAGCCCCACCCACGCGCCGACTATTACGTCGGCACCAACGTCCAGGCCTTCATCCCCGACGCGGGGGAGGAGGTCCAAATCCGGGTGTTCCCGCGCGGAAAACTCTACGAGCAGACCTCCCTGGTTTGCACGAACCCTTTCCAAAACCAGGGGTGCCTGCTCGGCGTCGGCCTGGGCCTCGATATCCAGTTTACCGTGTACGCGAGCGTATTCTATCGGGCACGGGCGTTGGACACCTTCACCGCCGTCGCGTGATAGGGGCCGGGCTCGCCAGGGGATGGCCCTCGACGGGCGGGGCGCGAGCGGCCCCTTCGGTGCGGCACGGCGTCGTTCACGTGGCCAACGGTCGCGTGGGACCTATTCCGGTTCGACCATCGGACACTTGCGCCGCCGCATCGCGAAGACCTCGTCGCTGCGGTTCCATGGCGCGCCGATCCGCCCCTCCACCTGGGTCTTGCCATCGATGACGGGCGTGGGGACGAGGCGGACATCGTACTTTGTGGCGCGGCTTCGCGAAGCGGGGCCGTTCACGTCGACGACCTCGAACTCGCCCGTGCCGCACGCGCCCAACTCTTCGCCTTGCTGGAAAGTCCCGGCCAAGGGGCATCCCGCGCCGAAGAACTCCAACTTCCGGCCGATGGCGGGGCGGACTCGATCCTGCTGGACTTGAGCCTTCCGCTCCGCACCGGGCGCCAGGCGTTCAGGGGGCGATGTCCGACCAGGTGGCTCCCGCATCCGTCGTCTTCCGGAGCGACGCTCGATAGCTGCCCGCGTAGATTGTGTCCGGGTCCGTCGGGTCGATGGCGATGGCGGCCGCGCCATCCTGTGCGCCAAAACCCAGGCCGAGCGACGTCCATGTGGCCCCCCCGTCGGTCGACCGTTGAAGGCCGCCGTTCGGGAAATACGCCGCGAGGACGTTGGAATCCGACGTCGTCGAGGCGATAGCGCTGGCGCCTCCCTCCGTGGCGTAGAGCACGTCGAAGGTCGCGCCGCCGTTGCGCGAGACGTGGACGCCCGCCGGACCGGCCGCATAGAGGACGTCAGCGCTTGCCGCGTCCGACGCAAGCCCAAGGATCGTGGGCGGCGTCCCTTGCGAGACTGCGCTCCAGTGGAGGCCGGCGTCGTCGCTGCGCTGGACGGCGTCGCGGAAGGAACCCCAGGCGCGGTCGGGTTGGGCGAGGCTGAGGGTCATCGCGTGGAAATCCACCTGGCCCGCGAGCGCGATCACGTCCCAAGTCTCGCCGGCGTCCGTTGACCGCGCGAACCCCAGGAGGCCGCCCATCGCCGGGTGGCCGCTTGCATACATGAGGGACGAATCTGCAGGGTGCATCGTGAAGCCCATCATGTCGAATGGGTCCTCCGTGACCGCGGACCATTCCCCGTCATCGCTGCGGAACAGCCCGTGGTGGGTGGCCACGAAGAGCCGCCCAGAGTCCGAAGGGTCGACGGCGAGTCCGTGGATGTCGGCGAGGCGAAGATTTTCGGCTTCCTCCGGCGCCGCGCAACCGGCAAGAAACGTCGCGCCGGCCCACAACAGGACCATCCCGGGGAAGGATCGCTTCATGGGTTGCCCCCTACGCGGACGCCCGTATAGCCCTTCGTCTTATCGGACGTAAACCGGGTTCGGGCGCGACGACACGCGGGTGGACCCGTGCGACCCACCTCAGAGGGCCCAACGTGCCAGGCCGGCCGCCTGCTGCGCCGCTCCGCTTGCACCCGCTTGGCCCGGCGTTGGCGCGCCGTGATGAGAAGGAAACGTCACCGTGGGAGGGCGAGTCGGATACACGTGAAGGTGGGCCGGGGCCGGCGCCTCCGATTCTTGGGCCTCCATGGAATCAGCCGTGGCCCTTGCGCATCATCATCCACATCATGCCGCCCATCATGAGGGGACAGGCGACGATCGAGAGGAGGGCAAGTCCGCTAAGGCCCACCGCGAAGTTTCCCGAGGGACCCAGTTTCAGGAAAACCACGACGAGCAAGAGAATGGCGGCGACGCCCGCAACGGCCCAGGCGACCTTGGCTGACCCAGGCTTGGCAGGACTCATGGCGCATTGGGGACAAACGGGCATGTGGCCGCTCACGTGCTCGCCGGGCTTCGCGTGGACGTGCCCTTCCGCTGGTTGGGGCGACTCCATGGCGACTCGTCCATACGTCATTGTGGGCTATTGCTTTTCGGCTTTCCAAATGAAACCGACGACCCGTGCCTGGATGGGGGACGGTGGCAGTCATTCCCGATCGTACGGCCGGCGAGGCAGGCCGCTCCTGGGATGAACTCTGGCGGCGGTGGTCGGCTCACGCAGGAGCGACGTCACCCGTTCGTGGCCCGACGGGCGGGTACGCGACCCGCACAAACACGACGCCGGCAACAAGCCCGTAGATCATGTGGCTCATAAGGGAACGCCACGGGTCGGCCGAGGCGAGGGTGAACACCATTTCGGGCTTTCCCAGCCACAGCGGCATCATGACCCGAGGGCCCGCCATCCAGACGGCCATGCCGTAGACGAGGCCGTTGAGCCGCGTGGCCAAGGGGACGAGCGCGACGAAGGCGGCGACGCCGATGCCGAGGATCGCGTCGATCGCGAGATGGACGTCCCAGCCGACGAGGAGGCTGTCACCACGCGCGAGCCCGGCAATCATTGGCAGCGTGCCCATCATGGTGAGCATCAGGCCCATCACGATGGTGCCCGCGAGGCTTCCCGCGGGACCGGCTCCGACGCGGGGTTTCTCGACCCAGGATTTCGACCATGGTCGGAGCCAAGAGGTCCGCGGCCAAAGCAGCGCACTCCACGTGTCAAGGCCGACTGGACGGCTAGGGCCGCCCAAGACGGACGGCGGAAGAGAAAGAAAGGGCCCCCCCGCGGGGCCCGGGGCGTACGGTTCTCAAGGAACCTCACATCTTGCCGCTGTGCGCCTTCTTCTGGTGCTGCTCGAATTCTTCTTTCGACTTGAAATTCATACCACAACAGGCGAGCGTCTCCTTCTTGCTGAATAATCCCAGGTCTTTCACCTCCCTTGGACATTCAAGGATGGGGCGGCGTCCCATAAGTCGACGCGTTCCAACCGTTGGATGCAGCATCAAATGGAAAGCGTCGGGGCGAGCGAGCATCAAGGGCGCATCTTCGTTGGCTACCGTTTGCATCCGCTCAACGGGAGCCGAAAGTGGTCCAATGGCGGCCACATCGTCGCGAACCGATCCTATCCGAGCGCGCGGACCATCGGCAAATACCGCGCGTACGCTTCGTCCATAGGCAGGATGCCGGCACCCGGGTGTTTCTTGCTCCAAGGTTCCGCCGCCGCGGTGGACGAGAAGACTCGCTTGTCGTCACATTGCTGGAGTTTCGGAGATGGATTGGCGAGGGCGTGCGACCCGACGACGGCCGCGGATGGCTCCACGCTTGCCATGGGGGTCGGGGCAAAGTCAATGAGGATGGGCCGGCCGGAGGCGCGGCAGGGCGACTCGAGGCGGACGGGGAGGTCGAGCAGCACCGGACACTTGAGCGCCTGTCCCATGCACCAGTTGTGCAAGCGTCGGCCCCCCATGATGACGTTGTGGTGCGTGGCTTCCAACGAGAGACTCAGCGCAATCACGCGGCCTTCCGCGTCCAAATGGGCCGGCAGGTCGAACACGAGGGCCCGTTGCACGACCTTGGCAGAGAGTCCGGTTGCCGCGAAGATTCGTCGAGGATAGACTGGCCCTCCTTCGCCGGGTCGTCGGACTACTTCTGGCCGAGTTCAAAGGCGTCAACCATTGCAACGGCCGACACCTCGCTACTCCTGGACGGGTCCACCTCCGGCCCACTGAACCATCGGGATCAGGGCCCGGCGAAGCGTCCGCCCGCGACCGGTGAGGTGGTAGGACACGGCCGGCGGACGCCTGGAGGCGTCGACCACGCGCTCGACGAGGCCCAGCCTTTGCAGATCCTCGACCCTTTCCGCGACGGCGCGTGCCGTGATCCCGGGCACGAACCGCTTGAGGTCGTTGAACCGGCACCCGTTCTTGTTCCCCAGGACACCAACGATGAGGAGCGTCCATCGGCGGGAGAGGGTCGACAAAACGCCGTCGAGCGGGTCGAGGCAGTATTCCTTCCCGTTTTCGCGGACGACGCAGGCGTCCTCGCGCCGCACGGGCAGTTCGGATTTGCGGACCACGTTCTGAGAATGCCACTCCGCTTTAGAAATAGTTCGGTTTCCATACTATGTATGTTTGAGGTACCGACCGGTGGCCAACGGCACACCGGGAATGCATCGTCCACGAATCGGCGAGTCCCGACCGCGTTGACTGGAAAGGGAAGCCCAACCCATGAAACCGGAACGAATGCTGATCGTTGGCGGTGGCGCAGCCGCCTTTGCCGCTGCCACACGCGCCGCCGACGACGGCGTCAAGGTCACCATGATCAACGCCGGGCTGCCGTTGGGCGGCACCTGCGTGAACGTGGGATGCATGCCGAGCAAGTTCCTCCTCGAAGCCGGCAAGCACTTCCAGCAGGCCCGCGCCCCGGCCTTCGCCTACGACGGATGGATGAAGTCCACCGCCACCTTGGACTATTCGCGACTGAAAGCCGCCAAGGACCGGATGGTGGCCGCCGCCCGCGGCATGAACTACCATGAGGTCATCCAAGCCTTGGGGAACGTACGCCTCGTCGAAGGCCGAGCCCACTTCACCGGCCCCCATGAGGTCAAGGCCAACGGGGAACGGTTCACGGGCGACGTCGTCCTCCTTGCCACCGGCGCCCGCACCGCCATCCCCCCGGTCCCAGGCCTTGCGGAGGCCGAGCCCCTTACCAATGTGACCGCGTTGGAATTGGAGACGCTCCCATCTTCGATCAGCGTCGTCGGTGGCGGGCCCCTGGGGCTCGAGTTCGCCCAGATCTTTGCCCGGGCGGGCGCGGAGGTGTCCGCCGTGGAGGTGATGGGCCGCGTCCTCCCCCTGCACGAGCCCGAGGTTTCCCAGGAGCTCGCCAAGCACTTGGCCGCCGAGGGAATCACCACGAAGGTCGGCTGCCGCCTCACCAAGGTGGAGGGAAGACCCGGCAAGGTCCGTCTCTACGATTCCGGCGGCTGCGTGGCCGAAGCGGAGCGCGTGTTGGCCGCCACCGGCATCCGACCCAACACGGACCACCTGGGCCTCGAAACGGCCGGCGTAAAGCTCGACCCGAAGGGTTTCGTCCAAGTCAACGACCGGTTCGAGTCCAGCGTCCCCGGGGTCTATGCAGCAGGCGACGTGACCGGCAAGATGCCGCTCGAGACGGTGGCCGCCCGCCAGGGCGCCTTCGCGGCCCACAACGCCATCACGGGCGAATCCAAGACCGTCGACTACAACCTCGTTCCACACGCCGTCTTCACCGACCCGCAAGTCGCCAGCGTAGGGTGGACGGAGGCGCGCATGATGAAGGAACTCGGCTACTGCGACTGCCGCACCGTCCCCATGGAATGGATCCCTAAGGCCCACGCGGCCGGCGACACGCGGGGCCTGGCCAAACTCGTCGTCCACCCGGAGACAAAAAAGATCCTGGGAGCCCACGTGGTGGGCGTGAACGCGGCCGAAATCATCCACATCCCGGTGCTCGCCATGAAGACGGGCATGACCATCGATGAACTCGTCGACACGACCCACGCGTTCCCCACCTACTCGGAGGTGT
>CAYVGY010000076.1:0-13766 GCA_964451065.1 uncultured Halobacteriales archaeon
GGAGGATCCACGTAACGCCCAGGGCCAAGGCGAGGAGGCCGTGGACTAGGTCCCACTTGGGCACGAGCCAGACGCGGGCCGCCAAGGCGAGTCCGAGGGCGAACGCAAAGACCCAACCGGTGAGGTAGAGGCCGGGAAGATTGGGAATCACGTGGCGCACCGCCATGAGGCCGGCGGCAAAGCCGACGCCCACGAGCGCCCCCACGGTGGCGAGCGAGCGCAAGAGGTGTTCGCGGTCTTCGCTGCGTGTCGAGAACCGGTTGGGTACGGCCACGGTTATCCCATCCCGCCCTCGCACCGGCCGGAGCCCTCTTAGGGGTTTCGAATTGTTTCCGCGGGCGGGGCGGACGTATATACGGGCGGGTCGCATGCCCGGAGCGTGCCCCAGTGGGACAAGATCTTCGGAAAGAACCCCGTCCTTGAGGCGATCCGGGCGGAGCGCGGCATCGGCGAGATCATCATCGCCGAGGGCTCCACGCAGAGCGCAAAGGAAATAATGGACGCTGCCAGGGCGGAGGGCATCCCCGTGAAGGTCGTCCCGAAGAAGCGGGTCGAGGAGGAGGCCAAGGGTGCCCACCACCAAGGCGTTCTGGCCTACGTCAAGGCGCGCGGCTACGCGACCGTGGACGAGCTCTTCGCAGCGGCGGAAGAACAGAACGAAGACGCCCTTCTTGTGGCTCTGGACGGCATCGAGGACCCGCAGAATCTCGGCGCCATCATCCGGGCGGCCCACCAGGCGGGCGGCCACGGGATCCTCCTGGGGACACGGTCGAGCGCTCCGCTCACGCCGGCGGCCGTGAAGGCGTCGGCCGGTGCGTCCGAGCACATGCGGGTGGCGCGCGTGCCGAGCCTTCCCAACGCCCTTCTCGACATCCAGCGGAAACAGCGCGCGTGGATCCTGGGGACGGATCCGGACGAAGGGGAGGCCCACTGGTCGTCCAAACTCACCGGCCCCCTCGTGCTCGTCATCGGAGGCGAAGAGCGCGGCTTGTCGAAGCTCGTGCGGGACCGGTGCGACGGCTTCGTGAAGATCCCCATGAAGGGCAAGGTCGAGTCCCTCAACGCCGCGACCGCGGCCGCGGTCATCCTGTTCGAGCGGATGCGCCAAATCTCGATGGCCCGAAGCGGGGAATCGAAGGCGCCGACCCGGTAGGGCACGCCAGACGGTTCCGAAAGACTTCTGAGCCGGATCCTTATTTCCACGGCGGTGGCGGAATGAGGCGTTCCTGGTTCGTGGTTCCGAGGAGGCCCGCGTGGGGTCTCGCATTGGCGGTGCTCGTGATGGTGCCGGGCTGCAGCGGCCCTGGGGGGGACGGCCCGGGCTCGGCGACCACCACGTCCCGCGCGACGACGACCAGCGACGCGCCGGGCGTCGAGGATGTTCGCCTGCGCGACGTTCGATTTGCCCAACTCGATTTTTACGACTCCTATGGTTTTGCCTCGGCGGAGAACAGCCTGTGGGGGCTCGTCGAATGGACGTACGACGCGCCCCATTCGTCCGTGCATTACCTCCACGTCCTGGCGGACATCGACTACGGCGGGACCATCGACCTTGAGTGGGTGGTGGCGGGATTGCCCCTCTTCCCATCCTCCGGGCGCGGCGCCGTTCGCGAGGCTGCCTTCTTCGACTGGTCGATGCTTGGAGCCGCCGAGGGTGAAGACGTGGACGCCGTCTCGTTCTTCGTCGAGGCGACGCTCGAACCTGCGCCGGAGGAACTCCCCGACTACCTGCTGGATCGCCTGGACGTCGACGCGGACCCCGTCACCGAGTGCCGCATCGAGATTCCCCCTGCGGGCGAATTCATCGAGCCGGCGGGAGCCCCCGAGCCGGACGCGGGCGCACCGGCGGCGCCCCGCGTGGGGGCCGAGCGCGACCTGCGCCCGGTGCAGGAAGGCGTGAACCAGTGCTTGCCGGGTTCGTTCGCCCGCAGCCTCGACTGGCTGAACCGGACGCACGATCTGGACCTCGGCAAGGACGCCCAGGGCATCTTCGACGACCTCCTCGGGCGAGGCGTTGGCGTGGTCCCCGCAGGAGGCGGCACGCACGGTTCGATCGTCGCGGATTGGATCAAGAAGAAGAGCGACTACGCGCGAGAGAAGACCGGGAACAAGGTCGTGACGAAGGTGTGGGACGGGGGCGACTACATCGACCCGATTGCCGGCGTGGCGGAGGACAAGCCGCCGGCCACCAGCTTCGCCGACTGGATCAAGCGGGAGGTCCGCACCGAAGACGTCGAGGTCGCCTTCGTGAGGACCGACCTGAGCTCCCACATCGTGACGGCCGCCTCCGTCGTGACCTACCCGACCCGCTTCCGCGTTTCCGCCGTCGGCCGCGTGCCCGGAGCCGGCGGGAACCTCACCGGCATCAAGTACCGGGACGACGAAGCGCAGGGGAACGCGACGCGGGGGGATTCCACGGTGAAGAACGTGCCCATCACGAGGGGCGCCGACGGCAAGTACCGGTTCGGCGCCGAGAGCAAGACGATCTACTTCGCGGTCTCGGAGTCGAAGGTCTAGCCTGGGAGCAAGAGGCGCCCCTTGGGCCCGCGCGCGCCATCCCGGCGTCCGGTAACGACGCCGCCATTACGGATGAAAGGATCAGCGGGCTTGCGTCCGCCGATGACCGAGCCTTGCGCCGAAAGGCTTCTCCTGGCCGGCGGCATGGCGCGTCGGAGCCGTATGACGCCTGCCATGGTTGGGAAAAGTCGTCCTTGGATGGTCTTCACGTTCACGTTTGGTCTCTTGGCGTTCTCGGGCTGCGCGAACCTCCCGAAGGCCGATGACGGGGACGAATCCGGCTCCTTGGAGCTTCGAGACTTCTCGTTTGGACAACTCGATTGGCTGGGGCCGGAGGGTGACGTCCTGACGCACGATTCTTCGTGGGGAGTCGTCTCTTGGAGCTACGACCCACCTCTCGCGTTGACCCACTACCTGAGCATCCAGGCGAGGACAGGGAGTGGCGACCCTGTTTGGATCGTCGAAAACCTTCCCCTCTTCGACACGGACGCGGGCCGGCGGGATGTGCGTGAATCCGCCTACTTCAGCCTGGCCGACCTCGGGTACGCGGAAGGCGCGGCGGTTCCGCGCATCGACTACGCGATCGGGATTAGCCGGTTGGCGCGCGAGGAGCCGGTGCTCAGTTCCGGGTTCGTGGGGGCGCCGGTGGACGACGAGGGGTACCAGACGTGCGACGTTTTCGATGAGCCAATCGAGGTCGAGGAGATGGGCGACTTCGGGGCGCCGGACCGACCCGCGGCCAGCGGAGCGCAGGAACGCGCCACGACGGAGCGAGACATCCGGCCCGTGCAAGAGGCCCACAAGTATTGCATGGCGGGGTCCTTCGCGCGCAGCCTGGACTGGCTGAACCGCGAGCACAATCTGGGCCTCAACAAGACAGCGCAGGGATTCTACGGCGACCTCGTCGGCGCGGGGGTGAGCCGGCGGGCCCCGGGACAGACCACGGGGTCGCGCGCCGCAGCGTGGGTCGGCGCCAAGGACACCTACGCCAAGGCGCAGACGAACGGCCGGATCGTGACGAAGGTGTGGGACGGTGCGAACGTCGTGGACCCGGTCAACGACGTGAACGAAGAAGGTCCCGCCCAGGCCAGTTTCGAAGACTGGTTGAAGCGCGAGATGCAGGCGGGCGAGGACGTCGAGCTCGGCATCGCCTACAAGAACTCGGATGGCAGCGTGGGCGGTCACGTCGTGACCGTGGTCGACGTGGTCCTCGACAAGGACGGCCGCGTGACGCACATCAAGTATCGCGACGATGAGCGTCAGGGGAACGATTCCAAGGGGGATACGGCCGTCAAGAACTCCCCGGCGCGCCGGCGCGCCGACGGGCTCGTGGGGCTGGGGTCTCGCGGACGGCCAATCGTGTGGGCCGTCTCAGAATCTGTGGTGTAGCTCCGGCGGCGGTCGGGGCGGGCAAGCTGCCGTCTATTCGATCGTCTCGACGACGTCGCCCTTGACGGTGGCGAGGCCGCCTTTGGGCTCGAGGAGCGTGGCGCCGCAGACCTGGCAGTTGACGCGCACGGTGGCGCGGTTGAACGTGACCTGTTCGGAGCCGCAGTCTTTGCACTTGACCTTCATGAAGCGGCTCGTCGGGTTGGGCGCGGGCGAGGACATCGACTAATGCTCCTTGAGCTCGAATTTCTTGGCGCGGATGCCGACCGTGCTCCACTTTTTCTTGCAGACGGTGCAGCGGGAGACGAGGTTGACCTTGCGCGTCGGCTTTTCGCGGCCTTCCGGCTTGGGCCGGGGGAACCCCGTGTAGCCGCGCGTGGCGCGGCGGAACCGGCGTTGGCCTTGCTTGAGTTCGCTCGCCTTGCGCTTCTTCACGCGCTCGAGTTCCTGCTCGGTGTGCTTCTTGCAATGCCGGCAGTAGCGCATGACTTTGCGCGGGCGTTCCATGGGGAGTCTGCGCGTAGCCAGGGGCTCTATATTAACGATTCGGGGTCGGACAGGACTTTTCGGCTGACGCTGAGACGTAAGCAAAGCCGAGAGATGGCGGGGAGAAACGTGCCGGAAAGTCGAGAAAAATCCTGGTTTGGGTCGGCTTGAAGGCGAAAAGAGGCCCACGATCGAGCCCAAAGGAGAGATGCGGCGGGGGCTACCGCTGGTCGGCCGTGGGTTCAGGCATTCTGGGGAATCCTAATCGGGGTCCAGGACCCAACGGGACGCTACGCGCGTCGTGATGCGGGCTGCGGCCCCGTAGGCGCCCGTCGCGACCAACGCGGCCAAGCGAACCGCGAGGCGCACGAGGGCGCCCAGGCACATGCGGAACGCGTAAGCGCAGAAGAGGATGGCGTGGGCCTGGATGGTCTTGGACCGTGGCTGGGGCCGGTCCTGACTCCATTGGTTAAAGGTCGTTTCTACATTCCAACGCACCCGGTAGCGTCGCTGGGCGTCGCGAGTTGACGTGCCGGGCGGGAAGGAGGGCGCCATGGAGTGCTCAAGGTCGACTTTCCATCGAGGAGCGAAGCCTGGCTGGGGCTTGAGCGTGGCGATGACCGTAAGATCCACCGCCGGCTCCCCCGGCCGGAACCTCACGCGCACGGTGCGGGCGCGTTGCGCGATGCGTACGCCCGTGCGTGAGTCTCTCCAAGCATCGATCCGAATCGTACCATCCTTGGCGGTCTCTTCCAAGAGATGCTGGATTGTCATTGGCTCTCCATTCTGTTCCAGGATTGCGTGGCGGGGGGAACGGTTCGAGTAGCCAAAACTCACCCGCAGCCCCAACGGCAATCGGTGCCGGGCGGCGACGCGGCGGACCCGCCACGAGTCGTAGCCACGGTCCACCAGAAGCGCCCGCGGACGGAGGCCGAGGCGACGCAGCAGGAGGGCGAACTGTTCGACCTGGTCGTAGGGGGAGGTCTCCAAAGGTCCCAACAGGTCGAGGCGCAGCGGGAGCGTGATCCACTCGTTGCCGTGCTTCCACGTGAGGCCCATGAAGAGCCACCGGTGGGAGTAGAGGCTGCGTTTGTTGTGGCCGTAGGTGCCGTGGGCGTACCGGTTGCGGCACTTCTTGGGATCGCAGCGGTGGCGACCCGCTTTGGGCCAGTACTCCTCCTCGTGGCCATCGAGGAGCGCGTATAGTTCGCCCCGCGTGGGCCGCCACCGGCGCAGCGCGTCGAGGGCCTGCCGCTCCAAGCGTTCCCCGAGGCGTCGCAGGAACACTTTTAGGTCGACTTTGCCCAATCGTTCGCTGAGCGTCGAGGCGGGAATCCGGCCGGGGCCGGCTCGGAGGCTGACGAGGGCGGGGTTGTTGCCGCTTTTCACGCATTCGAGGAGGAAGGTGGCCGTCGGTCCCGGTTTGGGGCAGCGGCCTGCTGCGAGCGCCCCGGCCAGCGCCCCCGCCAGGACCGCTCGGTGCGTCGCCGCCTCAGGCCGCATGGGGGGCCTCCGGCGCCAGGAGTTGGAACAGGGTGGGGCTCTTGTTCGACTTCGTCTCCTTGAGGTGCCACCCTATTGTTTGGAGTTCCCGCACGGCCCGCGCGTGGCGGGTGTAGACGGCGGACCGATAGTCGCTGCCTACCGTGCGCCGGCCGCTGGGGCCCTTGGGCGGCACGTAGAATCGGCCGCGGACCTCCCCTTGGGAGAGGCCCGTGATGTCGGAGATGAGGTCGAGGAGGGTGTAGGGTTGGCTGTTGCGGGCCTTGAGCCACGTTTGCATCGCCTCGAAAGGTGGGAGGGGGCTCTCGGCGGGCCCGCAGACCTCGACCGCTGGTTCCTGCGGGGCCTCGACGGCGATTGACGACGCCTCTCCCACGAGGACTCGGGCCGCCTCCGCGACCGCCCGGGCGGGCCCGCGCAGGCGCAGGCGCGGCGGCACGAACGAGAGAACCTCAATCTCGACGTGGTCCGTCGCCCGCTCGTCCAACACGTCCCCCAACCCCCCCAGCGCGCCTTACTCGGCCACGAAGCCGCGCGCCCGGCCCCGTTCGGCGAAGTTGTTCGGGATGGCGATGCCGGTGTTTCCGCCAAGGTCCATTCGTATCGCTAGTTACTTGTGTTGAACAAGTTATTTGTACTTGTCGCTCCCTTCGGTGAAAGTGCCATGAGCCCCTCCAAGGAGAAATTCCTCGGCATCGCCAAGGTGAGCACCCAGTTCAAGCTCCACTTCCCGGAGGACGTGGCGGCCGCGATGGGGATCGCCGTGGGGGACCGGATCGGATTCTACCAGCGGGGCGACGGAGAGGTCGTGGTCCGCAAAATGTAAGGGGACCGGGTTGGCTGTCCCAGGCTACACCGCCGAGCCGACCTGCATGAAGGACACGGCCGCGCTCGCGGCATGGCCTTCGAGATCGTGGACCGTGGCGGTCACAGTCGCTGGCCCGGAGGCGGTCGGGGCCGGATTCGACAAGAAGGTGTACGGGGCCGTTGCATCGCTGCCTACGGCGCCGTTGGTGCTCGCAAAGTCTACCCTCACGACGCCGCACTGGTCCTCAGCGTTGGCGATTATAGTAAGCGGGCCGACGGCAAGGATCGGCGCCTGCGTGGCTCCGTGCGTGATTTCAATGTCATTGACGTAGGAGGCCCCAGCGACCGGGCGGGCGATGCTGACCGCGGGGGGCAGGCTGTCTACGACGCGGACGGTCGCGGTCGCCGTGCCAGACGCCCCGAAAGAGTCGGTGACGTTGAGCGTCACCGTCGTGCTACCGAGCGGAAAGAGCGCGCTCGGCGTAGCCGAAGTTGGTTCGTTGAACGTGATGCCAGGGGCGCTCCAGGCGAACGTGATGGCGTCGCCGTCGGGGTCGAAACTTCCGGTGCCGTCCAAAGTCACAGTCTGGCCGCCGTTATCGCACTCCGCGTCCGCCACCGCCGCGATGACGGCCACGGGCGGCTTGTTTGGAGCGTAGCGAATGATTTGTTTCAGATTACTGATCCCGTCGGTGCCGCCGAAAACGTAGGCATTCGTGCCATCCCACGCAGCACTCGTCCAGTATCGTACAGTGGGGAGGGTCGCACTCATCGTCGTGACCGTGTCGGTCCCCGCATTGTAGCGCACGATCTCATTCAACCGCCCGGGGCCGATGCCGCCGAAGACGTAGGCGTTGGTCCCGTCCCACACCGCGCTCGCGTGGTAGCGTCCCGTGGGGAGCGTGGCGGTCATGGCGGTGACCGTATTCGTGCTGGGGTTGTACCTCACGATTTGATTCAGGCTCGACCCGTCGTTGCCACCGAAAACGTAGGCGTTGGTCCCGTCCCACACCGCGCTGGTGCCGTAGCGTCCCGTGGGGAGCGTGGCGGTCATGGCGGTGACCGTATTCGTGCTGGGGTTGTACCTCACGATTTGATTCAGGAGCGACGAGGCGTCCTCGCCTCCGAAGATGTAGGCGTTGGTCCCGTCCCACACCGCGCTCGTGCGGTAGCGTCCCGTGGGGAGGGTGGCCGTCATTGTGGCCACAGTGTTCGAGGCGGGATTGTACCGCACGATTTGGTTCAACCACCCGGCATCGGCGCCGCCGAAGATGTAGGCGTTGGTCCCGTCCCACACCGCGCTAGTGCCGTAGCGTTTCGTGGGGAGGGTGGCGGTCATCGTAGTGACCCCGTCGGCCGATGCCTGCTCCGACGCGATGATCAATGCGGCCGGCAGGGAGGCGAGCAGCGCCATGGCCAACGCAGGCCCCTTCATCGGTGGTTCCCTCCGGCGCGCGGCGCCGAGGAGACGCTCCTACGCAATCCCATGTTCGAGGCTCCAAATCGTGCGATTACATCGGTGCGGAAAGTCTTTTGCCCGAATTCGCTCCGTCCGGGGCATTTTGGTTGATATATAAGCCTCAGCAACGCTCAGCAGGCCCCAGCAACGTTTTCCCGCCCAAATCTCAGCGCGTTCGAGACCCGAGAAGAAGTGGTCGGAGGGGCGAAAGGTGGCGGTCACCTCGCGGCCCGCGACTCCTTAAGATCGCCGCGGAGGCTCCCGACGGCCATGCTCCCGCGACTGCCGCCTACGCTTTGGGCCTTGGGCTGCCTCTTCGTTCTTGGAATCGCGCTCGTCCCGTGGCAGGCCGTCGCCCAACGTTCGGCGCTCCAACTCACCATTGGCTTTGTCGCGATCGTTGCGGCGGTCCTCGGATGGGTCCTTTCGGGCCGCACCCGGACCGAAGCCCGCTAGGAGCCACCTCGCGACTTTCCGCACCTCGGGCGCCTTCTACCCGACCACATCGACCTCGATGGCCTGGCTCGCCGTGTTTCCCGCGAGGTCGGTAGCGACGACCAGCACCGGGACGCCCGACCGCACGGGGCCGGCGGGGAATTCCCATTGGTACGGGCCCGCTGTGAGGGCGCCCAGGGAGCCACCGTCGTAGAAGGCCTCGACGGACGAGATGGAGGATTGCGCGTCGTTGGCGTTGGCCCAGATGCAGCCGGTCTGGCGGTATTGCGGCGGCGTGTCTTCCACCTGGTTCCGGACCCTGACTTCGCAGCCGACGTAGAGGGTGTCGTTCAGGGGGGCCAACAGGGAGAGCGTGGGTGGCGTGCCGTCGGTGAGCACCTGCACGACATCGCCGGTGGCGAGGCTCGTCTGGCTGGGGGCGCCGTCATCCTGGGCGGTGGCCACGATGGTGAAGGTGCCGGTGGTCGCGTAGGGATGCAAGACCTCGTGGTCTTGGCCGGGCGCCAGGAAGCCCGTGGCGGGGACGCGGCTCGTGGAGCCGTCGCCCCAATCGATGTTGAACGCCACGCCGGCGGAGTCGTCGTGGGCGCGCACGAGGCAACGCAGCGTGCCGCCCGCGCCGGTCCAAGGCGGACAGTCCACGTACGCCATGCGCGGGCGAGCGCGATCCTCGGGCGTGATGAAGCGGTTGAGCGGCGACGCGGTGTTCCAGTTTCCGGCGAGGTAAGTGCCGGCGGCCGGGGCCGCGTGGAAGTAGTCGTCGCGGTTGCAGTCCCACACTTCCAAGATGCAGGCCGCCCTCGTGTACTTCCAGGCCTGGGGACCGCCGTCGTTGTAGCACATGATGTCATTGCCGTCGGTGCAGTGGTGCGCGCCGGTCGTGCGTGGGGCGCTGTTTTGGACGGCGCCCATGGTGTGGCCGAGTTCGTGGAGCATGATGCGGGTGGAGTCGTAGCCGAAGTCCGCCGCGAACATCGGAGCCGCCTTGCCGTTGTTGCGGTTATCTTCCTTGAGGCGGGCGTCCGACTCGATGTTCCCGAGCCCGCCGCACGTGCACGCGCCGGGGTCGTCGTAAAAGATCCAGTACTTCGCGTGGGGGTCCGTGTAGCCGAGCGCCTGGAGTTCGAGGACAATCGTGGCGAACTCGGCGACGGTCTTGGGGGTTCGCAGGACGAGGTTGGGGACGTCGACGACGCCGCCCACGCACTTCACGTTGAGGTCGAGGCCGGCGCCGGTGGCGACGCCGGCATCGTGGAAGTGTCCGTTGGCTTCGTCGACCATGTTGTGGATCCGGGGGAGCCAGAAGGCGTAACCGTCGACGTCGTCGAAAGCGCGGGCGTAGAGGACCTGGATGTAGTAGGTGCCCGCCGCGCCGTCCACACAGTTGGGGGCGCGGGGTTGGCCTTCGGCTTCGCCCCAGTGGGAGGGCTTGGGGTCGAGGCCGTGGATGATTCCGACGAACCGGCCGTCCGCCGCGTACACGTCGAGGAGTCCGTCGGCGCGGTCGCAAACGATGCCGGCACCCGCAAGGTGGCGGGGTTCGGCGCAGGGCTGGGGGTCGTCCGCGGCCGACGAGGCCGGTTGCGCCGATGGGAGAGAGACGAGGATGACGACCAGGCCCAATGCCCAACGCGCGTGCACGAGCATGGGGCGGACGCCGCCATGGCCAGTATTAAGCCTTCTGGAGACTTGGGCTACGTGTCGTCCGTTCGGCCTACAGCCGGGAGTCCCTGCGCCTGGGCCACAGCGCTGCCCTACGCGATGACATCCACGCTTTGCGTCGCGGTGGCCGTGTTGCCCAGGTTGTCGACGGCGACGATCCGCGCCTCGCGTGCCGTTGCCGGGCCCGTGACCGGGAACTCGAAGATGAACGGAGCCGAATTGAGCGTCCCCACAAGTTGGCCGTCAAAGTAGGCGCTCACGCTAGCGATACCGGCGGGGAAGTCGTCGGCGTTGGCCCAGATGCAGCCCTCGGTCGCGTAGCGGGCCGGTGTTTGGCCGACCTGGTCGCGGATCCTCACGTCGCACCCGGAGTAGAGGTGGTCGGCCAAGGGGGCAAGAACGACCAGGTTGGGGGGGAAGGTGTCTTCGATAGCCCGGACCGGGAAGCTCAGGGCGCTGCTGGTCTTGGCGGGGGACCCGTTGTCGGTGGCCGTGACGCGGACGGCGTACGTGCCGTCCGCCGCGTACGCGTGGGTCGCGTTGAGGTCGGAGCCAGGAGAGACGAAACCCACGGCGGGGACGCGCTGGGTGGCGCCGTCGCCCCAGTCGAGGTTGTAGGCGACGCCGGCGGAGTCGTCGGCGGCGCGGAATGTGCACTTGGCGGGCGTGTTGATGCCGACGTAGCCGTCGCAGACGAGGAGTTCCACCTCGGGGACGGTGGGGTCGGGGAAGTCGATGTAGCGGCTCAAGGGGGAGGCCAGGTTCCAGTGGTCGACGAGGTAGTTGCCGCTGGGCGGGGCGAAGTGGAAGTAGTCGTCGTGGTTGCAGTCCCAGACCTCTTCGGCGCACCAGATCGTGGTGTAGAGGGCGCCCTTGGGGCCGCTGGGCGCGTCGTTGTAGCACATGATGTCGGTGCCGTCCCAGCAGTGGAAGCCGCCGCTTGCGTGCGGGGAGGAGTTCTGGACCGCGCCGAGGATGTGGCCGAGTTCGTGGAGCATCACGCGGACGCTGAGGCCACCGTACGTGATGGCGAACATGGGGCCGGAGTTCCCGTTGTTGGCGTTCGAGGCCGTGAGGCGGTCGTCGCCGTTCACGTTGCCTTGCCCCGCCGCGAGGCCGCCGATGCTGTCGTCGTAGAAGACCCAGTACTTGACCTTGCCATCGTTGTAGCCGCGGTTGCGCAGGTCGCCCGTGATGGTGCTGAACGAGTCCGACGTGCGGGAGGTCGGCAAGGCCTCGTTGGCGACGTGGACGACGCCACTCACGCACTTGACCTTGAGGTGGATGCGGCCGCCGGTGTCGTGCGCCGCGTCGTTGACGAGGCCGTTGGCGCTCGCCACGATGTCGCGGATGGCCTCGACCTTGGCCGCGTACTCGTCCTGGTCGTTGCTCGCGCGGGCGTAGATCACCTGGATGTAGTAGGTGCCTGGCGCGCCGGAGACGCACGTGGGCGACCGCGGCGAACTGCCCGCGCTGGCCTCCCCTTCGTCCGCCGGCGCGTCCACGTCGTCGGGCCCGTGGGTGAAGCCGAGCGATTCGCCTTGGGCGCCGAAGACCTCGAGGAGGCCGTTGGATTGGGGGCAGACCCAGCCGACGCCCACCATGTCTTGGCCGCTGGCACAGCGGAGCGCGGCGTCCTCGCGGCCGGGCGCGCCAGGCGTCACCGCCGAGACGGCGACGACCGCGATCGCGACGGCCACCATGGTTGTGGCGGAGCGTGGAATAGAAACCCTAGACACCTGAGACCGGCCCGGTCCGTAAGGGACCCAGCGCCTTAGATAGGCTTTGTGGAGACTTGTGTGGCCGCTGGAAGGGGGCTAACCGAAGACGCTGCCGACGGGCGGATTGTAGCAGACAGACTGGCTGTAGGCCGAGGGAGCCATCCCGTAGTACTGGCCCGGGACCATGAATGTGGACGGCGGCTGCCCCAGAAGCGGCGCAAAAATGCCCTCAAGCGAGCGCACATTGAGGTTCGAAACGCAGTTGACGGGGTGGGGCCTCGACATGTAGCTCATGACGTCATGGGCGGGCACGGTCTTGGCGTCGAAGTCGAGCGCGTCGCCGACATGGCCTAGGCCCAGGCAATGGCCGAACTCGTGCGCGATGAGGTTGTACATCTCATAGCGCCCTGCGAGCACGACGTTCATGCTAAGGGCAACGCACGTGTAGCCGCCCTGGACGCATTCGGATCGTTGAACAGCGACGCGGCCATGTTCATGCACTGGCAAGGTCCGGAGGGCGCCGCCGCGGGCCAGGCAGGGCGCGGGCGGTAGTTGTTGTCCGATGCCGAAGAGGACGACCGGCCTGTGCTCGGCGATCACGATGATGACCTCGGGATCGGCGAGCGCGCCCTGGGGGATGTTTCGGTCGACGCCGACGACCCACGGCTGGATGCTAAGGCCCTCCTTGAACCAGGACTGCCCCAGGGCGTTCATGCCGTCCACCCAGCCCTTGACGGCCAGCCGAGCCGTGGTGATGTCGCGGAGCGCGAAGGGGGACGCCGGCGGCACGATGAGGACATCGATCTGCGTCGCGTCGGCGGCATACAGAATGTATTCGTGGTAGTCGTCGTCCCAGAATCCGCAGCGAGACGAGGAGGTGCAGACATCGGCCGTCGACGGCGGGGCCATGAACGAGAGAAGCCCGACCGCGGCGAATGCGGCCGATGGACGCATGAGGAGGGGTGGCGGCGTCACGCTATCTAAGCACTCTGGAGGGGCGCTTGGAGTGACATGCACAGGTCCTTCCTTGGGGCACGGCTCTTGGGTCACGGGAGGGTGTCGGACCGGAGTGGGGCGCCACAAGAATGGTTTTCGACGGGTCGCCGTTCAGGGCGTCGTGGAAACGTACGTAATTAGGCGGGCCCGACGCGAGGACGGACCGGAGTTCTTGCGACTGGTGCAGGAGCTTGCCCTGTTCGAGAAGCTTCGGCCGCCCGGTCCTGCGGCCCGCCGACGCCTCCTGGCGGACGCGTTTGGTCGTTCCCCCCGCTTCGAATTGTTCGTGGCCGGCGCCCGCGGTCGGCCGGGTTTGGTGGCGTATGCGATCGCTCTTCGAACGTACTCGAGCTTCCTCGCCAAGCCCTCGTTCTACCTCGAGGATCTCTACATTAGCCCCGGCCACCGGGGCACGGGATTGGGGCTCCGGCTAGTCGTCCACCTGGCAGGCCTGGTCCGGCGGCGGGGATGGGGACGGCTCGAGGGAATCGTGCTCGCTTGGAACCGTGGGGCGCGGAGGTTCTACGCCAAGACCGGCGCGCGTGAGCTACGCGGTTGGATCTTTTTCCGCTATGACGAAGCGGCGCTGGGCCGTCTTGCCCGTGCACGCTAGTGCCCCTTGCATGAAGGTTCTTCGCCCCCGGCGCCTGGCCAAACAGGAGGGCCTGGCGGGCGAAATGCCGAACTACCTTTCTTTAGTCGGTACTAGCCTACGAGCGCGGCCTGGTCGCGGTCCTTCAGGATGACGGCGAACTTCTTCGGCAGCGACA
>CAYVGY010000077.1:0-13695 GCA_964451065.1 uncultured Halobacteriales archaeon
CAGCACGCACGCCGACGCCGACTACGACGGACCGGTCCACATCCGGTTCCAGCTCGGCGCCAACCGCGTGATCGTCGGCGAACGGATGGACGCGCCCACCGTGCCCGTGCAGTCGCACGATGACAACCCGAGCCTCAACCTGCACGATTGGGGCCTCTCCGCCCTCGACCCCGGCTTCCACGACATCGAGTACACGGTGCGCACCGAGTGCCCGTGGCCCAACCTAGGCGACCCGGAGACGTTCGTGGTGAGCGTCGTCATGCGTGAACCGGGCAGCAAGTGCAAGAGCAACGGCAACCCGATCGGCGCCGTCACGCCGTTCGTCGTCGGCTTCCGCAACCTGCCGGCCGGCCTCACGGTGGGCGGCACCTACAACACGGGAGTGGTGAAGCTCATCGATCCCGTGCTGAAGTTCGCCGCCGTCGACGTGTCTGTGCCGACCTTCAACGTGTTCGCGCAACAGACCAACGACGACGCGAACGCCATCTACTGCGAGGTCGACGGGATCGCGTTGGCGACCTTCGTCCCCAATGACCCCCAGTACGGCACGCAGCAGTACGGGCCGCAACAGATCCACGCGCCCGCCGCCTGGGACACGACGCTGGGCACGACCGCCAAGACGGTCTGCATCGTCGACACCGGCGTCCGGTACACGCACCAGGACCTGACGGGCGCCCGCTGGCTCGGCGGGTACGACTTCGTCAACAGCGACACGGACCCGTGGGATGATCAGGGCCACGGCACGCACGTGGCCGGCATCGCCGCCGGCACGACCAACAACGCGCTCGGCATCGCCGGCGTCGCCCAGGTCGGCATTAAGGCCGTCAAGGTCTTGGGCGCCTCCGGCAGCGGCACGTGGGCCTGGGTGGCCACCGGCATCCGCTGGTGCGCCGACAACGGCGGCGACGTCATCAACCTGAGCCTCGGCGGCTCCGGCGCCGGCACCGCGGTGAGCTCCGCGGTCACCTACGCCTGGGCCACGAAGGGGAAGATCCTCGTGGCGAGCGCCGGCAACTCCGGCCCCTGCGCGAACTGCGTCGGCCAACCCGCTTCGTTCACGGAGGCCATCGCGGTCTCGTGCACGACGAACACCGAGGCCTTGTGTGGGTTCTCGAGCGAGGGCCCCCAGGTCGATTTGGCTGCGCCCGGCAACAACGTGCGCTCGACGTGCTTTGGCAGCAACACGGACTACTGCAACAAGAGCGGCACGAGCATGTCGGCGCCGCACGTGGCAGGAGCCGCCGCGCTGATCTGGAGCCACGTGACCGGGCTCACCAACGCCCAGGTCCGGCAGTACCTCGAGTGCAAGGCCAAGGACCTCGGCGCCGCGGGCCCCGACGACAAGTTCGGCAAGGGCCTCGTCCAGGTGAAGGAATCCCTGGACGCGGCGATCGCCGGCACCTGCGTCACGGCCGTGCCCTGCACCGCCTCCCTGTCCGTCTCGGGCTCGGCCCACGGGCCCGGAACGTGGCGGGGCGGAGCCCGCGTCACGCTGACACGCTCGGCCACGTACCACGCCACCGGGTACACGATGAGTACCTCGCCGTACTACGCGTACTCCGTGTCGAGCGCGGGCCACGACTCGTGGTGGATCAGCGGATCGCACGACTACGGCACGCGGCGCGTCACCTTCACGGTGTACCTGCCGGCGTGCGGGTCCGTGTCGACGTCGTTCTACATCTACAACTAGATGGGACGACGACGCCCCCCCAGCGCCCGCCGCGGATCCTCCCCCGGCGGCGGGCGCCTTTCTTCCCCTTTCCTCACTCATCTTCTCTTCGGATTATTCGTTGCATGGCCAGAATCTTCAAGTAATCCCGCCGCGGGTCTTGCCGCGTGCGGTCTTCCGCCCCCGTCTTCGTGGCGATCATCATCCTTGCCGGCTGCGCGGACCGGGGCGAGAAAAACGGCGACGAAGCCGGGACCGAGACGGCGGATGACACCGTCGACTCGGTCTCTGACGGCGATTCGTCCAGCGCGACGACCGGCCAGCCCCTGGCGGAGCCCGTCGTCGTGTTCGAACGTACCCAGCGGCTCTTGGACGTGGCCAGCTCGCCCCACCCCTTCGAGCACTCCCTCACGCTCGACCCCGCGCACCGCCACCTCATTGTCTACTTCTCCTCCGCCGGAGAGGGCCAGCACCAAATCTTCCTCCGGCAAGGGACTGACACCATCTACATCTCGCCGCCCCACGACGCCGAGGGAGACCCGGACTCCCAAGGCCCCCCCATCCGCGTCGGCGAAGCCGAAGCCACGAGCGACCAGGTGACCCTCCGCATCGAATGGTCCCAGTTCGTCACCTACTCCGTCCGCGTGGAGACCTGGGCCACCGCAACGATGCAGATCACGTCCCCTTCCTTCGCCCACCAAGGACAGATCCCGTTGCGTCACACGTGCGGCGGCGAAGGGGTTTCGCCCCAGCTCGAATGGTCCGACGCGCCCCCAGGCGCAGCCGTCTTCGCCCTGCTCATGGAAGACCTCGACCTGCCGGGCGGTGGCGTCTTCACCCACTGGTGGATGCGCAACATCCCGCTCGACGTGACCTCCGTCCCCGAAGGCCAAGAACCCCCTTCCGGCGAGACGGACCCCGAGCGAGGCTACTTCGGTCCATGCCCGCCTTCCGACGAGACCCACCGGTATCTCTTCAAGATCCTCGCCCTCGATCAACCTCTCGCCATCGAAAGTAAGTCTCCCCAGGAGCAGCTGCGTGGTCGCGTTGTCGCGCATGGTTTTCTCGTCGGCGCGTTCGGATGCCCCGCGGATGCAACCTGCACATTGGGCGGCTGACGAACCAAGACTTCCGCCCTGCCAGCCCTCAAGCAGCGTCCGGGGTCGGCCCTTCGACGGCTGCTACTAGGCTGCGAGGCGCTCGTTCCGGATGGTCCGCGTCGAACGCCCCGGCGTCTGGTGCATTGCCGGCCCAACCCTTCACGACGGGGCCGGCGAAAACATGAACAAGGTGCTGCCGGGGCAACCGCGGTGTTCATCCAAAGTAGAAGGCCAGATTCACGAGGCTGGCGACGAACCCGACGATGGAGGGCACAAGCAGGATCCGAAGTCCGTAATGAAGAACCTGGTCTCCAAGTTCTTCTCCAAATTGCATGCGGTTCACGATGGGCTCCGTCTCACCTTATAGATTTCGAAATTGATCGTCACGAAAACTGTGACCACTGCTCCGGCGAATCGCAGACTCGCCAAGGTGTAACCCTGCAGGAACGGCTCCAACGAGTCGGGGAGCAATTGAAGCGCCGCAGCCAACCCGACCAGGAAGAGGATGCGCCGCTGGGCGTCTCGACGGGCCCTGACTCTTGCAATGACGGGGCGCGTCAAGAAGGGTTCCTTGTTCGTGGACGGAGTTGTAAGTTTGCTCGGGAAGGGTGAATCTGGTAGCGGAGTGTGCCGCCGACCGCACCCGCCGCCATCGTACGATTCGGCGCAGCCCCAGGGCCTCCGAGGCCGTGCGCATACAACGACGCTCGCCAACCGTTAAACCCCCACCCGCCCACTCCCGGAATCGGACCTCGGGCCCGGCCTGGGTGGCTGGAGTCCAGAACAGTCCAGTCCCCCGGACCCAGGAGGAAGAGGCCGTCCGGGGGACCTCCTCCCCCTCCGCGTATCCTAAGCGCCAGCCTTCTCGGGTTCCAAGAAGATGCGTCCCGACTGAACGCGCGTCGCCGGCGCTTCCCCACCAATCCATACTCCGAACGCGCCGTCCCCGAGACCGGCGAGTCCTGTGTAGTCCCGCTGCGCGAAGCCCGGGTCCAAGCCGGCCGCCAGACGGACCGGACTCGTCAGGGCCTCGCCTTGCAGGGCGGCCGCCCGATACTCCATCACCGAGCCGGTCGTTGCTTGGTACCATGTGAAGAACGCGTTGTCCGCGTCGTCGATGGCGAGCGCCGTCAAAGGCTTGCCGGAGGATGGATCCTGGTCCAAGGCAACCGCATCGGCCCACGTGACCCCGCCATCGCGCGACCACGTGTAGGCCGGCATGGCCGCACCGACGTCAGGGCTTGCGAGCGCCAGGAGCAAGACGCCTTGCGCGGTGCCGCGAAGCGTGACAAAGTTCCCGCGGGCGTTCTCGCCGATCTTGCGAACGTCCCACGTCGCGCCCGCGTCGGCCGACGAGGCAAGCCAGAGCGGCGTCGCCGCCAGCGGGGGAGCATCCACGGGCGCGGTTGATTCGAATGCGACAAGCCAGCGGTCGGCAACCACCATCGCCGCCGAACCCTGGAAGTGCCCCGCCGCCACGAGGCCGGGCGCTGTCCAGGTTGCACCGGAGTCCCGCGAAATGCTGAACTGGATGTCCGCTTGGACAAGCGCTTCAAGCGACGACGCGACGACTGTGTGAAAGTGCGTCCAGGTCAAGACCACGAGCCCCCCGGGTCCGGTCGCCAGGGCGGGCTTGTCGTACATGTCGTTGTAGGAACCCATTCCTCGCGCCAAGACTCGAACCTCGGAATAGGTGGAGCCGCCATCCATGGACGACGCCACGAACAGAGTGTAATCGATCAGCGCCAGCTGTTCCGGCGCCAGAGCGGGACCCCCGCCGCGCGCGGCAATCCCGGCGAGCAGGACATGGTCCCCCGAAAATGAAAGCACAGGATCGCCCATCGCGGTGTAAGACGCCAAGGGATGATCAAGGGGCGCCCCCGGTCCCCCCGGGAAACGGGCCTCCCGCCACGACCGCCCCGCATCCCAAGTCACATGGGTGCGGATCCAGAGGCGACCCAACGGCGCGGCATCCGTTTCGAACGCGGCGTTCGCCGCCACCAGGTGCGAAGGGTCCGCAGGGTCGCGGGCCACGGTTGGCTCCATGGCGGACGCGACGCCATGGTCCACGAACGAGCCGCAGAGGTTGTCGCAGACCAGGTTCGGCCTTTCGGGCTCGATGGCGGCGTCGGGCGCCGGATTCGTGGGATCGAGGCAGCCGGACGCGAGGAGAAGGACCGGCCACGATGCAAGCCACTTCACGTGCGGTGCCCACATGAGCGCGGACGCGGTCTCCGTTCGCCATATTTCACGGTTTTGGATACGCCAGTCGCTCCGCGCGTTCTTGCCCGGGGTGACGGGGGTCTCTGAGGTGGGCGTCGTGCCCGGGGCGTCGGGCCGCGTCGGCGGAGTTCGTCGCGGAGCCCGGCAGCGTCTCCGAGACCGTCGACCGTGGGCCCGTCGGTGTCTACGGTCGGGCGCCGGCGTGGGGCCGTCCTTTGGCTTGTTCGCGTTCTACGCGGTGGTTGCTGGTGTGTGAGAGTTGGTAGAGGAACGCCTTGTAGGGGGCGTCGTCTTTGAAGAGGGCACCCCACGCGAACTGCAACGCTTGTTCGAAGGCGAAGTAGAAGAACCGGACTTGGACCTCGGTGCTGCTGCTGGCGATGCGGGCCTGGTCTTGGACCCGGAAGCCGGTCTCGATCCGCCATCGTCCCTTGTAGTCCCGGATGATGTGGTCGAGGTCGACCTCGTCTTGGTTGGTGGCGAACGCCCAGTCCCAGGTCTTCTTGGACTTCGGGTCGAAGATGTGTTTGAGCAGTGCGAGCGTCGTCTCGCCGTGTTGGGTGGTCTTGTTCTTGTAGTACCTGAACGCGCGATGGACGGTCTTGCGTTCCTCGTCACGCATGGCGTCGAGTTCGCGTTTGACCGGCTCGTTCTTGGGCACCAGGATCAGGTAGGGGACGTGGAGGTCGGTGAGGGTGCGCATGAGGTCGCGGCTGTAGAAGCCGCGGTCGTAGAGGGTGAGTTGGATGGATCCGACGAGGGGTTTGACGGCGTTGATGATGTAGGCGATCTGCTTGGAAACGTCGTATCCAATAGGAGTTGGGAGGCTGACGAGGGGTACCTTGGGTGGGTCGTCGTGGTTCACGATGGCGCACGTGAGGAACTTCCACTTTCCCGTGACGGCGGCTTCGCCGGTCCACGCGTGCAGGTAGGGGGAGGCGAGTTTTCCGTAGTAGTCCTCTTCCGTGTGGTCGAAGGCCAGGACGACGTCTTTGCGGGCCAAGTCGAACCGGGTTCCCACGACGCGGGCGCGGTTCCGGTACGCCTCCACGACGCGTTCCATGGGCGTGGCTAGGATGGCTCGGTGGAGGCTGTCCGCGTGGTCTCCCAGGGTCTCCACGAAGCTGTTGGTGACGGCGGCCGTCAAGAGGTCGCGTACGTACTCGAACCCCGAGAGGGTGGGTCCCTTGGGTTGGAGGCCGAGCGCATCGTTGACGAACGCTTCCAGGCTGCGGACCGTGGCGACGAGACGGTCGGGGTCGACGCGTCTCAGACGATCACCAGGTAGACGGTGCGTCCCCGATACTCCTTCGGGCAGTCCACCTTCGCGCTGTTGCCGAACGGGGTGACCTTCCGGACGAGGAAGGCTTGGATCCCCTCCACGACGAGCCGGGACTTGGCTTCGACGGCCACCCGCTTCATAGGATATCCAATGGATATCCTATTCTTAAATGGGGGTGGTCTTGTTCCATCGGCCTGTCGGGGGCCTCAACCGGGCCTACTCGTTTCTGGGTCGAAAACGTTCGGAGCTACTGCATGGCTGCGGCCGTTGGACGGCACTGCACCGAAAAAACGGTCACGCGGCCCAACGGCTCACCGTGCCAAGTCGCACCGTAGACAAGATCGCAGGAGACGCACGGCGGGGGCGACCCTGCCCTACGACCGCAGCACGATCTCGATGTTGACGCCGTCCGGCACCTGGATGCGCATGAGTTGGCGCAGGGCCCGGTCGTCCGCGTCGAGGTCGATGAGGCGCTTGTGCACCCGCATCTCCCAGTGGTCCCACGTCTCGGACCCTTCGCCGTCGGGGGCTTTGCGGGTGGGGACCACGAGGTGCTTCGTCGGCATCGGGATCGGGCCCGCCATCGCGACGCCCGTCCGTTCCGCTATCATCTTGATCTGTTGGCAGACGCCGTCGACCCGCTCCGGGGACGTGCCGGTCAACGAAATCCGCGCTTTTTGGGCCGCCATGTCGTATCATCACTCGGGGTCGGCACTATCCGGTGCGCGGTTCGATGTCGAGGCAGACGCCGGCCGCCACGGTCTGACCCATGTCGCGGATGGCGAAGCGGCCCAGTTCCGGGATGTCCTTGGCCTTCTCGATGACCATGGGGCGCGTGGGGCGGATCTTGACGACCGCCGCGTCGCCGGTCTTGAGGAACTGGGGGTTCTCCTCCTTGGTCTGGCCCGTCTTGGGGTCCAGCTTCTTGAGGAGCGCCTCGAAGGTGCACGCGACCTGCGCCGTGTAGGCGTGGAAGACCGGTGTGTACCCGGCCGCGATCACGGAGGGGTGGTTGAGCACCATGATCTGCGCCGTGAACGACTTGGCCACCGTGGGCGGCGCCGCGACCGGCCCGGCCACGTCGCCGCGCTTGACGTCGTTCTTGGCGATGCCGCGGCAGTTGAAGCCGACGTTGTCGCCGGGCTCGGCGCGCGGGATCTGTTCGTGGTGCATCTCGACGGACTTGACTTCCGCGGCCTTGTGGCTGGGCTCGAACATGACGTTGTCGCCCGGTTTGAGGACGCCGCACTCGATGCGGCCCACGGGCACCGTGCCGATGCCGGTGATGGAGTAGACGTCTTGGACCGGCAGGCGCAGCGGCTTGTCGGTGGGTTTGGGCGGGACGTTGAAGGTGTCGACGGCGCCAAGGAGGGTCGGGCCCTTGTACCAGCCCGAGATCTCCTTGCTGGAGGTCTTCACGTTGTCGCCGGTCCACGCGGAGACCGGGACGACCTTGTATTGCGCCTCCTGGAAACCGACGCTCTTGAGGAGCTTGATGACCTCCTCCTGCACGCCCTTGATGACCTGTTCGTTGTACGGCGGCTTCGTCGCGTCGATCTTGTTGAGGGCGACCACGAGTTGCCGGATGCCGAGGGTACGAGCGAGGAACACGTGCTCCTTCGTCTGGGCCTGGATGCCTTCGATGGCGGAGACCGTGAGGATGGCACAGTCGGCCTGCGACGTGCCCGTGATCATGTTCTTGACGAAGTCCCGGTGGCCGGGCGCGTCGATGATGGTGAAGTAGTACTTGTCGGTGTCAAACTTCTTGTGCGCGACGTCGATCGTGACACCACGCTCGCGTTCCTCCTTGAGGCCGTCCATGATCCACGCGAGGTAGAACGAACCCTTCCCCTTCTCTTCGGCCTCCTTCTTGTACCGCTCGACTTCGTGGGCCGGGAACTGGCCGGTGTCGAGAAGCAGGCGTCCGACGAGCGTCGACTTGCCGTGGTCGACGTGGCCGATCACGACCATGTTCAGGTGGGGCTTGTTGGCCATCGAGGTTCCTCCAGGATCCGGTACGTTGGGGTTCGCCGTGGGCGAGCGAACGGCTCACCGCACCGCCGTCCCGGCGGGGCCGTTTCCCGAACGTCGTTGCTCAGGAAACGCCAGGGCGAATTGCGCGGGGAAGTGGGGGGTGATATTTAATCGCTTCTGGGATCGCCAGGGCGGACCGGCGGGCGCGAAGCCAGCGCCGGCTGCATACACAACGCTCCGAGAGGTGCATCAAAGCCACCATAAGACTCTTATAGCGCCGTTGGGGCTTGGAGGGTCGGGTGTTGGTCCGCAGATGAGATTCGTTTCGAAACGGCCTCGAAACCTCCTCTTTCCTGCCTTGGCGGCGAGCCTGTTCTTCTTCGCGGGGTGCTTGGGCGGCGGAGGGACGGAAACGGATGACGAGGACACCGCCGAACATGACGAGGAAACCGGAGCCATCGAGGGTTACGTCGTTTCCATCGACCAACTTCCGATCATCGGGGCGGGATTCCTCCTTCAACCAGGAGAAATCACAACGTACAGCAACCAAAACGGTTTCTTCGCCTTCAGCTACTTGGCGCCGGGCGAGTACACGCTCTATGTGACGAGCCTGGGCTTCCACGACAAGGCAATCCCCGTGTCCGTCACGGGTGGGAAGGCCGAACAGCTACCCATCGAACTAGAGGAAATCTACGTTCCCGAGCCCCGGCGCGAAATCCACGGCCCGTTCGAGGGCTACTTCCATTGCCGGTGGGCAGGCGTCGGCAGCGGACCGTGCGGGTATGTCGGCGTGTGCCTTGTCGCCTGCGTCGAAACGACTCCCGTGTCGCAAACCCTTCAAGAAACCATTTGGACCGGCGACCAGGTCGCGATGGCCTTCAACTTGACCGGCGACGATTGGGAGGAGATCGTGATAGAGATGCGGTGGCAGCCAAGCTCGGTAGCCACAAACTCGCAGATGCGAGCTCTGTTCAGCTACCAAGGCCGGGAATCGACTCATCTATTCGGACGGTCGGACTCGATGGATAGCCCGCTGTGGTACAACTACACGAAAGGCCAACCACATGCGGGAGCCCAGGGCGGGGACCCGAAGGCGCCCGACATGAACTATACGCTCGTGGCGTGGCCCGCCGTCGGGACCGCGATCTCCACTGAGAATCCGAAGCCGGCTTCGGTGGCCTACGAGATGCGGTTCGAAACAATCGCCACGGTGTTCTACAGCTCTCGGGCACCCGAAGGTTACACAGGGTTCGAAGAATAGTCGAGTTTAGTCCCACGCCACCATAACGCATTTATACGCACAACCCAGCCTGGGCCCGTCGAGGTGCGCGCCGTGACCGGCAACAGCCGCAACCAGTTTGCATCAGCCCTCGTCATGGTCTCGTTCCTCCTCGCGGGCTGCGCGGACGACGCAGGGCCCGCCCAAGAAGACGAACCCACCGACGCGGCGACCGGCGGCGACCAGTTCGATTCCGCCACCGGCGCCATCATCGGCGGCGTGTTCAACGTCGAAGGCCTCCCGGTGACCGACGCCGAACTTCTCCTCCACCCCCTGGGCGCCACCACCAACTCCAGCGCCGACGGGACCTACGCGTTCTCGTTCATCGAGCCCGGGGAGTACACCGTGGCGGCCACCCGCGTCGGGTTCGAACCTGCTAGCCAACGCGTCCGCGTCAACGCCGGTCTGGCGTCCCCGCTCGACCTCACCCTCACCGAGACGGCCGTCGCCCAGCCCCGCGTCGACGTGCTGGGCCCGCTCAACGGCTACTTCCAGTGCCGATGGAGCGGCGTCGGCCAAGGCCCCTGCGCGTACGTGCTCCTCTGCGAGTCCGGCACGTGCGCCGACACACAACAGGTCTCCGACGCCGTTTGGAAGAACGACCAGCTTTACGTGACCTTCGAACTCGACGGCGAGGACTGGCAGGAGATCCTCTTCGAGGCCCGCTGGACCGCGGCCACGCTCGCCACGAACCCCCGCATGTCCATCTACTTCAGCCACGCCGAGCGCGACGACGTCCACATCTTCGGCCGTTCTCCGCCCGGCGAAAGCCCCCTCGCCTGGAACTACACGAAGGACGCGCCCCACCCCGACCAACGCGGCGGCGACCCGCAACTGCCTGAGGTCGGCGCGCCGCTCGTGGCCTGGGTGAGCATGGGCCACAACTTCACCGTCGGCGAGCTCTACCCGCCCTCGGTCGCCTACGAGGTCCGGTTCGAGATCACCATCAGCGTCTTCTACAGCCAACGCGCCCCCGAAGGTTACTCCGCGTACGAAACGGAGTGAACCCGGCGGCAAGCCTCATGAACGCCCCGCCGCGTTCCCGCCCCCGTGGCCGCCGCCGTCCACTGCAAGGGCGTCATCAAGGACTACGCCACGCGCGACGGGTCCGTCCAGGCCGTGGCCGGCATTGACCTCGACGTCCCCGAAGGTTCCCTCTTCGGTTTTCTGGGCCCCAACGGCGCGGGGAAGACCACGCTCATGCGGATGTTGTACGCGGCCGTCCCCCCCACCGCCGGAACGATCACCGTTCTCGGCCGTGACGTCGCGACGCAGGCGCGGGACCTCAAGGCCCACCTCGGCGTCGTCCCCCAAGAGAACAACCTCGACCCCGACTTCGACGTCCGCAAGAACCTCACGGTCTACGCCCGCTACTTCGACATCGGACCCACCGAGGCCCGGCGGCGCGCCGACGAACTCCTCGCCTTCGTCGGACTGGCGGAGAAAGCCCGCGAACCCATCGACAACCTCTCCGGCGGCATGAAACGCCGCCTCATCCTCGCGCGGGGCCTCGTCAACAACCCGCGACTCCTCATCCTCGACGAACCCACGACGGGCCTCGACCCTCAATCGCGCCACCTGGTGTGGGACAAAGTCCGCGACCTGCGCCGCCAAGGCCTCACCATCCTCCTCACGACCCACTACATGGACGAGGCGGAACGCCTCTGCGACGAACTCGTCATCATCGACCGCGGCCGCGTCCTCGTGCGCGGCGCTCCCGCCGACCTCGTCCGACGCCACGCCTCCCGAGACGTCCTCGAACTCGGCTTCGCCGACGACGCTCGCGCCCACGAAGCCACGATCCGCGACCTGCCCGGGCCCGACGGCGGTCGGGTCGAGTTCGTCGGACCCCGCGCCCTCCTCTACGTGGCCAACGCCGACCAACTCCTGTCCGAGGCAAAAGCTCGACTCCCCGTCGTCGAGACCCTCGTGCGCCGCGCCAGCCTCGAAGACGTCTTCCTGCACTTGACCGGCCGGGGGCTACGCGAATGACGTTTGCATCCCTCCTGCGACGACCCGGACCCACCCGCCTCGCCCTCAAGGTCACTCACCGCAACGCCGACGTGGCCCTCGAATCCTGGTGGAGCGACTTCCTCCCCCCCACGCTCGAACCCCTCCTCTACCTCGGCGCCATCGGGTTCGGCCTCGGCCTCTTCATCCAAGACGTCGAAGGCCTCCCCTACGCCCTCTGGTTCGGGCCCGCCCTCCTGGCCACCACCTGCATGTTCACCTCCTTCTTCGAATGCGCCTTCGGCAGCTTCGTCCGCATGCACTACCAGAAGACCTACGACGCCATCACCGCGACCCCCGTGAGCCTCGACGACGTCATCCTGGGCGAACTCCTCTGGGGCGCCACCAAGGCCACGCTCCACGCCGCCGTCGTCCTCGTCGTCCTCACCCTCTTCCGCGTCCCCCAAAGCCCCCTCATCCTCTTCGCGCTCCCCATCGTCTTCGTGGCCGCCTTCAGCTTCGCCTCCATCGGCCTCCTCACCACGAGCGTGGCCTCCACCTTCAACGCCTTCAACTTCCCCCTCTACCTCTACGTCACCCCCATGTTCCTCCCCCGCGGCACCTTCACCCCCCCCCGCATCTTCGCCGGCCAACCCGTCCTCCCGTTCGCCGCCTACATGCTCCCCCTCACACACGCCGTCGCCGCCGTGCGCGCCCTCAGCCTCGGCACGTTCGGCCTTCAGGAAGTCTACCACGTGGCTTGGCTGGCCTTCGTCGGGTTCGCCCTCGCCTGGTTCAGCATCAATTCCATGACCCGGAGGCTCATCCGGTGACCCCTCGAGGCTCGACCCTCGTGTTGGTCAGCGGCGGCCTCGACAGTGCCGTCCTCCTCGCTTGGGCGCTGCGGCGCGGCCCCGTCGCCAGCCTCACCTTCGACTACCCCGGCCGACCCCGAGGCGAGGCCCGCGCCGCCCGCCGACTCCTCGACCACTATGGCGTCAGCACGCGCGTCACGGTCCAACCCCCATCCATCCTCGGCCGGTGGGTGAAGGGATCCTTGGACCAGGGGTACATCCCGGCGCGCAACCTTTACTTCCACGCCGTCGCCCACCTAGTGGCCCGCCAACTGGGATGCCACACCGTCGCCGCCGGTCATCGCGCCGAGGACGCCGAGGACTACGGGGACGCGTCCCGCGCCTACCTCCAAGCGGTCGCGGAGTTGGCCGCGCGCGGCCGGCCAGGAAACCGACCCGCCGTCGGCCTCGCCCTTCCGCTCTACAAAAGAGACAAGGCGGCCGTCGTCCGCCTGGCGCGAACCTGGGGCGTACCCGTCCATCTTTGCTGGAGCTGTTTCCGGGATGGCGGCCGGCCATGCGGCCGATGCGCCTCCTGCCAAGAAACGAGGGCTGCGCTCAAGGCTTGGGGTCTTGCGGTCCCGGTCCCGGCGCGGCCACGGGGGGTGGGCGCCGCTCGCCCGGGGGCGCCACCTCGTCGGCGGGCATGGACGCCGAGGAAGCCTTCCGGTGCCGCCGATACTTGGTCTTGACCCAGCCCTCCAGGGAGGCCCAGAAACTGGGGAAATAGATGGAGCTCATCATGAGCGCCGACACGAGGATGAACAAGAACAGGACCTCCGGCAGGTCCGAGTGTTGGTATTCGCCGATGCCGCTGACCACGAGGGCGACCTCGTCCACGATGAAGCCGAGCCCGGCCCCATAGACGACGGCCGCCACCCGCGTCAAGAGTTTTCCGCTGTAGTGGATCCCGATCCACCCCGCGATGGCCAGAAGGAAGATGCCGAACGCGATGGGGTGGGGGTGGTAGCAGTAGATCACGACTTCGCTGCCGACCTGGACTTGGTCGGTCTGGGTGACGTTGATCCCTTTCCCGCCCACGAAGAACGTCCAGATGCGCGCCCAAAGGAAGATGATCAAGAACGAGACCCACATGAGGAAGCGCGCTTCGCCCCCACGCGTGCGAAACTCGCCGCGGATCTTGGATGGCAGCCACGAGAGGACGCCGAAAACCCTACTGGGAGCCGTCTTCGACCACCCAATGCCATTTCTGGGCTTCTCCCGTTAATAACCCCTTTGTTACAGCCGCCGAAACCTAGCCGAAACCAGCCTCGCCCGTGTGGCCATCTTTGCCACCGGTCCCTCGGACGTGCAACATGACCGAGGAACCACTGGCGATCGACGCATGGCCGTCGTCCCCGGCT
>CAYVGY010000078.1:0-13658 GCA_964451065.1 uncultured Halobacteriales archaeon
ATCGCTTGAACCCGCGGCTGTGTCGTTGCTGCGCCTCCGCGGCGAGTCTCCCCGCCGCCTCCTAAGAGGCGCCCCTTTTCTTGGAGGGCGGACTTTCCTCAGCTGAAACCCTTGCGGGCCAACCGTCGGTCGCGCTCCCGCTCCGTGCGAACCACACGACGGGCCAACCCCACTATTACGCTTCCTATCGGCGGCGCGGCAGCGCCCGCAGCATCGATTTCGAAATATACCGCCGCTGGGCTCCTAGGGTTCATGGTGGACGGGGACGCGAATCCGTGGCAACGCTTGACGACGGGGCATCGGTTTCTCTTGGGCGCACTCGTCCTGGGCGCCCTGGGAGTCCTGGGGCCGTGGATCCAACTTGGCGACAACATCCAGCAGCTCCTGGAAGACCTAGAGGCCCGAGGGTACGAGACCGATCTCAAGGGCTACGAGATCGGTGCCGGCATTGTCCTCCTGGTGGCGTCCGGCTTCACGGCCGTCGTGCTGCTGGTGACCAAAGGCATCAAGGCCAAGACCGTCACGGGCGCCATCGTGATGGGCTTGACCGCCCTCATCCTGTGGGCGAACGTCATCAACGCGTACCGCGATCCGACGGTGGGCGAGTGGCTCAGGACCGATGTGGTCCGGTTCGGATGGGGCATCTGGGTCTCGGTGGCGGCCGCCACACTGGCCTTCGGCCTCGCGTTGGCCGGTCACTGGTGGGGCCGGCCGGCGATGCCACAACCCACGTCCGATGGCTCACCTCCCCCAACCCCATAGGCGAACCGGCGAAAGCGTTATTACGCCTCGCGGACAAGGGGACCGCGTGTCCGCGTGGGGCCAGTTCGTCGAGGGGCTGCCCACGCCACGCAGACCCCAGCGCCGCCGACCCGTCCGGCTGGTCTGTTTCGACCTCGACGGCGTCTTGATCGAACAGGAGTCCAGTTGGGTCGCGGTCCACGAACATTTCGGGCTCAACAATGAACGGAGCCTCCTGGCGTTCCTGCGCGGCGAGATCTCCGACGCCGAGTTCATCCGTCGCGACGTGGCGCTGTGGAGGTCCGCCCGTCGCGACCTTACCCTGGCGGAGATCGACCAAGTCCTCCGTCGACGCGTCAGGCTCAGCCACGGTGCCCACGTTGCAATCCGACGGCTCGAGGCCGCAGGGACCACGTGCGCCATCGTCTCTGGCGGCTTGGCGGGGGCCGCCCGCCACGTGGCCGACGCCCTTGGCATCCGCCATGTGAGCGCCAATTCGCTGAAGACGGACGACCGTGGCCGTCTCACCGGAGGGGGGACCGTCGGAACGCCCCTGCGCAACAAGGCCCGACCTGTCCGACGCTTTGCCCGCGAGCTCGGCGTCCCCCTGGGGCACGTGGCCGCCGTGGGGAACTCGAGCCCCGACATCTCGATGTTCCGCGCCTGCGGCCTCGGCATCGCCTTCCGGCCCACGGACGCCTTCGTCAAGAAACACGCCGACGTCGTACTTCCAGGTCGGAGCCTCACGGAGGTCCTGGGGCCCATCCTCGGCGCGCCGCCGCACGGGACCGCTTAGCCAGCAAACGCCTCAGGGACCGCCACGCGAATCTTGTACTTGTCCACCGGGACGTCCAGGAAAGAATAGACACCGTTGGGATCCGTGCGGACGGTCCGCAGCACGGCGCCCGTGCTGTCCACCAGCGCGACTTCGGCGTCGCCCAACGGGTCGCCCGCCTCGGTGAGGACCTTGCCCTCGATGGCCCCGTGGCGGTAGACCTGGAAGTCCACGCGCACCTCGCCGCCGCCCGACACGTCGACGAGCCGCTCGGCGTCGCCCTGGGCCAAGTAGCCCTTGGGAAGCAGCATCCGGACCATGTACGAGCCGACGCCGATGCTTCGGAACTGGTAGGCGCCGTCGTCCCCCGTCGTCGCATCCTGCAGGAGTTGGCCCTCACCCTCGAGCAATTGGACCCGAACGCCTTTGAGCAGGGCGTCGGTCGAAACGTTCTCGACGCTGCCCACGATGGCGCCCAGCGGCTTGACGCGGACGTCGACCGTCGACGTCTTTCCGGGGTTGACGATGACTTCGCGCTCGATGTACGCCGGGGCCATGCCGTTCCTCGCATCCGCCGCACCCCGGCGCGGCTTAAAATGGGTTCCGTTGCGCCGCGACGCGGCCTTCGAATGGTTTAAAACCGGCCCCGGCTCGTTCTCGCGCCCCCGTGACGATCGCCGACGACATCAAGTCCATCGAGGACGAGATCGCCAAGACGAAGTACAACAAGGCGACGCAACACCATATCGGCAAGCTCAAGGCGAAGCTCGCGCGGCTCCGCCTCGACCAGGAAAAACGCGCGGCCGCCGGGGGCGGCGCGGGCGTCACGTTCGACATCAAACGCTCCGGCCACGCGAGCGTCGGTATCGTCGGACTGCCGAGCGTCGGCAAGTCCACGCTCCTCAACAAGCTGACCGGCACCGAGTCCGAGGTCGCCGCGTATCATTTTACCACCCTCACCGTCATCCCCGGGCTCCTCGAACACCGCGGCGCCAAGATCCAGATCCTCGACATGCCGGGCATCATCTCCGGCGCCGCCCGCGGCAAGGGCAGGGGCCGCGAAGTACTCAGCGTGGCCCGCGGCGTGGACCTCATCATGCTCGTGGTCGACGCAACCGCTCCCGGGACGCTGCCCATCATTCTGCGCGAACTCTACGATGCCAACATCCGGCTCAACAAGAAGAAACCGGATTTGGTCGTGTACCGGACCGATCGCGGAGGGGTCGCCGTCCGATCGACCGTAAACCTAAGCCACGTGGACGAGGACTACATCCGCGAAATCTCGCACGAGTTCAAGGTCATGAACGCCGAAGTGGTCATCCGGCAGGACCTCACGCCCGACGAGATCGTGGACGCCTTCGCCGCCAACCGCGTCTTCAATCGTGGTTTCGTCATCATCAACAAGATGGACGCGGTGAACCAGGAGGAGCTCCGCCGCCAGGTGGGCGCCCTCGAAGGCGAGGGTTGGGTCGTCCAGCCCGTTTCCGCCAAGAACGAAGTCAACATCGACGTCCTCAAGGACCTGCTTTTCAAGGAGCTTCGCTTCATGCGGATCTACCTTCGGCCGCATGGAGGCGACACCGATTTCAAGGATCCACTGGTGGTCAAGGCGGGGAGCGATGTCGGGCTCATCTGCGACGCCATCCACCGTGAATTCCGCGGCCGCTTCCGCTACGCCATGGTATGGGGCAAGAGCGCCAAGTTCCCGGGACAGACCGTGGGCATCGACCACGTCATCCAGGACGAAGACGTACTCACCCTCGTCTTGCGCCGAAGCGGATAGCCCCAGGCGTTTTAACCCGCGGACGAATCCGCGGGGCCCTGCATGGCCCGCACCCGCCTACACACGGCGATCCTCCTCCTCGGCGTCACGTTCCTCGCCGCCGCGGGCATGGCGAAACTCGTCCAGCTTCAAGCCCCGACCGACCCCGGTGCAGGGACGGTCGGTCTCCTCGTCGAGGATCCCCACGGCGCGACGCTCCTCAACGTGTCGCTGTCCTTCGACGCCTCGAACGCGACCGTGCTCGACGTTTTGCTGGACGCCTCTCGGATCCACGATTTCAACGTGGGACTCCGGGAATATGCCGGCCAGGGAACCATGGTCGTCCAGATCTTCGGCATCCGGATGGACGCATCGTGCGGTTGAGTGTACTACGTCAACGACGGGTTCGCCGGCGTGGGGGCGGCCGATTACGTCCTCGACGACGGCGACGAGGTCCGTTGGGCGTGGAGTTGCTAAGCCGATTCAAGGAACCTTGAAAAAATTCTAGGTCTCCGGAATCCTTATCCATCGTCCACCGTCTGGTCGCCCGTGCAGGCCCCGCGCACCAAGGCGCTCTCTACGCGGCTCCTCCTCCTGCTCGAGGTGCACAACCACCGCCACGCCCGGCTCAAGACTCTCGCCGAGCGCCTCGACGTCACCGTCCAGGCGGTGAGCGACTACCTCAAGCGGCTCACCAACGAGGGACTCGTTGAGAACGTCGCCGGCGCCTGGCGACCCACCAAGCGGGGGACGGCGCTGCTCCACGAGACCATGCGCGACTTGCGCCACTTCCTCGACGACGCGATGGGCTCGCTGCGCATCATCTCCCAAACGCACGCCCTGGCCGACCGGACGATCCACGCCGAACAGGACGTGGGACTCTACATGCGCGATGGCAGGCTCTACGCGGGTCCCCCCAGGGCCGGTGCCAGCCGAGGCGTGGCCCGCACAGAGGCCCAGGCCGGCCAGCTCGTCCTGGTGGCGGACCTCAAGGGCCTCATCGAGCTCCGACCGGCCGCCCTCACCCTGGTCGTCCATCCGGAGTTTCCCGAGGGCGCTCCCTTCGAGAGCGGTCGTAGGGCGATCCGCCGCCTCATGGACCCCAAGCGGCGATCGCTGGTGGCGGCCCACGACCAGACCAGCCTCGCGTGGGTCTGGGCCCTCGGCCTTGAAGTGGACCTCGAGTTTGCGCCCCTCGCCGCCGCCCAGGAAGCCGCCCGCCGCGGTGTCCCGGTCTTCTATTTTGTCTCGACCGCAGACCATGCGCAGACCGAATCCGCCGTCCGCGCGGACTTCCAACGAAGCGGACCGCTCCCTCTGCGGACCGTGACGCTGTGACCATCACCGTCCGATGGACTCGCTTCGGCTTCAGCGCCGGCGACCAGGCGCTACTCGACATCGATGCCCTCACCGTCCGCGGACCCGGACTCACGCTCCTGGCCGGCGCCACCGGCAGCGGCAAATCCTCCCTGTTGCGCTCGGCCACCGGCCTCCCAGCGGGGCTGCTCGGCTTCGCGGGACGAGGCTCGGTCGAAAGGTCGCCCCGCGGCAGCCCCATTGGCTACGTCGCCCAGGATTGCCTCGATAGCTTCATCAGCTTCGACGCCGAACACGAGTTCCTCCTTCGACGACTCGCCCAAGGCGCCTCGCATGGGAGAGCCCTTCTCGAAGCTCGGGAAGCGCTGCAGGGCCTGCGCCTGGCCGAGGGAGCCACACGCCCCTTCCATGCCTTGAGCGCCGGCGAACGTAAACGGGTCGCGCTGGTCACCGCCGAGAGCCAAGACCCGGCCATCCTTCTCATCGACGACCCCTTGAACGACCTCGACCATGAATGGCGAACCCGATTCGTGGGCGAGATTGCCTCCGCCGCCCAGACACGGCTCGTGCTCTGCGCCACTCACGAGGTGCGGCCGTTCCTCGACGTCGCCCGCGAGATCGTGGTTCTCCGCGGGGGCCGCGTCCTGCGGCAGGCATCACCGACGAGGATCCTGGCCGAAGCGGATGCGTTCCCGGAACTACGATTAGGGCCCCCGCCGGTCCGTGACCGCTGCCCCACGACCGGCGGCGCAACCGTCGTGGAAGTCGATCACGTCACGTGCGCCCACGATGGGAGGCGTGTGCTCCAAGACGCGACGGCGTCGTTCCCGACGGGGCTGCATGCCTTGCGGGGGGCCAACGGTTCCGGGAAGACGACGCTGCTTCGCGCCCTTGCGGGACTCCGACCTCCGGACCGAGGCCACATCCGCCTCCTGGGCCAAGAAATGGCGCCTGACGAAGCCGGGGCCTTCCCGCTCGTGACGCTGCTCCTCGAAAACCCGAGCGTTGCGTTCTTTTGCCGCACGACCGGGGACGAGGTCGCGTTCGCGCCCAAGAACGCTGGACAAAGTCCATCGGATGTCAAGGCCGCCGTTCACGCGGCGCTCGCCGCTTTCCAACTCGTTCCCAAGAGCGGCCAAAGCCCCCTCACGCTAAGCGGCGGTGAGAAGGAACGCCTCGCGCTGGCCTGCGTCGCGGCCGCCAATGCCCGGATTGTTCTCCTGGACGAGCCCACACATGGACTGGACGCTCGGGGGCGCGCGACGCTCTATTCGTTCCTGGACGAACTGGCGCGAAACGCCTGCGTGATCGTCGCCACGCACGACGACGAGCTTGCCAGCCGCGCCCAGACGGTCCAGCGCATCGTCGAGGGCAGATTGGTTCCCGAGACGGAGGTGACTACGTCCACGCCGTCATGAAGATCACGGCCGTCCTGGCCGCTTCCGCCGGCGTTATCCTGATCCCCAACGCTTGGCTCCTCGCAACCCTGGTGGGACTCGCCGTCATGGCCGCCCTTTTCCTCTCGGCGACGGGACGGCGCGGGCTGAGAACGTTCGCGCTTTGGACGTTGCCCCTCACGTCCTTTACCTATGCCGCCATGGGACCGGGAGATGGCGAAGTGGTCCTCGTCGGACTCGGCTTGGACGGCCGAGATTTCCTGTTGGGCCTGTCGATTGGCGCCCGACTCACCGGCCTGATGGCGGTCGCGGCCCTCGGCGCACGGGCCGTGCCCTCGCGGGAGCTGTTGCCCGCCGTCTCGCGCAGCACGTTCCCGGGGTACGTGGTTGGGAGCCTCCTGCGCCTCGTGCCTTCGTTACGCACCGATTGGGGCAACCTTCGGGAGGCGCAGGCCGCCCGGGGCCACCGGCTCCGCCCCGGAGTCCGGGCCGTCCAGACCTGGATTCCCCTCATGGTCCCGCTCTTCGTCCAGACCATGCGGCGCGCCCGCGAGCAGACCATCGCCCTCCACCTCGCGGGTCTCGCGCCCGACCGCCACGCCGTTCCGGCCACCCGCGCTCACCGGTGGGCCATCGTCGTGAGCCTCTCCGCGCTCGCCATCGCGGGCCGCCTCGCCCTTGTCAACATCCCCAACGTGAGCCTAGGTTACTTCGTCCTCTTCGTCGCTGGCGTCGCCTACGGCCCCCTCGTGGGCCTGCAGGTTGGGCTCATTGCCCGCCTCAGTACCGACCTCATGCTCACGGGTCTCAATCCAATCTTCGCGCCCATGGCGGGCGTCGACGCCCTCTTTGGCGCCGTGGCGGGCCTCCTGGGCCGCCTCGTCAACTTCGGGCAGCGTGACCGCCAACCGTACGCCTACACCGCCATCCTGGCCGGTGTCACGGGCTGGGCCATGACGGCGTTCTACTCGATTGCTGCCGACACGGCCACCTGGACGTTTTTCCGCCTCATGCCCAGTGCCGATGGCGGTGCGTCAGAGGCACTTTGGACACTCCTCGTCGTGCGGGGCCTCATCTTCAACATCCCCGCGATGATCGTGAACGCCGTCCTCTTTGCCGGCGGAGCTTACCCCGTGCTGCGCGCCCTGCGTCTGAGCGGAGCCCTGGCACCGTCACCGACCTCGCGGCCGCCGAAACATGTCGCCGCCGGCTTCACTGGTTAAAGCCGTCGCATCGGAAACGCGGCGCGGGCGCGGCGAAAAGGAAACGCGTAAATCCGGCTATCGCCGATGGAGCAGTCGGGGCGGGACCACCGCCCAACCGGATGGGATGTGAGCGAATGAATCGGATGTGCGACCAGCTTTGGCAGTTGTACGCTGAAATGGGTCGAGTGCATGCACTCGTTTTGTCGTTGCGCTCGAGCTTGCAGATTCCGCCCCCCGAGCAGGGGCTGAGGGGCTCGGATGGCACGGTCGAGGGAGAGTACCTCCGGGCCTACGTTTGAGCCCCTGCTCGGGGTTCGCCGGCCTCAGGTGTATGCAACGTCGACCCTTCGGGGCGTCTCTCCCGGGACCTTTTTCGTAATCCGTAGGGAGAGGATCCCGTCCTTGAGGGCGGCTTTGCACTGGCTCGGGTGCACCTCGGTCGGCAGCGGAATGGTACGACGGTACTGAATTGGCCCGCGCTCGGCGAGGAGGACCGACCCCTCGTCTTCTTCGATGTTGGACCGGGCGCTCACGGTCACCGACCGCTCGAAGCAGAAAAGTTCGAGCTGATCCTTCTTGACGCCCGCCAACTCCACGCGGACCGTGTACTCGTTTCCCTCGTCGATGACGTCGACGTTGGGCACGCGCGTCTGGGGCGGCATGGTCTTGAGGTCCCGCGTAAGCGTGAACGTCTTTCCATCGCCGTGGGGCGAGATTGACGATCCGATTGGCGTCGCAGGCCAGGTGGTCGTTGGCCGACTCGTGATTCCCATCCCTTCCCACCCGTAATAGGTCGGCACATTGAGGGCAGCAAAGCCCAAGGGAGAGGCCATGGTGGTCGTCGGCGAGGCAGGGCCATACATGCCCAGGGATTCCAGACTTCGGTAGGGCAGGCCGGCGGCACCCGCGAAGCCGGGCCCCAGGGCCGCAGCACCTGTCCGACCCAGCAGCGACCCGAGTTCGTTCCGCATTCCCTGCAGGGAGCGGTCGATCTCGTGGAGAATGGATACGTTCTGCTCGATCAAGCGTGAGACGTCCTTGACGTCGAGCGACCGGCCCGACTCTTTCGATTCTTTTCGTTCTTCCGGCATGCCTTTCCACTCCTTGCGGGGTCGCGGGGTGGCCCGAACCGCCTACCGTCGTTGTTCAAACACGGCGCGGCGACCCGGTCCGGCGAACCTTGGAATCCGAGCCGTCGGCCACCGGAACACGACCCTATGCGAACATCCTAGCCGCGCCAACGGTTTCAGGATTGCCCGCGCGTTCCACGGCGACGCGAAGCCTGTCGCCGCGTTTTCATTAATTGTTAAATAACGTCGCAGGCTATAGAACCGAACCGTCGCGGCCGTCGCGAGGGGGATGGAGGAATCTGCTTGGTGCTGTTGGATCGGACGAACTTGCACCTGATGGAATTGCTGCAACGGGACGCACGCGTCGACACGTCGGAACTCGCTCGCCTCGTCAACCGGACCGAGAGCACGGTCCGCGAACGACTCGCCAACCTGGAACGGGAGGGCGTCGTCCGTGGGTACGGAGCCGTGATTGACCCTGCTCGGCTAGGGTTCCCCATCCACGCTCATGTGCGCGCAGAAAGCGGCCTGCGCGGCCTCCACCAGTTGCGGGACCAACTCTCGGCGCTGCCGTTGGTCACCGGCGCCGCGCTCACCACCGGGTCGAAACCGCTGAGACTTGAACTACGGGCCGAGAGTCCGGAGCACCTTGAGAGGTTCTTGGAGAACCGGCTGGCTCCGCTCGGCCTCCAACGCCTCGAGACCGGCCTTGTCATTGACGATCTGGTGCCGCCGCGCCCGCTCCCGCTCGGCCTCGCAGCCGCGGGTCTTCTCCTCCGCGTGGATCGCGGCCCCTCCGAAGACCAGGGCCCACCCAAGGCCAGAAGTCCACGGGAAGAGGAGCCTTGGCCCCCCGCGCCCGCACGGGTTTGAGCGATGGAAAAAGAGAAGGGGGGGCGTGGGGCCCCCGGGGTGGCTATTCCTCGTTCACCTTAACGAAAGGCGGGGTTCTGGGCGTACGGCGTCGCAATCCCGGCGGCCAACGAGTTGAGGTAGGCCGCTGCGAAGGGGTTGGCGTAGGCAGCTGCCGGGTTGAGCAGGGCCGCCGCCGGGTTCACGAGGCTCGCCAAGGGGTTGAAGGCCGCGCCCGTCGCAATTCCACTCGCGGTGGGGATGCCCGCGATGGGGGACCACGACTGGCCGCTTCCAGGGACCCCAGAAGCGAACGGCGAGATTCCGGCGTACTGGGCGGCCAACATGTTCTGCAGCGGCGTTGAGACGCCGAGCAGGCCGGCCGTTCCAATCGGGAGGGCCGAGGGGATGCCCACGCTCCTCACGGGCGTCGCCGCAACGCGGGCGGCCTCGGGGTGGCCCAGGGTCGTGCAAAGCCAGGCGAGGTCGTTGCGCAGGACTTCCATCCGGCTTTCCAGTTCCTTCAGGTTGACGACGGTTTCTTCGGTCACGCGTGCAATGTCGGGTCGGTATTGGGCAATCATGTGTCCACCTCCAATGCAACTGTCGTCAGAACCCGTCGGCGGATTCTTGTGGCTTGCCCGAGACATTCGCGGCGGCCTGGCGGGGGAACGCCGCGATAATCGCGGGGGCCCGGCACGCCGCCGCCCTCCTCATGGACGCCATTCATGAAATTGGCGCGTGATGGGGACCTTCGCGGCCTGCGAAATCGTGCAGATGCGCTCCGTGAGCCGAAACACCGTGTCGCGCTCCTCTGTGGAGAGGTTGCCACGCGTGGAGATGTCGAGGTGGATGCGAGTGATGAAATCGCCGTCAATCCACTGATGGCCCTCGACGCGGATGGCGTCGAGGTTCACTCGCCGCTTTTCGGCGACCTTGTGCGCCGTTGTGATGTGGCAGCTGGCCAGGGCGGCGAGGAAATACTCGCTGGCCATGGGGCCGAGGTCCGTTCCACCGGAGGTCGGTGGCTTGTCGATTACGAAGGTGTGGTGTCGGGCGGTCGCCCTCGTCGTTTTGGCACTGATAGTCTCGACGGTGACGGACTCTTCGTCGACCATGGGTTTCCAAGGCCGGAGACGCGGACGGGCGAAAAGGGTTCCGTCGGCCGCGTCAGCGGCGAAGGGGGGCGGGGCCTCGACGCAGAGGAAAGACCTTCTCGGTGAGGGCGTCGGTCCGGACCTTCACGTAGTCGGGGAACGACCGGTCGAGGTCGGGGTCGCCCGTGTCGACGAAGAGCTCCCGCAGGCCCAACAGTTTGCTGGGCGTGGCGACCACGACCACGTCGGCCACTCCGACGCGTTCGATGACGGGGGGGCTGATTTGCGCCGTCCCGCGTCCCAGAATGGCTCCTTGCGTTCCCGTGGGGCTCACGACAATCGTCGCCGGGCCCTCTTCGCCAAGAACGGCGAGCAGCTCTTCTTCGGACGCGTCCCGTGCGAGCCATTCCCCGTCCTTCCAGACATCCACGCCGAGCGGCGTGCCGCCGCCGAGGGCCGTCTTGATGGCGCCGACGGTCGAACCCGAGCCAAGCACGTAGGCGACGCCGGGTCGGGCTGCGTCCCAAAACCAGGAAGCGAGGTCCTCAAGGCCTTCCCCTTCGGTCGGGGTCGCGCCGCCCTTGCCCGCCTGGAGGCCTTCTCCTTCGGGGACGCGCGCGACGGTCTGGTGGGCCACGACCCAGGCGCCGTCGCGGTAGCTCCGCTCATCGAGGTCAAGGACGTCGACTTCGTGGGTTGCAAACTTGGGGCCCAACGGCTGGAGGAGGAGGGCGGCGAGTTCGGGCGTCTGCGCAAACACGGGACTGAACATCTTGACGCCGGCCGGGACGCCGAGCATCGGGACGCGCCCGATCAAGGCCTGGGCCACGTCGACAGCGGTTCCGTCGCCGCCGACAAAGACGAGGAGGTCGATGCGGGCGTCGACGAGGCGTTCGACAAAACGGACCGTGTCCTCGCGGTTGGTCGTCCCGAAGGTCTTGTTCCAACCGGGCAAGCGCACGATTTCGAATACCGGGCCGCCAGCCCGCGTGCCTGCCTTGACCACGTCCTCGCCCATGGGCCCCGGGGGGGTGACGACGACGGCGCGGGACCGGTCGAGCCGGTGGACGAATTGGACGCCGCGCGCGAAGGCGTTGACTCCCTCGCCCCATGTCATGCTTTGAACGAGTGACTGAATCTGGCCGGCGTCGTCGCTCCCCTTGAGTGCGGCCCGTCCCCCGGCGCCGGCGACGGGGTTCACGAGGAAGCCGATGCGGAGCTTGTGCACGCCGGCGGCCGTCATACCTTGATGGGATTCTCCAAAGTCTTGGGCGGCGACGCCCGGTGGGCGTCCAGCTTCTTGAGGTCGCGCCAGGTGAGGACCAGGTTCTTGGCGGCCCATACGTCGTCGACTCGGCCGACCGGGGTCTCGAGGGGCGCCGCCGTGACGACGTCGGCCGGCTCCTTGGTGATGGCAATCATGGCGTCGGCGAAGGCGTCGAGTTCCTCCCGCGTTTCGGTCTCCGTGGGTTCCACCATGAGCGCCTCCTCCACGAGGTGGGGGAAATAGACGGTGGGCGCGTAAAACCCGTGGTCGAGGAGGCGCTTGGCGATGTCGAGGGCGCGGATGCCGCGTTCGCGTTTGAGGCGCGCGGCGCTGAGGACGAACTCGTGCTTGCGGAGGCTCTTGTACGGCAGCTCGTAAGCGCCCACGAGGCGGCTCTTGAGGTAGTTCGCGTTGAGGACGGCTTGCTCGGAGGCCTTGCGGAGGCCGTCGCCGCCCATGAGGAGGATGTACGTGTAGGCGCGCAGGCAGACGAGGAAGCTCCCGTAGAACTCGCGGATCTTCCCGACGGTGCGGGGCGCGTTGTAGTCGAGGTGGTAGCTCGTCTGTTTCTTGTGGATGCGGGGGACCGGAAGGAACGGCGCGAGGTGGGCTTTCACGCCCACGGGTCCGCCGCCGGGTCCCCCGGCGCCGTGGGGGACGGCGAACGTCTTGTGGAGGTTCACGTGGCAGATGTCGAAGCCCATGTCGCCGGGGCGGGTGATCCCAAGGATGGCGTTGAGGTTCGCCCCGTCGTAATAGAGAAGGCCGCCGGCTTCGTGGACCGCTTTCTGTATGTCCTGGATCTTGTCCTCGAAAATGCCGAGGGTGTTGGGGTTGGTGAGCATGAGGCAGGCCGTGTCGGGGCCGACGGCGGCGCGCAGCGCGCCGAGGTCGACGGTGCCTTCCTGGGTGGAGGGAATCTCGACGACCTCGTACCCGGCCATCGCGGCCGAGGCCGGATTGGTCCCGTGGGCGGTGTCGGGGACAATCACTTTGCGTCGTCGGCCCCCTTCGCCGCGGGATTCGTGGTAGGCGCGCACGAGGAGGAGCCCTAGGAATTCGCCGTGAGCGCCCGCGGCGCCGTGAAGGCTTACGGCGTCCATGCCGGTGATCTCCTTGAGGGCCTCCTCCAACTCGTGCATGACGCGCAGGGCCCCTTGGAGGCTGGACGGGTGCTGGTCGGGGTGGAGGTGGGCGGCGGTCTCCCAACCGCTCACCTCGTCACAGAGCCGCGGGTTGTGCTTCATCGTGCAGGAGCCGAGGGGGATCATGCCGGTGTCGAGGCCAAAGTTGCGTTGGCTGAGGCGCGTGTAGTGGCGGATGACCTGGGGCTCGCTGAGTTCCGGCAGGCGCGGCGGCGACTTGCGCTGCAGACCCAGAGGGAGCTTGACCGCGAGGGATTTTCCCTGCGCGGGAAGATGGACGCCCCGCCGGCCGGGAAGGGATTCCTCGATGAGGAGGGGGACCGCCCGGTCGCTGAGGGTCTTCACTTGGCCACCCCCCGCACGGCGCGCACGAGGCGCGCATGGTCCTGGTCCGAGTGGACCTCCGTGGAGCATACGATGAGGGCGTTAGGATAGTCGGAGAGTTCTCGTCCCAGGGGCCACCCCGGCGTGATGCCCTTGCCGCCCACGGTGTCGTATACCGTCTCGGCGGGAACGGTCGCGTCGACCACGAACTCGTTGTACGTGGGTCCGGAAAAGAGAGGCTTCCACCCCACCTCGGTGGCCAGTCGGTCGCGCAGTTGGTTCGCGCGTTCGAAATTCAGGGTCGCCAATTGGCGAAGTCCTTGGGGACCCAAGGCGGCCAGATGGGCGCCGACGCCGAGGGCGAGGAGCGTCTCGTTCGTGCAGATGTTACTGGTGGCGCGTTCGCGGCGGATGTGTTGCTCGCGAGTCTGGAGGGTCATGGCGAAGGCGCGCCGGCCCTGGCGATCCTTCGTGGCGCCTATGATGCGGCCTGGCATGTGCCGCTCGAGGCCGGCCCGGCAGGCGAAAATCCCGAGTTGGGGCCCGCCCCCACCGGGCGGCAGAGCAAGCGTCGTCCCGTCGGCCACCGCGACATCGGCGTTTGCCTGGCCGGGCGGCGCGACCAGGCCGAGGCTCGACACGCCGAAGCCTTGGACCAACAGGGCTTGCCTGGCGCGGGCGAGCCCGCTGAGGGCGGCCACCTTCC
>CAYVGY010000079.1:0-5379 GCA_964451065.1 uncultured Halobacteriales archaeon
TCGGTGCCAGCTTCCACGACGTCGTCCCCAACGAAGGCACGGCCCCGCCCTACGTCCTCAAGTCCGGCGCCGCCAACACGGTCATCTCCCTCTTCTTCGGCCACGGCGAGGCCCTACCCATCCTCGCCGGCACGAACCAATCCGTCGTGTTCAACCTCGCCAACCTCGGGTCCACCAAACGCCTTGTCACCCTCACGTACGCGGTCGAGGGCCCGGCCGACAAGGTGGCCCTCTACAAGGTCACGGGACCCCCCAGCGTGTCGATTCCCGGCGACGCGGGCCGCAACTACACGCTCGCCCTCGACGTCCAGCCCACCGCGGCGGCGGGCGACGGCGTCCAACTGGTCGTGCGCGGCACGAGCGTGGGCCACCCCGAGGAAGTCGCGTTCGCGACGATCGGGCTGGAACCCGCCGTCGGCATGGGCCCCGACGCCAACACCCTGTACTTCCATGGCCAGGCCGCGCCGCCCTTCGGGAACCCGCTGGACGTCCCGTTGTGCGCCACAGTGTTCATCCCCTGCCGCGAAGGTTTCCTTTCGCCGCTCCAACAGGACCCCCAAGGCGACGCCGAAACCATCGAACCGTTCGGCTTCCCGACGAATGTGGGCGAGCAAGTCGAATACTACTGGATCCCCCTCAGCCAGCTCCTCCCCTCGGCCGTCGCCTTCGACCGGGACAAGCCAATCGAGATGGACCTCAAGATCAAGGCGCCCATTGATGTTTCTGGTATGACGGTCTTGACCGAGATGCGCGCCTACGGGGATTTCGGGCCCCATTCCGGACCCACCGTCGTGTTCGAGGGATCCACCACGACGAGCCTAAGCCGGGAAGGCACAGTCGTCCACTTCAGTGGGCCCGTCCGGCTGGACGGGATGAGCATCCTGCCGGCCGGCACCGACATGTTCCTCCTGGTCGGGGTGATGTCGTCGGCCTCCCCGACGGGGACCGCCGAATTCGTTGCCGGCGGCACCGAGATCGTCACCGACGGCTCCAAGATCGTGCTGCCTCTCGTGGAGCTCCCCGACGAGCTCAAGCCCGGGGCCCGGCGGAGTCCCTTCCAACTCTCCGTCATCGAGGGCAAGGAGGACTTCGTCAATCCCGGCGAGGCCCGCCTCTACAACGTCTCCGTCCTCAACCAGGACGCCAGCACGCACACCGTCGAACTCGTCGCCACCCTCGATTCAGACGCGTGGGGCGTCGAAGTCTTGCCCGGTCGACGCTACGAGTTGGCCTCCGGCGACGCCATCGGCGTCGGCGTCCTCGTCCGCGCCCCGGCCGAAGCTGCCGAAGGCGACCACGTGCGGATCTACCTCAACGCGACCGACGACCTTGGGACCCAGACCTATGTGCTTTTGCAGGCGACGGTCACCAAGGGCGTCGACCTGCGCGACGACTCCGGGAACATCAAGATCGACGCGGACGCCGAGGACAGGCTCATCGACGATGCGCCGGCCGACACGCCGGCACCCAGCCTCGCCGTCGTCCTGCTCGCTCTGGCAGGCCTTGCCTGGTCGCGCCGCCGGACCCCCTGAAACCGCGGCGAGCCGCCACATGCAGAACGCAGCACCAAACTCCTTAAGTACCCCTTCCTAGGCTGGGAATTTCCCGTGGCAAAGACCGGTTGGCTCCTCATCCCCATCGTCCTCCTACTCGTTCCCCTCGTCCACGTCTCGGCCCAAGGGGACCCCCCCTCGTCCTCTTGGATCGTGCCCGACGACTCGGGCGACTATGGCGTCTTCGTTTCCTCCCCCGCGCCGGTGCCCAGCAACCCGGCGGCCTCTTCGGTCGACATCGTGGAGCTCCGCATCGAGAACGAGGACGCGGCAGGCCTCACGCTCGCCGTCATCGTCGACGAGTTGCGCGTCGGCGCCGCCGGCGCGTCCAACGGCGACTCCCTCGACCTGGCCGTGGATTTCGATTTCGGCCCGGAGAGCCTGTACTACCGCATCTGGGTGGACCTCGACGGGGCCACCGAGCCCGATGCCTCCTCCATCTTCGTGGCCGCCCCGGACGGCCACTGGAGCGAGATGGTGATTTGCGGCGGGGACGGATGCATCTACGAACCCGTCGAAGTCGCTGTCAGCGACGAGGACAACGCTGTGCGAATCTGGATCCCCAAGGCGAGCCTCCTGGGATACGCCGATCCCGACGAGTTGGACGATCGGCCGCGCCAGATCCCGGCCACGATCAAACCCGGGGACCTCCTCAGCGACATCCGGGTCACGACCGATTACTTCCCACTCTCTGACGTGGCGCCCAACGTGGAGGCTCCCCCGTACAGCTTCCAGACCTACGCCGCCAATACGGTGCTTCGGATTTACGGGGCCGACGCCGCGCAGACCATGCCCATCCAGGCCGGCGTGAACCAGACCCTCACCTTCAACCTCATGACGACGGCCGCCGCCAAACGGCTCGTTCAACTCGAGTACAGCCTGCAAGGGCCCGGCGCCGGAAAGTACCACGTCACGGGTCCCGCCACCGTGAACCTTCCCGCCGGCGAGACCCGGGCCTTCAACATCGCGCTCGACGCCGCCCCGGACGCCTCGACCGTTGATGAGGCGACCCTCATCCTTCAGGGCGCCAGCGTCGGCCACCCCGAGGAAGTCGCCTACCTCAAACTTGGCCTCCTGCCCGGCGCCCTCTTGGGGCCCTCGAGCAACGTCCTCTACCTGCACGACGTCCATTGGGCCAACTTCGTGGACGCGGCCCCGGAGGTCACGTGCAACGGAATCGTCTTCGGCACGTGCGACGAGGGCGTGCTCAGCCCGCTCCAGGGCGATCCCAAGTGGAGCGATGACCGGCGCATTCACGGCTACCGCGACTTCGGCCCCGGCACCTTCACCAACACCTTCTGGATCTACTCGCCAGACCGTCTGAGCGCCCCCGTCAACTTCGCCGACGATGGAACCATCGAGACCGTCCTCAAGCTCGTGCCTCCCACCGCCGTCACGGGAGCCCGGATCGAGGCCCACTTCGCCTGGTGGGACGGGGAAGACTACGAGACGTTCTTCGGGGCCCAGACCACGTCGGACCTGCAGACCGCGGGCACCGCCGTCACGCTCACCGGACCCGCCCAACTGGGCGGGGAAAAGTTCCTGTCCGCTGGCACCGGCTTCACGTTGTACGTCCGCATCGCGGGCCAACTCTCGCCCACCTTCGCGGCGGCCTGGGGCGCCGGCGGCATCGAGATCGTCCCCGTCGAGTCCCAGATCCGCCTCCCCCTCATCGACCTTCCCGAAGAGCTGCGCAACGACGTCCTCCCCAGCCCCTTCCAACTCCTCACCCAGGGCGACCACGACGACTACGTGAACCCCGGCGAGGCCCGACTCTACAACGTCTCCGTCCTCAACCAAGACCTCCTGGCCCACCGCCTCCAACTCTCGAACGTCATCGACCACTCCGGCTGGGTCGCCGAGGTCCTGCCCGGGACCACCTACGACCTTGCCTCCGGCGACCTCATCACCGTCGGCGTCCTCGTCCACGCCCCCACCGACGCGCGCGAAGGGGACTCGGCCGTGGTCCGCCTCAACGCCACCGACGAGAACGGCAACAGTATCTCCATCCTCCTCAACACGACCGCCACGGCCGGCGTCGACCTTCCCGACGACGCCGGGCGTTTCCGTGCGGACGCGGACACGGAGGACAAAGTCATCGACGACGGCGCCGTCGACACGCCCGGCTTCGCCGGCGTTGCGGCGATTCTGGCCGCCGGATTCCTTGTGCGCCGAATCTCCCGTCGCAAGGCTTAAGCAAGACCCGTTCCTCCCCGCGGAAGAACGGGGATTTTCTTGTCGCAGGCGAAGGGACCCAAGAGCGACGAGCCCGATGCCGACGAACGTCCCACCCCCGCACGGACCTACCTCCGGCAGCCTATCGTAAGCGTGCTGGGACACGTCGACCACGGCAAGACGTCTCTCCTCGACCGGATCCGCGGCGGGAGCGTCGCCACGCGCGAACCGGGCGCCATCACCCAGCACATCGGGGCGACCGAGGTCCCCCTCGACACCCTGTTCAAGCTCTTGGGGCCACTCGGCGCCGGCAAGAAGTTCGACCTGCCGGGCCTCCTCTTCATCGACACCCCGGGCCACGCGAGCTTCAACGCGCTGCGCGCGCGCGGCGGCGCGCTGGCGGACATCGCCGTCCTCGTCATCGACGTCGCCCAGGGCATTCAACCCCAGACGACCGAATCCATCAAGATCCTCCGCCGCTCGAAGACGCCCTTCATCGTGGCCGCCAACAAGATCGATCTCCTCCCGGGCTACCAAAGCCGGGCCGGCCCGTTCATCCTCAACCTCAACACGCAGACCGACTCCACGCAGGCCGCCCTCGACCAGCGCCTCTACGAGATCATCGGAGACTTGGGCAACCAGGGCCTGCCCGCCGATCGGTATGACCGCATCACGGACTTCACCAAAAGCATCGCCCTCGTCCCCTGCTGCGCCAAGACCGGCGAAGGCGTCCCCGACCTCCTCCTCGTCCTCATCGGCCTGGCCCAGCGCTTCCTCGAATCGCGCCTGGAGACCACCGAGGAAGGCCCCGCCATCGGCACCGTCCTCGAAGTCAAGGAGGAACGCGGCCTCGGCCTCACCGTCGACGTCCTCGTCTACGGCGGCTCCTTGCACGCGCAAGACCGCGTCGCGTTCGGCGGAAAGAACGGCCCCCTTGCCACCCAGATCCGCGCCATCCTCAAGCCCAAGCCGCTCGACGAGATTCGCGACCCCCGCGAACCGTTCGGCAAGGTGTCCGAGGTCCGCGCGGCGGCCGGCATCAAGATTGTCGCGGCCGACCTGGAAGACGTCCTTCCCGGCTCCCCCATGCGCGTCGTGCGCGACCGACCCGAGGCCGACGTCCTCGACGAGATCCGCGAAGAGTCTCAGATCAAGATCCCCCTCGACGACTCCGGCCTCCTCATCAAGGCCGACACCATGGGCAGCCTCGAAGCCCTCGCCAACGAGCTGGCCGCCCAGGAAATCAAGATCCGCTCGGCCGGCGTCGGCCCCGTGGCCCGGCGCGAAGTCATCGACATCGCGCTCCTAGAGGAGCCCCTCGACCGCGTCATCCTCGCGTTCAATGTCGCCACGCTCCCGGACGCCGCCAAAGAGGCATCCGACCGCGACCTGACGATCCTTAGCAGCGACGTCATCTACCACCTCCTTGACCAAGTCGCCGAGTGGCGCGTCAAGGCCGCCAAGGCCAAGGACGAGGCCGAGCGCGTCCAGATCACGCACCCCGCCACCGTCAAGTACCTTGAAGGCAACACCTTCCGCGCCAGCAACCCCGCCGTGATCGGCATGCGCATCATCGCCGGCCGCCTCCTACCGGGCCAACACCTCCTCAAGGATGACGGCCGCGTCGTCGGACCCATCAAGTCCATCCAAT
>CAYVGY010000079.1:5389-13613 GCA_964451065.1 uncultured Halobacteriales archaeon
AAGGCAAGCCCATCCCGCTCGCGCGTCAAGGCCAGGAGGTCGCCGTCGCCCTCGGCGGCGTCACCGTCGGCCGCCAGATCAAGGAGGGCGAGGTCTTCTACGTCGACCTCACCGGTCACGAGGCCAAGGCCCTCTTCCAGATGACGAAGCTCACCTCCGATGAGCGCGACGCCCTCGAGAAGGTCGCCCTCATCAAGCGCCGCACGGACCGGTTCTGGGGGATGTGACCGTCCCCGACGCCGCCCCCACCACGCCGGAAGCGCCACGCCCCGCCCCCCACGTCGACCCCCGGACGCCTGAAAAACTCCACAAAACCCGCCAGCGCGTCGTGATCGGCGTCGTCGTCGCCCTCGTTCTCTTCGCCATCCTCCTGAGCATCCTCAACTGGCCCAAGGTCGAGGCGGCCCTCGCCGACGCCCAACCCGAACCCCTCCTCTGGGCCACCGGCTACTCCCTCCTCTCCATGGCCGCCATGAGCCTCGCCTTCGGCATCCTGGCCCGCGTCTTCAGCGTCCACCTCCCGGTGCGCGACCTCTCCGAAATCGGGTTCGTCTCCCTCGCCTTCGGCCGCGTCATCTCCTCCACGGGCCTCCCCGGCTACGTCCTCCGGCTCCTCCTGGCCAGCCGCCAAGGCGCCGAGACGCATCACATGCTGGCCGCCTCCCTGTTCCACTCGATGGCCAACGACCTCGTCCTCTTCGCCCTCCTCCCCTTCGGCGTCTCCTACCTCCTACTCCACCAAGCCCTCGACCCGTGGCAATTGGCCGCCTTCGTCGCCGTGGGCGTCCTCGCGCTCGCCCTCACCGCCGTCTGGGCCAGCGTCATGATCGTCACGCGGGCCCGCCGCCGCATCCTCCACGCCATCGAACGCGTGTGGCTGCGCCTGACGCGGCGCGACATCGGACAAGTGCTGACCGAACTCGACGATTCCATGGCCGAAGGAACGGACGTCCTCCGACGCAAGCCCCACTGGCTCGTCCTGCCCTTCCTCCTCATCCTCATCGACTGGGCCGCCGCCATCGCAACCCTCCACTACTGCTTCCAAGCGCTGGGCGAGGACCTCGCCCTCGGCGTCCTCATCGCGGGATTCGCTGTGAGCATGTCCGCCGGCTTCGTCTCCCAGCTGCCGGGCGGCATCGGCGTCCTCGAAGGCTCCATGGCCGGCATGTACGCCCTCTTCGGCGTCTCCCTCGAGCACGCCGCGCTGGCCGCCCTCGTCTACCGCGTCGTCTACTACCTCGTCCCCTTCGTCGTGAGCCTCGCGTTCTACTGGCGCCTCCTGCGCCGCCCCTACATGCCGCCCCGCCAGGACGGCCCCCGCAAACTCCTGCGCCGCCTCGCCGACAAGCTCCGCCCCCACGCATGACGAAAGCCCCCCGCCCGCCCACCCCGGTCCCAACGGACCTCCCCCAGCAGTACCTCCGCCTCATCCGCGTCCGCAAGCGACGACCCGAAGACCCCAAGCGCCACCCGAAACGCACCTTCGCCGTCTTCCTGGTCGCCATGGGCGTCCTCGCCGCCGTCTTCGCCTACCTCAACTGGGACTCCGTCGAGACCGTCATCCTCGACGTCCAACCCGTGTACATTCTGGCTGCCGCCGCGCTCGCGCTCGGCTCGACGACCCTCACAGGTTTCGGGTTCGCGAGCTTCGCACGCATCTTCGGCGTCCAGGTCCCCTTGCGCGAACTCGGCGAAGTCGGCTACATCTCCGTCGCCTTCGGCCGCTTCGTTGCCTTCACCAGCGTCCCCGGCTACTCCATGCGGATCATGCTCACGCGCCGATGGGGCGCGGCCCCCGAAGCCGTGCTGGCGGCCTCCCTCGTCCATTCCATCGCCAACGACCTCATCCTTTTCGCCCTCGTCCCCGTCGGCCTCACCTACGTCATCCTCGCCAAGCAAGTCTTCGGCGTCCAACTCCTCGGCCTCCTCCTCGTCATCTCCATCTTCGTCCTCATGATCCTCGGCTGGCTCCTGTTCGCCTTCAGCCACAGCGTCCGACGCCCCATCCTCGCCTTCGTGACGCGGCTTTGGAAGCGCATCACCAAGCACGACATCACCGCCCGCGTGCAGGACCTCGACCACTCCCTCTCGACCGGCACCGCCTACCTCCGCCTGCGCCCCAAGCTCCTCGAGGTCCCCCTCGCCATCGTGGCGGTCGACTGGTGCTTGGCCATGGCGGCCCTCTGGACCTGCTTCTTCGCCTTCGGGATCCGGCTCGACCCGGGCGAACTCATCACCGGCTTCTCGCTCGGCATGTTCGCAGCCTATGCGTCGAACCTGCCCGGCGGCCTCGGCGTCATGGAAGGCTCGATGGCCGGCGTGTTCAGCTATTTCGACGTCGTGAGCTTCGAACAGGCCGCCCTCGCCGCCCTGCTCTACCGCGTCGTCTACTACGTCATCCCGTTCGTCGTGAGCCTCGCCTTCTACTGGCGCCACCTGCGCCTGGAGAAACGACAGGCACCCGCCGCCATCCCCGCGTAGGACGTCACGACTTGGTGGCCGTGTAGAACATCGTCTTGCGTCCCGAGGACGTCTTGCGCCGTTCCAGCCGGAGATCCTTGAGGTTTTGGATTCTGCGCTCGAGGCTGTCGAGCGCCATCTGCGTGGCCTCGATCGCGTCCCACGCGTCCGCCTTCTGCACGAAGAAACGCCGCTCCGTGCTCAAGTGGAGCGACAGCGAGAACTTCCGGTCGCCCGCGGCCTTTGCCTTGTAGATCTTGTAATGGAGGCTGAGGAATTCGACCTTGACCTCCTTGGCGACCTTGCCCAGCGTCGATTCGGCCAGGCCGTATATCCGGTCGAGGTCTTGGCTGTCCACGTGCTCCGCCAAGCCGACGATTTGGCAGAGCACGCCTTTGGAGGGTTTGAGGGCCGCCATCCGCTCTAGGACGTTGCTCCGCGACACGACGCCGACTGCGTACCCTTCGTCGCCCACCACGACGAAGTTGGAATTACGTTCCTCCATGAGGTGGATGGCCTCGCCCAACGTGGCCTGGCGGGAGACGACGGGTGCCTCCTTCACGAACGACTTGAGTTCGATCTGGGATCCTTTCCGCTTGCCCTGCGTGTGCGCGGAGATCGGACGAACCCGACCCTGCGCGGGCGGCTCGTGCTCGGCCGCATGGGCGCGCGCGATGTCCTCGAGGCGCACGGCGCCGCGGAACCGTCCGCCGTCGTCAAGCATGAGCAGTTGGCTGATGCGGAGTTCGCGAAGCCGGTTGATGGCCTGGTCGATGGTCTCGGTCTCGTCCACCGTCTCGAGTTCGGTGTTCATGGCCGACTCGATGGGAATCCTGGCCAACTCGGGCATGCGGCCGGCCGCCTTCATCACGTCCGTCCGGGAGAGGATGCCCACGATCTTCCCCTTCGCGTCCGCCACCGGGACGGCGCGGACGTTGCTGCGGATGAGGACCTCCGCCGCCTCGATGACGTCCGCATCCTTTCGAAGGCGGGGCGTCGTCTCCATGAGCGAGGAAACCTTGGTTGTGGACGGGATTCCGCCGCGGCGGACGAAGCTCCGGTAGGAGATCCAACCGCGGAGGCTGGAATTGGTCATGACGGGCAGTTCCTGAACGCCCTGCTGGTCCATGAGGGATAGGGCCTCGGCCACCGTCGCCTCCGGGGCAATCGTCACAAGGCGTTCACTCATCAAATCACGGACGAGAAAAGGACCCTCAGGCACGACGCATCCTCCGGGGCCCTATCTAGTCGGCCAGCGGATTATATAGCTTCGCGGGAACCGTTTTCCCCGGCCAGTCCGTCCGCGCGGCTTACATGTGGTTCCTGGCCACCTGGATCGGCCGGATTATCGGCCTCGTCCTCATCCTGGTCATCGTGCTCTTGGCGGCGGTCGGCATCTTCTACGCCACGGACCAATCCATCGACGCGACCGTGACGGAAACGTCGTGCGAATCCGAGGACGACAGTTCCGTGACCGTCAAGACGAAGATGTTCAGCATCGTCCACACAACCGCCATCGACCAGTTCGCCTGCCAACAGCTCGACGAGGGCAACTTCGTGGAATACCACGTGCGCAGCGGGCACACCATCGTGTACGACAAGGAAGGCGGCGACTGTATCTGGGACTCGGAGCGAGAAGAGAGCAACGGCCTCTGCGAGGGATACGTGCCCAGGTTGCCAGGCGGCCTTTTCAGTTAACAGGTCAACAAAGTATTTCTCCAGTCAGCCTTTGGGCGACCCGTTGCCCCTGCGCGAATACGTCTTCAAGACCGCCAGCGCCGACAACCTCCTCTGCCGCTGGACGCAGGAGGACCCCACGCGTTGGATCCTCATCCAGATGCTGCGCGCCCGCAGCGCCGGCAAGGCGGAAGGCGCCATCTTCACGCTCCACGCCAAACCGGAAGAGATCGAACGCTTCCTGCGCGACGACTTCGGGAAGAAGTACGGCACCTTCAACCAACTCTACCAGCACGGCGACTTGGCGAGCGTCGAGGTCACCAACTACCTCCTGCCCGCCTACCGCGGCGCCGACCCCATCGAACTCACGACCCGCCTCCTGGGCAGCGACGCGTTCTTCGCGCCCATCCTCGTGCATGAAGGGTACATCCACGTCCGCGTCATCGCCACTCCGCCCGCCGACGGCAAGCGCTTCGCCGAACTCATCACCCGCATCACGGCCGCCACACACCCCGAAGACTTCCGGCTCATCCACAGCGGGAGCTGGAACCCCCTGGGACGGCTCAAGCATCATGACGACCGCCTGACCCAGCGCCAGGTCGAAGTCCTCAAGCTGGCCATCGAGTTTGGCTACTACGACAACCCCCGCCGCTGTACGCTCGAGGAGATCGCCAGGGCCTTCGGCGTCTCCAAGGCCGCCGTCCATAAACACCTCGTGGCCGCCGAATCCAAGATCATCAAGGCCTTCCAGCCCTGACGCGTTCAAGTACTACCGCAAGAACGCCTCCAAAACCGCTTTAAGCGCGGCCACGCCTCGAATCTGCGTGCGGCAGCCCCAGGGCATCACGCTCTTCCTAGCCGGGCTCGTGTTGGCGGGTTGCATCAACCCGGGGACCACCGAAGCAGACCCCTACGCGGAATACCTCGACATCCGCATGGTCGACTCCGGCGTGACCCCCGAGAACCGGACCATCGACCAGTACTACTTCGTCATCGTCCGGGGACACGAAGCGGAGGAGATCCTCGAAGGCGATGGCGAGGCGGCCATCTCCCACGAGGACTGCCCGGCCCGCTTCCAGTACGACCCCGCGGCCGAGACGGTCCGGTACGATTCCAGCCTCTTCAGCATCGACCGCTCGAAGGTCAAGATCCTCCTGGGCCTCCAGTACCAACCCGTGCGTGTCGAGTCGAGCGGCGTCGTTCACGCCTGCACCAAGCAGGTCCTGTTCCCCTACGCCGAGCGCGCCGTCAATGCGTTCACCTTGCGCCCCGGCCTCGACGTGAGCCTCACGGTGGAGACCCTCAACGGGTTCCTCTCCTACAACGCGACCTACTTCGTCCCGATGGGCAAGAAGATCGAAATGTCGTTCAACCGCGTGGAGCGTTCCGACACCCACACCTTCAACGTCACCGGCCAAGTGGAGGTCCTGAACCTCGGCGCCTGGCCCCGGTCCGGCCTCACCGCCGGTTTCTGACCTCGTGCCGCTCACCGGGCGAGCGTCACGCCACGTTGGCCTTGGTAGTTCCCTGAACGTTCCTTGTACGACTTCTCCGGCCGAGAATTGAGCCCTTCGAATGCGATCTGGCAGAACCGGTCCCCCACCGGCACGTCGACGGGCTCCGGGTTCGAATTGAAGCAGCCGACGGTGAGTTCGCCCTCGAAGCCCGCCTCCACTTTCCCGAACGCCGCCAGGACCCCCCGGCGGGCATAACTCGACCGGATCCACAATTGGCCGGCCACGTCGGCCGGCATGGTGACGTACTCGCGCGTCGAAATGAGGAACGAGGCGCCCCCCGGCACACGGGCCACGCCGTCCCGCACGGGCGCCGGCTGCCCGCGCACCAGAACCTCCTTCACCGTCATGTCGTACCCGTTGGGCGTCAAGTGCTTCTCCACGAACGGCTCGATCTTCAGTTCGGCCTTTCCCATTCGCTCACGGATGTCCCGGTCGCTCAGGATGCACATGCGCGCTCCACGCTCGAGACCGCAAGATGGCGGTCACCTTTCAACCCTTGGGGACCCCTTCCTCTGCGGCCCCGCGGCGCTGCGCCGCTTCGCGCCGCAACGTCGCCAGCGTTTCCGCCACGCTCTTAGCAACCGCCGCGTCCTGGGGGAAGTCCCGCACGAACGGGCAGAAGTCGTCCGGCGCCACGCGCCCCGAGTACTGGTCCCACACGAGGGGATAGAGACGGCACCCCACCGGCCGATTGTCATGAACGCTGCACCGGCCCGCAACCAGGAAGAAGCAGTGGCCCTCCACCATGCGCAGCTGCGGTACGTACTCGTCGTCCAAGATGCTGAAGTCAGAGCGTTGATGCCCAAGGGTCTCGAGCCGCGCCATGTCCGCCTCGGTCATCGGCATCTCCGCCTCGTAGCAGCATTTCGAGCACCCGTGGCTCACGCACGGTCCGCCCTCGAACGCTTCGGCCGGCCTTCCCGCCTGCACCATGCGACCCTGCGCCAACCGCGAAAACTGATATAAGCCGTCCAGTCTGGTGCCCCGGGCTCCATGCGGATCTCCACGGTCGTGACCCTCCTTTCGGCCGCCGCCGCGGCCGTCGGTGCCGGCGCCGTCGCGTACGTGACGGCCGCGCGGGGCACCCTCCCCACCGGTTCCGCCCTGGCGGCCGGGGTCGTGACCGTCTTCGCCGCCCTCCTCCTGGGCGCCCTCGTCGGCAGCGGCCTGAGTCGACCGCTGCGCCGGGTCGAGGAAGCGGCCCGCCGCCTCCAACAAGGCGATCTCACCGCACGCGCCGACGCATCGCTGGCGGGGGACGCGGGCGATGTCGCGCGCGCCTTCAATGAAGCCGTCCACGCCGTTGAAGACGCGCATCAACGCCTCAACACGCTCCTCGACGAAAGCGTCCAGCGTCACGCCGCCGTCGACGCCCGCCTCGCGACCCTCGCCACTGTCGGGCCCGCGCATGTGTGGGAATGGGACCCCGCCACGCTTGGAATCCACGCCACGCCGTCGGCACGCGCCCTGTACGGGTTCCCGCCCGAGGCCACCCAACCCGTTTCCCAGGCCGACTGGACCGCGGCCCTGCACCCCGAGGACCGCGAACGGCTTCACGCCTTGCTGCGGGACGCCGCCAGCCTGCGCCGCGGCACCCCCCTCGATCACCGCGTCCGGACGCCCGAGGGGTCCTGGCGCTGGGTCACCACCCGCGCCGCCGCCGCCCAGGCCGCCGAGGGGCGCTGCCTACGCGTCATCGCCACGTCGACGGACCTTTCCGAACGCATCCGCGCCGACGAGACCGTGGCCGGCCTCAAGCAACGCCTCGCCCAAGCCGAACGCGGGGCCGCCGACGTCCTGGGGCGCGTCGCCCGCGCCCTCGACGGCCGCCTCGAAAGCCTCCAACGGCAACGCCCACCGAACGCGCGCGCCAAGAACCGCGACCTGGAGGACCTGCGCCGGTTCGCCCGCAACGTCGACGACCACGCGCAGCTCGAGGCCGGCACGTTCAAGCTGGCAACGACTGCCGTCTCCATCCGCAAGGAGGCGGCGGAGGCCATCGACTTGGTCGCCGCCGAGGCCGCAGCCAAAGGCATCGAGCTCTGCTACGAGATCGACGACGATGTCCCGGATCTTGTCCACGCCGACGGCGCACGCCTGCGGCGCGTCCTCGAGAACCTCCTCGATAACGCCCTGCGCGTGACCGCCACGGGCGAAGTCGTCCTCTCGGTCGCCGCCCGGACACGGGGCACGGACCGGTGGGACGCCCTGTTCTGGGTCAAAGACGCTGGCCCCGGCATCCCCCCAGCCGAACTCGACCACGCCTTCCAACCCTTCCACGCCCACGAAAGCGCCGCCGGAAGACTCGGCCTCGGCCTCTCCGTGACTCGGCGCATCGTCGAGGCCATGGGCGGCAAGGTCGGCATCGAGACGGCGGCCAACAAGGGGACCACGATCCAGTTCACGCTCCCCGTCGACGCCGTGCCGACCCCCCGCCGCGAATCAAGGGACGCCGGCCGCACCCGGCTGGAAGGCCGCCACGTCCTCATCGTGGACGACAACGCGACCACGCGCCGCATCGTCTCCCACCTTGCGCAATCCTGGGGAATGACGCCCCATGCGGTGGCCAG
>CAYVGY010000080.1:0-9262 GCA_964451065.1 uncultured Halobacteriales archaeon
CAGGTGGGCGCGGCGCATGCGATCGAACCCGACGACTGGATGTTTCCCCACTACCGCGACCCCGCCGCCGCTCTCGTCCGCGGCGTCCCCATCGAGCTCATGGTCCACCAATGCTTCGGCAACTCGAAGGACCCCGCCAAGGGCCGGCAGATGCCGGTGCATTATTCGTTCCGCGACCACAATTTCTTCTCGATCTCGTCCCCGCTCACCACCCAGGTCATTCAAGGTGTGGGCGCCGCCCACGCGATGAAGGTCCGCGGCGACAAGAAGGTCGTCCTCACGACCTTCGGCGAAGGAAGCTCCAGCGAGGGCGACTTCCACGTCGCCATGAACTGGGCCGGCGTCTACAAGGTCCCCATCGTCTTCGTCCTCGAGAACAACCAGTACGCCATCTCTGTCCCGCTCAAGTACCAGACTGCCAGCGAGACCTTCGCGATGAAAGCCGTAGCGTACGGCTTCGAAGGCGTCCGCGTGGACGGCAACGACGTGCTCGCCGTCTACAAGGCCGTCAAGAAGGCCGTCGACAAGGCCCGCTCGGGCGGCGGGCCGACGCTCATCGAGTGCGTGACGGCCCGGATGGGCAGCCACAGCTCCAGCGACGACAACACCCGGTACTGCCCGCCGGAATTCTTCGAAGAGTGGAAGAAGAAGGACCCCGTCGACCGGTTCGAGCGGTACTTGCGGGGCCTCGGGCTTCTCGACGACAAGTCCACGAAGGAGATCCACGAGCGGTCCACGGCGGCCATCGAGGCCGGCGTCAAGGCCGCAGAGGCGGCTGGGCCGCCGCCCACCGAGTCGATGCTCGAGGACGTGTACGGCGAGTCCACGCCGCAGCTCGACAAAGAGATGGCGGACCTCAAGCGCGAGATGGAGGGAGAGTAACTTGCCCGAACTGACGCTCGTCCAGACCGTGAACCACACGCTCGACCATGAAATGGGCCGCGACGACCGCGTACTCGTCTTCGGCGAGGACGTCGGCAGGAACGGGGGCGTGTTCCGCGCCACCGACGGCCTCCAGAAGAAGTACGGCGAGGCGCGGTGCTTCGACACGCCGCTGGCCGAGGCCGGCATCGTGGGCGCCGCCATCGGGATGGCGCTCTACGGCCTGCGGCCCGTGCCCGAGATCCAGTTCCAGGACTTCATTTTCCCGGCCTTCGACCAGATCGTGAACGAGGCGGCCAAGATCCGGTACCGCAGCGGCGGCCAGTACAGCGTCCCGATGGTGATTCGGACGCCGTACGGCGGCGGCATCAAGGGCGGCCACTACCACAGCCAGTCCGGCGAGGCCTACTTCGCCCACACGCCGGGCCTCAAGGTCGTCATCCCGGCGACTCCCCACGACCTCAAGGGGCTCCTTCTTTCCAGCATCCGGCAGGAAGACCCGGTCATCTTCATGGAACCCAAGCGGATCTACCGCGCCGTCAAAGGCGACGTGCCCGACAAGGACTACACGGTCCCGCTGGGCAAGGCCAACACGGTGCGCGAAGGCACCGACGTGAGCGTGTTCGCGTACGGCAGCATGCTCCACGTGGCGCTCGCGGCCGCGGCCGAGGCCGAGAAGAAGAACATCAACGTCGAGGTCGTGGACCTTCGGACGCTCAACCCGCTCGACGAGGACGCGGTGCTCGCGTCGGCCAAGAAGACGGGCCGCGTCGTGACGCTCTATGAAGCGCCCAAGTTCTGCGGGTACGGCGCCGAGATCTCGGCGCTCGTGGCCGAGAACGTGATCGAGTACATGGAGGGGCCCATCCTGCGCGTGGGCGGCTTCGACACGCCGTTCCCGTACGCGCTCGAGAACGTGTACCTGCCCAACGCCGACCGCGTGCTCACGGCCATCGAGAAGGTCTACAACTACTAGGAGGAGGAACCGGCATGGTCTTCGAATTCAAGCTGCCCGACGTCGGGGAAGGCATCCATGAGGGCGAGATCGTGAAGTGGCACGTGAAGGCCGGCGACGCCGTCAAGGAGGACCAGCTCATCGTCGAGGTCATGACGGACAAGGCCACCGTCGAGATCACGAGCCCCAAGGCGGGCCGGATCGGCGAGCTGCGCGCCAAGGAGGGCGTCGTGGCCAAGGTCGGCGACGTTATCGTCACCATCGAGGAGGGCGCTGCCGGCGCCAGACCCGCCGCCCCGGCTCCTGCGAAAGCCGACGCCCACCATGCCCCGGCGATGGAAGTCAAGGAGGAGAAGACGCTCTTCGACCTTCCGAAGGACCTCGGCGGAACGAGCCCGTTCAAGAAGAAGACACCCAGCACGCCCGCACCGACGCCGACTCCCGCAGCGGCGCGCGCCCCCGCGGCCACGACCGTGACGCACCCGGCCGGTCGGCCGCTTGCCGCGCCCGCCGTGCGTCGACGCGCCCGCGAGATGGGCGTCGACCTCGCGCAAATCGCCGGCTCCGGACCCGTGGGACGGATCACTCGGCAGGATCTCGAATCCGTGATGGGCCGCCCCGAAGGGCCACGCCCCGCGGCGTCTACCACCGCGCCCACGGTCACGGTCGCCCCCGCGACCATCACGCCGTTGGGTCCCGTCGAGACCCTCCCCATGCGGGGGCTCCGCCGGAAGATCGCCGAGAACATGGCGCGCAGCAAGCACATCGCGGCGCACTACACGTACGTGGAGGAGGTCGACGCCACGGAGCTCGTGAAGCTACGCGACGCGGCCGCCCCACTCGCCCAGCAGCGCGGCGTGAAGCTCGACTACCTGCCGTTCATCATCAAGGCGACCATCGCCGCGCTCAAGGCGTACCCGATCGTGAACTCAAGCTACGACGAGGCGAAGCAGGAACTCGTGGTCAAGAAATACTACCACATGGGCGTGGCGGCCGCCACGGAGGAAGGCCTCATCGTGCCCGTCGTCAAGGACGCGGACAAGAGGAACATCTTCGACATCGCCCGCGAACTCGACGCGCTTGCGGAGAAGGTGAAGACGAAGAAGGCCACGGCGAACGAGCTCAGCGGGTCCACGTTCACCATCACGAGCCTCGGCAAGCTCGGCGGCGTCCTCGCGACCCCCATCATCAATTATCCTGAGGTCGCCATCATGGGCGTCCACGCCATCAAGGACAAGCCCGTGATCAAGAACGGGCAGATCGTGGCCGGGAAAATCATGAACCTCAGTTTCAGCTTCGACCACCGCATCGTGGACGGCGCCGTCGGGGCCCAGTTCGCGGCGAGCCTCATCCGGTTCCTGGAAGACCCGAAGCTGCTCCTCTTGGAGACGGCCTGAAGCCGGGGCGCGTTCCGCGCATCCGAGCGGCGGCGCTCAGGGCTCCATGGGGGTCGCGGCCTGACGTCTATTGCGCCCAGCGTCACGACAGGGCCGAGCGACCGGGGATTCCTGCGGGAGAGCGCGTGTTCCCGGCGCCTCACCGGACCCCAACGGGCCCTTGGACACCCTATTCGAAGCACATTTGCCAGAGCTCGAGTTCGACCTCAACGTAGCGCTTCAGGCCCGGCTGGACCTCGACCTGGCCGGTCCACGCGCACGGATTCCAATACGGAGCCCCGCCACAGGCGACCAGGGGCTCCGATGCGCTGCTCCCGTAACTCCAGTCACCGGACTCGCTCACGGCGCATGGGTCGATGGGTCGGTAGCCATCGGTCCAGGTCGCCGTGGCCTCGAACGTGCCGAGGGGGAGCGTGGAGAAAGCGACGCAGCCGTCGTCGTCGGTCGTGCCGTGCGCGGGCCGGACGCTCATGCCCATGCGCTCCAGGGAGTCGACGAGGTCCTTAGGGGGATGGAACTCGACGCCGATCCCTTTCCAAACGGGGTCGGCGCGGACACCGTGGAGGCTCGCGTGGATCAATACCTGAGGCTCCGCATTGTCCTTGAAGAGGTGGGCGCAGGGCCCGGAGGGGAGATCGCGGCCGCGAAGCGGGAGTTCGGGGGCGAGGCACCCGGAGGCCAGGATGGCGAGGCCGAGCAGGGGGATCGCCGTGCGGAGGGCGGGCTTGAGGCGGCGTTGCGTCATGGGGGGAGGGTGGGGGCCCGGCTACTAAGGGGAGATTGGTAGAATCGCCTGACGTCGCGCCGTCCCCTACGAGAATTGGATGAACCGGTTCAACGAATTGCCGAGGTTCCAGTGGTCGGAGAGATAGGTGCCGGAGGGCGGCGCGAGGTGGAAGTAGTCGTCCTTGTGGCAGTCGAACGTGTTGGGGTTGCAATCCTCGTAGGGGAGGGACCCGTCCTGGCCGGCGTCGAAGGGGCACATGGCCTCGGGGCCGTCGGAGCAGTGGTGGTCGTCCGCCTCGTGCGGGGCCGTGAACTGGATGGCGCCCAGGTTGTGCGCGTTCTCGTGCATGAGGACCTGGTACCCGTACGCGACCGTGTAGGGATGGGTGGTGACGATGGCCCAGTCGGGCCCGACGTTGTTGAGGTTTCCCAGGGCCAGCGAGTCGTCGATGTCGATGGTGCCGAGCCCGATGCAGGTGCAGAGCCACGGATCGTCGTACCAGACCCAGTACTTGGCGAAGACGCTGTCGAGGTCGACCTCGAACTTGAGGTCGTTGATGACCGCGCCGGGCGTGTCCTCCACGGGATCGACCTGGGGGAGGACGACGTGGAGGACGTCGGCGACGGCGCCCGTGCATTGCATCTTGTACTTGGCGGAGCCGCCGAGGCTCTGGGCTTCGGCGAACAGGATGCCGTTGGCAGTCAGGAAGTGATCGCGGATGATCGGCGCCAGTTGGTCGTAACGGTCGGGGACAGCTTCGGGGACTGCGTACACGAGGACACCGTGGTATTCCGTGGACGGATCAGAAACGCAGACGGGGGGTTGGGGCGGCGGGGGTGGTTCAGGCACTTGGTTGGGTCCGAGGGTCAAGGACGCCAGCGTGTCCGCGTGGGCCCACACGCGCGAACCGTCCCGGAGCGGAATCTGGAACGTGGAGGCGCAGCTTGTGGACGCGTCTTGACAGGTGGACGGGCCAAGAGCCGCTGGTCCGGATTCCGCGTAGCCAACGATTCCCAAGACCACGCTGATGGATAGGACCGAAACACCCTGTCGCGTGGGAGCCACCGAGCAGCCTCCTCCACCCCCCAGCGCCCCTAATGAAGTTTTGCGTACCGCTGCGCATGTTCAGTCGCCCTTGGCCATTTCCTTGGGTGGGGGAGCTGTCCCGGGCGATTCGTAGGGGGCCGAGAAACCGCACGAGCTGCACTTCACCATCGGGGTCTCGCCCGGCAAGTAGCGCACCGTGATGACGTGGTTGCACATGGGGCACTGGACGAGTTGTTCGACCGGCGCCTTCTTCGCTTTCTCCGCCGCGGCCTGCTTGGCGAGCTTGTCGCGGGCGGACCTGCGCGCCTCGAGCCGTTTCCAGACACGGTTGGCGCCCGCCTGCAGCCACTTGAGGTAGAGAACGCCAACAAACGGGATGAGGAGGACGATGAAGCGGGCCTCGACGTCGACTTGCGTCTCCTTAGCGCGCTTTGCCAGGGCGTCGGTCGCCTTGGAGACATAGTAGGCGTAGACGAAGAAGTGGGCGAGCGCCACCGGGAGCGTGACGATGAAGGCCGCCAGGATCCCGATCTGCTTGAACCATCGTTTCGGGTTGAGGTTGAAGTTGCCGGCGGCGTCGACCTCGCGACCGAACCGGTAGAACCAGACGAGGCCGTACACGCCCAGGGTGCCAAGGGCCAGCCACGCGACACGGTTGGGGTCGCGGGTCTCCCCGATGGGCGCGTTGACCGGGAGGTCCGGCGGGGGCGCGACCACGACGGGCCGATACGGCTCCGGTCTTAAGTCTCAATCGGAGCTTGCGCCGTCGCGGATAGGATTTTAGCAAGGGGTCGTTTCCCCACGCGACCTCGATGGTTCGCGACGTGGATGTGTTTGTGGTTGGGGCCGGACCGGGCGGCTACGTGGCGGCAATCCGCGCGGCGCAACTCGGCAAGAAGACGCTCGTGGCGGAGAAGCAATGGCTGGGCGGGGTCTGCAATCAGGTGGGCTGCATCCCCAGCAAGGCCCTCATCACGGCGAGCAAGCTCTACCGGAAATTCCACGAGGCCGAAGAGATCGGCATCAACGCGAGCGGCATCACGCTCGACTGGACGAAACTCATGGCCTGGAAGCGGGGCGTCGTCAAGCGGCTCTCGGACGGCGTGGCAAACCTCCTCAAGGGCAACGGCATTGAACTCCTGATGGGGACAGCCAAGCTCACCGGGAGCCACTCCGCCGAGGTGAAGCTTGCGGACGGCACGACGGAGCAGGTCCGGTTCAAGGCCTGCATCCTGGCATCGGGGTCAGCTGCCATCGAGATTCCCGGCTTCAAACCGGACGGCAAGCGCATCATCACGAGCACCGAGGCCCTCGCACTCGCCGAGATCCCCAAGCGCCTCGTCATCCTCGGCGCGGGCGCCATCGCCCGCGAGATTGCGTGCTTCTACGCGAACTTCGGGACGAAGGTCACGGTCGTCGAGCTCCTTCCACAGGTGTTGCCCGGCACCGACGCCGAGGTCGCGCGCACCATGGAGCGCTTCCTGCGCAAGCGCGGCATCGAGGTCCACTTGGAAGCCAAGGCCAAGTCGGCCACCGTGGTGGGCAACCTCGTCAAGGTCCTGTTCGAAGTGGGCGGCAAAACCATCGAGGTCGACGCGGACCACTGCCTCGTAGCAGTAGGTCGCCGCGCCCTGACGCAGGGCCTGGGCCTCGAAGCGGCGGGCGTGAGGCTCCACGAGAAGGGCTGGATCCTTGCCAACGAAAGGCTGCAGACAAACGTTCCGACCATCTACGCCATCGGCGACCTCATCGGCCCGCCTCAGCTTGCTCACAAGGCGAGCAAGGAAGGCATCGTCGCCGCCGAGGTCATCGCGGGCAAGAAAGGCGCCCAGCGTGATTTCGTCACCGTCCCCGGAGTCATCTTCACCGACCCAGAGGTCGCGACGGCGGGCCTTAGCGAAGATGACGCGAAAAAGGGCGGCCACAACGTGGGGGTCGGAAAATTCCCGTACGCGGCTAGCGGGCGTGCGCTCACGGCACGCGAGACGGAGGGGTTCGTCAAGGTCGTCTTCGACAAGAAGACCAATCTCCTCCTGGGCGTCCACCTCATCGGGCCCGAGGCGAGCGACCTCATTAGCGAGGCCGCGCTGGCCCTCGAGATGGGCGCCACGGTGGAGGACCTCGCCATGACCGTCCACCCGCATCCGACGCTCGGTGAATCTCTGTGCGAGGCCGCGGAGGACGCGGAAGGCATGGGCATCCACACGCTCAAGCGGACTGCGTGAGTCCTGGGTTTAAGGAGGCGCGCCCCGCTTGCCAGCGCCTCGCATGACGTGCCCTCACTGCAAAGGCCTCGAAAGTCTGTTCGACTCTCCGACGGCAGCCAAGGAACTTCGAAGGTACCGTCGCAAGGGTCCCCGCCGATCGACGCGCATCCTGCTCGACATGATTCGGGCCAAAGGCACGCATGGCACAACGCTCCTCGACGTCGGGGGCGGCGTGGGCGTGATCCAGCACGAACTCGTCGGGGCTGGCGTCGAGCGCGTCACCGACGTGGATGCGTCGAGCGCGTACCTGGCAGCGGCGCGGACGGAAGCGGGCCGTCGAGGTTACGCCGAGCGCGCCTCTTACGTTCACGGAGACTTCGTCGACGTGGCTGCGGGGGTTCCAACCGCAGACATCGTGACGTTGGACCGCGTCGTTTGTTGCTACCCCGATTTCCATGCGCTCGTATCGTCGTCTTCCGGCAAGGCACGCCGGATGTATGGACTCGTCTATCCGGGCGACGCCTGGGCCGCCCGAGTCGGGATGGGGGCGGCGAACCTGCTCCTACGGCTCCGACGCAGCCCCTTTCGTGTCTTCGTCCACAATCCCGAGCAGGTGGAGGCGCTGCTGGCGGCCTCCGGCTGGTCCAAGGGTTCGCAAAGGGACCTTCTCGTTTGGCGGGTCGTTCTCTTCGAGCGCCCCGCATCGACGGGGGACACACCCGTCCCCAGCGCGTCGCGGGGAGCCTAGACGGTTGCGAGACCAGTCAAGGCAAGGCCCACGAGCAGGACGCCCAGGCTCACCCAGTCTACGATTTCTCCCATGAGGATGGCGCGATCGCGGGACACGCTGTTCACCGCCCTTATGAATGTACTTATGGTATTTAGTGTAAAAAGTAAAATCATAGATACCGGCTATCCGGGCCGATACCGCCCATGCCCGCCGCTCCCGTCCCCCGCGTCATCCTCGAGGACCTCGGTGACCTCGTCAAGCGAACCAACGCGTTCGTCGAGACCCACCGCGGCGCCATGCGGCAACACATGGAGGTGCACCCCGACGACTTGGCCACTCAACTCGAAGCCGTGCAGGGGCTTTTCCAGAAGTGGAACCTGGAGATTCTCTTTTACTTGGGCCTGAATCCGGAGACCGGGTTCAACGCCCTGCGAAGCCGGCTGCGAGGCATCAGTTCCCGGACGCTCAGCCTCAAACTGGATGCCCTGGGGAAGGCAGGGTTCCTCGTCCGAACGGTGATCCCGGGCCGGCCCGTTCGAGTCGCCTACGCGCCGACGCCGACGGGGCGGATGGCGGCGCGGCTGACGGTTCCCCTGATCATGTATCTCGCCGCACGCCCGATGCACCTTCGCCCCCGGGGTCAGGAATGAGCCAAAGCGACGCGGGGCCGCAGCCGGTACCAGAGGACCGTACCCCAGACGACCAGGTTGGCGGCGAGGCTGCCGACGAAGAACCACAGGTCTTCGTGGATGGCGACCGGGATGAACGCGATGCTGCCCATGAGCACGATGACGAGGAAGAGGGCGGAGACGTCGTACGCGTGGCCGAGCTTGACCGTGCGGATGAACTGGGGGATGAGGCAGAGGATGAAGAGGGCGGAACTCGTGACCTCGAGGGCTTGGTAGAGGTCGGGGGCCAAGGCGTCCCTCCGTCAATCTAGGATGTGGGCGGCGTGGTGGCCGTGGCCGCTTTCGGGACCTGCATCTTGTCCAGGTCGGGCGGCACGCCCACGATGTTGTAGCCGGCGTCCACGTAGAGGATGTGGCCGGTCACGCCCGAGGCGAGATCCGAGAGAAGGAAGACCGAGGCCTTGGCCACGTCCTCCTGGGTGACGTTGCGTTTGAGGGGGGCGCTATGGGCCATCCAGTCGAGGATGTTGTCGAAGCCGGGCACGCCGCTTGCGGCCAAGGTTCGGATGGGGCCGGCGCTGATCGCATTCATGCGGTGGCCGCTCGATCCCACGACGACGGCGAGCTCCCGGACAAGGTTCTCAAGCGCCGCCTTGGCCGTGCCCATGACTCGGTAGCCGGGGACGAC
>CAYVGY010000080.1:9272-13155 GCA_964451065.1 uncultured Halobacteriales archaeon
GAGGTACGTGAGCGTGAGGATGCTGGAGCCCTTGTTGAGGGCGGGCAGGGAGTAGTGCGTTAGGCGGACGAGGCTGTAGCTGGAGACGTTGAGCGCCGTGGCGAAGTCTTCGGCGGTCGTGAATACAATCGGCTTCTGCAACGCCGGCGCGGGGGCGAACGCGATCGCGTGCACGACGATGTCGAACTTCCCCTGGACGGTGTTGAAGAATTTCTTGACGTCCTCCTCGACCGTGACGTCACACTCGTGCCACGACTCGATCCAGGGCTTGTCCTTGAAGAGCTGCATGATGCGGCTGAGGAACCGCTTCTGGTACCCCATCGTGACCTTGGCGCCGGCCTGCGCGAGCTTCTGCGCGATGGCCCACGCGATGCTGTCTTCCGACGCGACGCCGAAGACGAGGGCACGCTTGCCATGGAGGTCGATCATGGGAGGTCGGGGGACCGGGGCTCGGGTTTAGGAGGGTTTCGGTGCGGCTCGCCCGGGCTCAATCCGGCGGGCCCTCCATTGACTTTAAACGGGGCCGCCCGTGCTGAGCGTCGTGGCGTCGGTCAGCCGGACCCATTGGTTCCTCCTGGCGGCGGCCGTGGGCGGCGTCTCCGTCAGCAGCATCCTCGTCCGGTACGCGCAGGCCCAAGACGTGCCCTCGCTGGTCATCTCGTTCTACCGGTTGCTTTTCTCGACGGCGATGCTGGCCCCCTTCGCCCTCTGGCAGGTCCACCGCGAAGGGTTCGTGCTCCACCGCGGCGACCTGTCCTTCATGGCCGGCGTCGGCCTCATGTTGGCCGCCCATTTCGCGACCTGGGTCACGAGCCTGGAATACACGAGCGTGGCCTCGAGCGCCGTCATCGTCACCACGGAATCGTTGTGGGTGCCCCTCGGCGCCATGTACCTCCTTCGCGAACACGTGGGCGCCCGCGTCTGGGCCGGCGTCCTCGTGGCGTTCGGCGGCGGCCTGCTCCTGGTGGCGGGCGACTTCGGCGAGACCCGCTTTGGCGGCCGCGCCCTGCTGGGAGACATGTTGGCATTCGCGGGCGCCCTGGCCGCGTCCCTCTATTTCTTGGCCGGCCGCCGGCTGCGGCAGCGCTACACGCTCCTCACGTACGCGACCCTCGTCTACGCGTTCAGTACGGCATTCCTCGGGCTCATGGTCTTGGCGCGAGGGGAGAGCCTTTGGCCGTACTCCACGACGGCGTTCGGCTTCCTGTTCCTCTTCGCGTTCTTCCCGATGATCCTCGGCCACACCCTCATCAACTACCTCCTCAAGTGGATCCCGCCGCACTACGTGTCCACGTCCATCCTCGCCGAACCCGTGGTGAGCGCCGTCCTCGCGCTCGTGTTGCTGCAAGAGGCCATCGGCACCTTGGTCCTCGTGGGCGGCCTCATCATCCTCACGGGAATCGTCGTGGCCACGAGTCAAGCGGCCAAGTCGGGGCCGGAAGCAACTGCGACGGCCTAGGCCGGGTGCCGCACGCGCAGGTCACCCTTGAACCAGAGCCAGCCGAGTTCCAGCAGGGCGGTCATCGCAAACATGGCGCCTACGGCGAACACGTAGACGGGGCGGAAGTTTTCCCAGAGGAGGCCCATCAGGAGGCCCGCGGGCAGCGAGGCGAACCCGATGGCGGCGTGGTAGGCCCCCAGCACGGTGGCGCGCGCGTCCGCAGGTGCGAGGTCGGCAGCCAGGGCTCGCCCGTTGCCCTCGTACGCGGCGCTGGAGAGCCCGAAGACGGCGGCGGGAATCAGGAAGCCGGAGAAGGCGTCGGCGGGGAAACCGACGAGGAGCAGGTTGGCGGCCACCAGCGCCCCAAAGGCGAGCGCGAGGACGGGCACGCGCCCCATGCGATCGGTGACGGCGCCGAGAGGCCACGCGAGGAGCGCGTAGACGGCGACGTACATGATCTGGACTTGGAGGATCTCGGCGGTGGAAAGGCCCGTCTGGGCGCCCAAAAGGAGGAGGAACAGGAACCCAAAGTTGCCGAGGGTGAACACGACGATGACGAGGAGGTAGCTGAGAAGCGCCTGGCTGTGCGGGAAGGGGACTTTTCTCGGCCCGGCGCCGACATCGTGCTTGGGTTCGCGCACCCAAAGGAGGACGAGAACGCTGAGCACGGCGGGGATTGCGGCGACGAGAAAGATCTGGCGAAGAGTGATGACGGCGACGAGGGCAAGCGCGATGAGAGGGCCCACCAATGCCCCAAGCGTGTCCATCATGCGGTGGAACCCGAATGCGAAGCCCCAGCGCCTTGGCGGGACAGAGTCGGCGATCAGGGCGTCGCGCGGGGCGCCGCGGATGCCTTTGCCGACGCGGTCGAGGCTTCGGAGCCCGATGACGTGCCAGGCGGCGGTGGCGGCGGCAAGGGCGGCCTTGTTGACGGCGCTGAACCCGTACCCGGCTGCGGTGAGTCCTTTTCGGCGGCGCCAACGGTCGCTGAGGCGGCCGGAGTAGAGCCTGAGGAAGGCGGAGACGCTCTCGGCAGTGCCCTCCATGAGGCCGACGGCGAGGGCCGTGCCGCCGAGCGTGGTGACGTAGAGCGGGAGGAGGCCGTACGTCATCTCGGTGGAGGCGTCCATGAGGAAGCTGACGATGCCCAGCAACACGAGGTTGCGGGGAATCGCCGCCATGGGTCACCCGGCGGGGACGGCGCGTCCGACGAACCGTTGGGCCTTGTTGTCGAGGTCCACGAGGACGACGGGTTGGCTTGGCACGTACGCCATGGGTGTTTCCAACTTGCCCGTCACCGTGGCGCCTTCCTTCGTTGCCCCTTGGACGCCGTCGACGCGGAACACGAGGTCCTGGAGCATGTGGAACATGTGAAGGACGATGCCGGACCGCAGCTGCGTCTTCGTGAAGGGCGAGAGGGAGACCTTGAGTGCAAGCGGGGCGCCGGCGGCCAGCACCTTGAGCGAGCCGGGCAGGGCCAGGACCTTGCCGCGGTTCACCTCGTCGGGTTCCACGCCCTTGACCGCAAGGCCGACCCGGCTGCGGGAGCCCGCGGACGGGACGTCGACGTCGTGCACCTGGATGCTGCGGACCTCGATCTGTTTGTCGCCGGGGTAGACCTGGAGTTTCTGGTGCGTGGAGACGGCGCCGGACCGCACGAGGCCGAGTATCACGGTGCCGACGCCCTTGACGGGGAACGCGTGGTCGATGGGGAGCACGAGTGGGCCCTCGGTCGGCGCGGCGGCGCGCGCGTATAGTTTCTCGCGCAGGACACCGTCCGGGTCCGAGGAGTAGTCGATGTCCTTGAGCGCCGTCTTGTCGAGGAGGCCCGAGATCTGTTCCTTCACGACGGTGGGCGGGATGCGCACGAAACCCTTCGTCTTGCCGAAGAGTTCGGCGCCTACCACGGTCTCGCCGAAGCTGCGGTCGATCTGGGTGGGGTGAAGGACGATCTCGTCCGCGAGGTCGAGCGCGACGAGGAGGCTCTGCAGCTTTTCCGGGTAGCGGGCGGGGTGGACGAGGTTGAGGTGGTCGTCGCCTTGTTTGGCGTTGAAGAGCGTGATGTCGGTCGTGGTGCCTTTCTTGGCGAACTTGGACGCTTCGGCCTCGGGTCCAAGGTAGGCGAACGTCACGCCCCGCATCGGGGCGGGCGAAGGGGGGCTGCCTTTTAGCAGTAGCGTTGGGTCGAGCCGAATTCATTGACCCAGAACTTCTACGTTTCCGGCACGATTCCACCGATGATATCGCAGAGTCGCCCGACCTGACCATAGACATAGAACTGATACGCTTGCGGACCGTCCTGGACCAGGAATTGCAGGTAAGCGTTGACATGGTTGATGGCGTCGAACTTGTACCCTTGATCCATCGGCGTGCCGTCCCCATTCGGCACCTGCTCGATAAGATGGTCGAAAGAGATCGTATAGGGGCGCGGGTCTTGGCGGA
>CAYVGY010000081.1:0-470 GCA_964451065.1 uncultured Halobacteriales archaeon
CGAGGACTTCGCTGTACAAGTGGAGGGCGAGGAAGAGGATGAAGTGGTACCCGACCATGGCTTCCCGGGTCCGCATCCACGTCACGTCGCCCCGCAAGTCGTTCTGCAACGCGTCGAAGGCGTACTCCACGTCGCGGCGCTCCTTGTACACGCCGTACGTTTCGGCTGCGGTCATGCCGGTGTCGGTGAGGAGGCTGAGGGTACCCAACTCGTTGCGGGCCTGCCGGTAGGCGGCGCGGATCTTCCGCTTCTGGGTCTCCGTCTGGGCCTTCTCGAGGCGCCGCAAGTAGGCGGATTCTTCATCGTCCGCGATCCGCTTGTCCAAGTAATGGTGGATGGTCCGTCCGCCCCACGTGTCCTTGCGCCACCATTGGGCGTGCTCCCGGTACAGGAAGTGCTTGTGGTACTCCGTGTGCGCCACGAGACGCACGATGGGCAGGTCCCGTTTGAGGGCCATCGCGTAGTGCACG
>CAYVGY010000081.1:480-13103 GCA_964451065.1 uncultured Halobacteriales archaeon
GTCCTCGAACGCTTTCACGTTGTCGGGACTCCAGAAGCCTTTGTCGATGACCGCGATCACGTCCCGCAAGGGGACCTCCCGGATCCCGTGGGCCAACGTTTGAGCGCTGTTCGTGGCGCCCGATAGGAGTTGGAGAAAACCGGGCCGGTGGGTGGAGGTGCCCCAGCACAGGAGGACCGCCTCATCGGCGACGTTCGCGAACGCAAGTTCCCGTACGAGGCCAAGGAGGAGAACCCCATCGACTGGGCCGCGTACACGGAGGCCCAGGTCGAGGAAGTCAACGACACGCTCGTCCTCATCCGGGAAACCGTGGACGCCACTCCCGAACCCGAGCCGCCCCGCAGCCACAAGGGACGCACCCACGAGTACACGGCCCACGACCTGGCCAAGGCCCTCCTCCTGCAACAGTACTTCCAAGCCAGCAACCGCGTCACCCAAGGCTATGCGCGATTGTTCAAGGAGAAACTCGCCCTGGACCGGGTGCCCCACTACAAGGCGATCGAACGCGCCTACGAGGATCCCCGCGTCAAGCGCGTCCTGCACGACGTGTTCGAGCTGACGCAACAACCCGAACGCGGCCACATCCAGGGCCTCACGTTGGACGGCAGCGGCCTGCCCCGGTCCGTCAAAGCCAACTGGGAGAGCCAAAAGCACACGCCCCAAGCAAAGCGGGAACACTACGACGGCAGCGTCACGATGCTCACGGTACCCCACCTGATGGTTGCCGCCCATGTGCCCCTCGCGGTGGGCTTCGACAACGAGTTCCCCACGCTCAAGCCCTTGTTGGAGGCGACCGTGGCCCGCCACGGACGCCTCAACGGCGCCGTCGTCACGGGCGACGCCGCCTTCCTCAGCCGAGCCAACTGCACCCTCATCGAAGCCCACGGCGGGATTCCCCGCATCTTCCCCAAACGCGGCGTCACGCTGGCCCCCCAAGGCCACCGCGCGTGGACCCGCATGCTCGACGCGTTCGTGGAGAATCCCCAAGGGTGGCTGCGCGACTACCACGCCCGCAGCGGCAGCGAGTGCCACTGGGGGCGCGACAAGCACCGAAACCCCCGACCCTTGCGGCGCCGCCTCCACCGCCGCCGGGGGACCGAGAAGCACCTCCGGTTCACCACCGACAACCTCACCCGACTCGCCTACCTGCGCCGCCTGGGCGAAGTCAAGGTCTCATGGATCGACCGGTGGGCAGCCTAATTTGTCCCAAGCCCCGGCAAAGGGCAACCTTTTCAAGCCGCGGCAAACTGGGCCTTGCCAATCCAGTCGAGCGGAGAACTAGGAAAATGTCACAAGCTAGCGCGCGAACGTCCACTCCCACCACAACGAAACCACTTGCGGGACGCGCGGCCGTCGTAACCGGCGGGAGTCGCGGAATCGGCCACGCCATTGCGCTAAGGCTCGCCCGTGACGGCGCCAAGGTCGCCATTGGCTATCTGGAGTCCCGGGATCTTGCGGCGCAACTCGCGGAACAGATCAATGGAGCCGGCGGCGAAGCCATGACGGTCCGGGCGGACGTTTCCGAGTACGCCCAAGTCGACAAGATGATGGACGACGTGTTGGCACGTTGGGGACCGTTCGACATCCTTGTGAACAATGCGGGAATCGTGGCTGATCGAACCATGAAGAAGCTGCCGATGGACGAATGGTCCCGCGTTGTCGCCGTGGATCTATCTGGCGTCTTCCACTGCTGCAGAGCCGTCTTGCGGGATCCGCCGCGGCTTCGCATGGTCCCTTCCTCACGAATCATCAACATCGCATCCGTCGTGGGCGAGGAGGGCCGCTTCGGCCAGTCGAACTATGCGGCCGCCAAAGCCGGCGTGATCGCCCTCACGAAGACCCTGGCTCGCGAGGTGGCCTTTTCCGGCGTGACGGTGAACGCCGTGGCTCCGGGCTTCGTCAAGACGCGGCTCACCGCTGGAATGCCTCCAACCGTCCTTGATGCCGTGGTGAAGCAGATTCCCCTCGGAAGGCTGGCGGAACCCGAAGAAATCGCGGCAACCGTTGGGTTCCTGTGTTCGCTCGACGCGTCGTACCTCACCGGAACCGTGCTGGATGTGAACGGCGGCTTGCGGATGTAGCAAAACGCGATCGTCGATTCGACGGCCGCCGCGTCCCGCACGGCAGCTAGATCAAGAGACTTCCCCCATCAAACATGACCGGCCAGTTCCCGATATACTCGTCTGGGACGGTGCCATTGCCATGGGTGCGTTTACCCGTTACAATTCAGGCTCCCGTACAATGGGAAAGCAGAAAGGTTCATTGTGGAACACGATTCTGGCCAGGACGGCAGTTTGTTGACGCTGACGAGTACAACTGACGAGAACCGGCCATCCGTCCCCGTGGCGGCCGTCATTCCAACCTACAACCACGCGAAGTTTCTACCGCAGGCGCTAGACAGTATTCTGCGCCAGACTGTGCGATTCCAAGAGATCTTGGTTGTCGATGATGGTTCGACCGACAACACCGGCGACGTTCTTCGGCCGTATGTCGAGCGAGGCGAAATCGAACATGTGACGCAGAGCAACGCCGGTCACGCCGCCGCTCGCAACACCGGAATTCGCAAATCGAAGGCCCCATTCCTCGCATTCCTAGATTCTGACGACTGGTGGCTGCCGACCAAGACCGAAGCACAGCTTGAAGTCTTCCGGCGGCTGCCAGAAACCGGTGTCGTGACTTGCCCTGCGTTAGTGGATGATGGGATTGGCGGGCGCGTCCTGCGGCCGAATTTCGCGCCAGACCAGGCTTTCTTGGAGCTCTTGTGCCGTGGAAACGTCTTCGGGGGTAGCTGCAGCAGTGCGCTGGTCCGCCGGAAATGCTTCGATGAACTGGGAGTCTTCGACCCAAGTTTCCGGATCTCCCAAGACTGGGACATGTGGATGAGAGTTGCACGCCGGTACCCCATCCGCTGGACGACAGAGCCAGGAACGGTCTATCGGCTACCGCAGAGTGGCCAAAGTCTGAGTGCCCGCGTCGACCTCATGGAACGCGAAATGAAAGAGGTACTCAAGGGGATCTTCTCGGACCCGGAACTGCCTGAAGCCGTCAGGAAAATCCGGACCTACGTCTACTGTCACCACCTGGTCATCATCGGTAAGTCCTACCTAAAGCAAGGAAAGGTTTGGCAAGGCTTCCGACTCCTGGCAGAGGCCGGCGCGCGCTCGCCATGGCGAACCGCTCATTCGTTAAGGAATTCTCGTAAAGATAGTGAACGCCTCGATTCCCGGCTGATTTCGATCTTCGCCCGACGCTGAGCGGACACCCCGTTGCCGCCCCCGGCTCCTTCGGGGCGTCCGAAGAAAATTCATGCGTCGGGCGACCCTCGTGCGCCATCCGTGGTCAAGCCGGCTGGACCATTCCCTCCCTCCGCCGAGTTCCCCGAACTGCTTTGCGCCTCAGAAAACGACCCTCTCCTGCCGCCAATCAAGAGATATCCACATGGCACAGTAACCGAGGCCTTGCAGCCGGCTGACCCGGTCGCCTGCGCGAAGCGCTACTTCGCCAAGGTGAGCTTCGCCTTCATGCGACGGTAGAGCGTCACGAGCCGACCGTGGCCGCGCGGTCCAAACACCGTGTAGGTGGCGAAGTGTGCCATACGCATCGGGTACCCCCAGACCGGGTCCGGATGACCCTTTACGCCGTGCAGGCGGAGGACGCGGCGCACCTCACGCGTTTGGATCAGGGTGTTCTTCACGCTGCTCGACATGCCGCCTATGGTCATGCCGACGCTGACCACGTGCGGCACAAAGAGGGCCCGTTCGGCTCTTGTCACGCGCAAGATGAAATCAAAGTCCGCCGCAATGCGGTAGGATTCGTCGAATTTGCCGTACCGCTCAAACAGCGTGCGGTGTACGAGCAAGCCGGGCGTTGGGATGGGAACCTCCCCCCAGTCAAGATCGGTGTGCGCTTCCCTGGGACCGCCGATGAAGCGCAACGGCCGGCCGGCCTCGTCGACCTGCGCCACTTGGCCATGAACCAGCTTGTGGCCGCCGCCCTCCTGTTCGTGGTGGGCCACAAGCCGCGCCAGGACCGTTGAATCCCAGAGGAAGTCGTCGGCGCCAAGGATGGTTATCCAGGTGCCCCTGGCGTGGTCGATTCCCCGATTAATGGCGTGGTAGACGCCCGTGTCGGGTTTCGACTCCCAATACTGAATCTTGTCGGCGTTCTCTCGAAGCAGGTCGACGGTCCCATCCGTGGACGACCCGTCCACTACCACGAGTTCCTTCCGCGGATAGCCCTGGCTGGCCACGCTGTCGAGGCATCGTTGGAGCGTCGACCGGCGATTGAATACCGGAACGACGATGGAAATGAGCGGACGGTCGCTTTCCATGGCGTGCGCCTGAAGCCGGCGGCTTGGCCGACTCCAGGGTTCCCGACGGTACTCGTGTTTTTCCGCTTTGCGGGCCGCCCCGGGATCACCAGAAGCTCTGTCAGCGTCGAAAAAATCATTAAATAGCTCATGGCTGTGCGCACCCTCCTGCGGTCTCGTTGGACGGAATCTCCTCGGTCCACCGCGTCGAGCGACGCGCTTCCCATTAACGCACGCCAGGTCCGAACATCTTTTGGCCTACGGTGACCCAATGAAGGAAAAGATCCGATTCGACGCGGTAATCATCGGTGGTCTCGGTCGCATTGGGCTTCCCTTGGGATTAGCGTTTGCCAAGGCCGGTCTGCGCGTCGGGCTCTACGACAAGGACGCGACCAAGCGACAGCTGGTTCGCGACGGCATCATGCCGTTCATGGAGGATGATGCGCCCGCGATTCTCCAGCACGTCATTGGGGATCGCCTGCACGTGCTCGACGACCTCGACCACGATGCCGACACCTTCGTCATCACCATCGGGACCCCCGTCGACGCCCATTTGGATCCGGAGCTCTTGCCGATCCTGAACGTCGGCCAGGAACTTGTTCCCCACCTCAAGCCCGGCCAGCACGTCATGGTCCGCAGCACGGTTTTTCCCGGGACGACACGCCGGCTACAGTCGTTTTTTGACAAGGGAGGTATGGACGTCAACGTTTCATGTTGCCCCGAGCGCGTGGTTCAGGGCCAAGCCATCCGAGAGATGTGGATGTTCCCGCAAATCGTGGCGGGCTGCACGCCCCAGGCGGAAAAAGCGGCGGCCAAGTTCTTTTCCCGTCTCGGCGTTGAGACTGTCGACGCCAGCGTGGAGGAGGCCGAGCTTGCGAAACTGTTCTGCAATGCGTGGCGCTACATCCAGTTCGCCATCGCCAACCAATTCTTCGTGATGGCCGCCGAGCACGACGTTGACTTCTACCGGGTCTACGACGTCATGACCAAGAACTATGCGCGCGCGGCCAACCTGCCCAGTGCAGGCTTCACCGCGGGCCCCTGCCTCTTCAAAGACACGCTCCAGTTGTCCGCGTTCCACCAAAACAAGTTCTACCTCGGCCATGCCGCGATGCTCATCAACGAAGGCCTTCCGGGATTCTTGATCGACCGCCTGAAGCGCCAGGAGGGAATCGACATGGGAAAGTCCACCGTGGGCGTGCTCGGGATGGCCTTCAAGGCGAACACCGACGACACCCGCGGCTCGCTCTCGTACAAGCTCGTGAAGATGCTGAGGTTCCACGGGGCGGAGGTCCTCTGCTCCGACGAATACGTTCGCGACCCCACGTTCGTCGACCGCGACGAACTTATTCGACGGTCCGACGTCATCATCATCGCCACACCCCATGCGGCGTATCGGTCGATTAAGGTCCCGCCAGGCAAGCACGTCGTGGACGTATGGAGGCTTGTGGGGGAAAGGAAGGAGCCTTCCATCGTTGCGGATCATCCCTTGGTGACCTAGATGGCGGCCCGCGACAATCGCGCGGCGCTGGCTCGGGGGCAAGGCCAGCCATGGACTTGAAGTGCCGGGCCTGCAAAGGCACCGACCTAGTCCAGTTCCTCGACCTCGGGTCGCAACCGCATTCCGACCGGTTCCTGACGAAGGCCGCGGCTCAAAGGCCCGAACCGCGATACCCCCTGAACGTCCAGTCGTGCCAGGAGTGCGGCCTCGTGCAACTCGGCCACGTGGTGCCCGCCGACGTGCTGTACGATGACCTCTACGTGTACGAAAACTCGACCACGCGAACCTTCCAAGAGCATTTCCGAGCCTTGGCGGCCACCGTCATTGAACGATTCCGGCTCTTGCCCCAGGATCTAGCGGTGGACATCGGCAGCAACGTGGGGCTCCTCTTGTCGGGTTTTCGCGAACGCGGTCCCCGCGTCGTCGGCGTCGAACCCGCCCCGGCGCTGGCACGGACTTCCAAGTCCAAAGGGATTCCGACGTTTCAACAGTTCTTTTCGCACGCGGTGGCGGCCGCCATCGTTCAAGAGCACGGCCAGGCCAAGGCGGTGACAGCCACCAATGTTTTCGGCCACGTCGACGACTGGGACGAGTTCGTGGCAGGCTCCCGCACCCTGTTGCGCAAAGACGGCATCCTGGTCATCGAAGTTCCCTGGCTTCTGCGCCTCCTGCATGGGCTCCTGTACGACACAATCTATCATCAGCACCTGAGCTATGTCTCTGTCAAGCCGCTCATGGGTTTCTTCGGCCGGAACGGCATGGAGATCGTCGATGTCCAAGACGTCGAGACGCACGGCGGCTCTTTGCGGCTTTTTGTCGCCCACGCGGGCGCGTTCAAGGTCGCGCCGTCGGTCCGGGAGCATGTGGACCTCGAGGAGCGGAACCGGATCCACGAGTTGGCTACGCTTCGGAAGTTCGCGGCCGACGTGGAGGAGCACCGGCGACAACTCGTCGGTCTCTTGCAGGAGCTCAAACGCCAGGGCCGCCGAATCGTTGGCGTCGGCGCCCCAGCAAAGGGAAACACGCTTCTCAACTACTGTGGAATCGATACAACCCTACTCGACTACGTGACCGAACGTGCCGCAATCAAGGTCGGTCGGCTGACGCCTGGGACGCGTATACCGATTCGTCACGACGATGTCCTGCGTGAGGATCAGCCGGACTACGCGCTGCTTCTCTCTTGGAATTTTGCCCAGGAGATCATGAGCAATCTGTCATTTTTCAGCGAACGCGGTGGCCTTTTCATTCTCCCGTTTCCGAAACCGGCCCTGGTTGGAGGCGTTGAACACGCGCGAAATGCAAGTTGAGCACGTCGTGCCCGCATTCGAAGACGCGCGCGGCGTCATCGTGGACATCCTGGACGGCGTCGAGCTTCGGCATGTGGGCCTGCTCACGGCTCGGCGAGGTGCGCTGCGCGGAAACCATTACCACCGCAGACAGTGGCAGTGGATGTATCTCGTCTCGGGACAGATGCGGATCTTTCTGCAGGACCTTCGGGCTGGCCCCGGCGCGCCCGTCACGGCCGTAGAGATGGTAGCGGGCGACGTCCTCTCCATTCCTCCACTCGTCGCGCATGCGATGATCGCGTCCGAGGACACCGTCTTCCTCGACCTCAACGACCACCCGCGCGGAGACGGATCCCTGTTCGAGGAGGATACCGTCCGCATCGAAATCGCCGGTGCCCTCTCACCCAAGAGCCGGTAGCAAGTCCTCTCGATGAGCGAATCAAGTTTCAAGATGGAGGTGAACTCGTGAAGATCGCCATCACCGGAGGAGCGGGATTCCTCGGCTACCACGTGGCGCGTCTTCTGGAAGCGGAAGGCCACGACCTCACTCTGGTCGACAACCTCTTCCGCTCGCAGATTGACGCATCCATGCGCCGACTGCTGGAGCGACCGAGGGTCTCCTTCCAGCGGGCCGACCTAACATCCTCCGATTTGAATGACGCGCTTGGGACCGGCTTCGATATCGTCTTTCATCTGGCGGCCATCAACGGAACAAGGAATTTCTACGAACGGCCCTTCGAGGTCCTACGGGTCAATCTCTTGACGACGCTGCGGGTCTTCGAGTGGGTGGCGGCCGGGGGGGCCCGGACGTGCGCCTGGACCTCGTCGGCGGAGGCGTATGCGGGGGCCCTGGAAAATGGGATTGCGGACGTACCGACGCCCGAAGAAGTACCCCTGACCATCACCGACGTCGCCAATCCCCGGTTCTCCTACGCCGCGAGCAAGGTGGCCGGCGAAGCCATGGCGAACGCGCTGGCGCACGGCGGAAACGTGCGCGTCGTCACCATCCGGCCCCACAATCTCTACGGTCCACGGATGGGGCACGACCACGTGATTCCTCAATTCATCGACCGCGCCCTCGACAAGACGGACCCTTTCCGGGTCTACGGGCCAAAACAGACCCGCGCCTTCTGCTACGTCGAAGACGCGGCCCGTGGCCTGGTAAAGGCGGCCCGAAAAGCCTCACGCGTGCCATCACTCTTCCACATCGGCGATGATCGACAGGAGGTGCAGATGGGGGACCTCGCGCGGCGGGTATGTCGCCTCATCGGACACAATCCCCGCTTCCAAACAGAGCCCGCGCCCAAGGGCAGTGTCGCCCGGCGCTGCCCCGACATCTCCCGAGCACGAAACCGGCTCGCATACGAGCCCAGGGTGGAATTGGACGAGGGGCTCAGGCGGACCATCGGTTGGTACACGGCGAACCGCCTTGGCGAAGAGTTGCTGGCGTAGTTGGCTAGTAAACCCTCGCCGAACGTGCCTTGATAGGACCCAGATCCATTCGACCACATTTCGGCGACGTCTTGTGGGTGTTCCGCCGTGCGGGGGTCGCCCCATCTTGGTTACTGGTCTTGTTGGCGTCGCAAGGCCTCGAATCGGTCCAGGGCCGCCTTCACGAGGGACTCGGCCCGCGAGCTCGCTGGCGCGAGGCTGGGGTTGCGTCGATACCAGTCGGCGCAGCGGCGCAGCCCATCCTCCAAGGACACCCGTTCCACTTGGCCCGGCACGTAGCGCCGAAGGCGAGTGAGATCGAAACGGTGGGAATGTGCCTTGTCGCCGAGGAGCGAGCCTCCGAAATCGGGGTCCAAGGCGGCCAACGCCTTCGATGGGAGGCTTGCCAACTGCGCCCGCACACCCAGGATGCGAGCGTAGCACGAATAGATGTCGGCCCACGTATGCGGCTGCTCGCCCGCCACCTGAACAGTTTCGCCCTCCAGGCCCGGCCGCTCGAGAAGGGACACGAGCACTCGACCAAAGTCTTCGGCGTGAAGGAGGGGCCACTCGGCCCGGCCGTCGTCGTGGACAGGAATGGGTCGACCCAGGAGCAGCCGCTGCGTCAGTCCATGGCCCAGGCCGGGAATGGCCCGTGGCGGGAGGAAGTCGGCGTACACGTGGCCCGGTCTCACCGTCAGAACGGGGAACGATTCGTCCCTATGCGCCGAGTGAAAGGAATGCTCCGCTTGGGCCTTGCGGTCCGCGTAATCCCACAGCGGGTTCCCCACCGGCGCGGATTCTGAAAGCCGACCCGGGGGAAGAGGCTTGGTGTAGACGCTTGTGGAACTGATGAAAACGAACCGGTCCGCGTGGCCGCGAAACCAGCGGATGTCTCTTTCCGCACGGTCAGCGGTGAAGACGTTGAAATCCACGACCACATCCCACCGATGCCCCGCAATCGCGGGGGGAAGCTCGTCCGCCTGGGCGAGGTCGGCGTGGACAATCCGGGCGCCACTGGGTGCGAAACGGTCGCGCGTCCCCCGGACGACGAGCGTGAGATTGTGACCAGCATCGATGGCACGAGCCGCACAGGCATGGCTGAGCGTTCCGGTGCCTCCGAGGAGAAGAACGCGCATCCGTACCTTCAAGCACGGCTCGCGGGCTAGGAACCCGGGGCGGGTGCGCTTCGGGGAGGCTCAAGGAGACCGTTAAGCCTTGCGCAATCGAAAATCCGGACGCCCGCGGAAGATCGGGGGGCCCTAGCATCACTACCCCCGACTGATCGCATTCGTCGGCCAAGTAGGGGACGCTGGTCGCCGAATCGCACCCGTAGCGTTCTTGTAGGGCGTCCAGCAGGAGCGCGTTCCAAGATCGGCAACGCCGGGGTTCCCTTCCATATCCACCGCTAGGCCGAGGCACCCATTTTATAATCCGTGGTCGCGTGGCCGACTCATCGCACCCATGGTCGGTTCGTCCCGGAAGCCCGCGCCGCCGTACCAGATTGACGAGGACGGGCTTTCCTTGCGGGACGTGCGACTCTCCGACGTCACGCCCGCGTACGTGGAGTGGGTGAATGACCCCGAGATCGTCCGGTACCTGGAGACGCGGTTTGCCACCGTCACGGCCCGGGACCTGCGCGCCTACGTGGCCAAGATGCGCAAAGACCCGAACAGCGTTTTCCTCGCAATGATCCTCAAAGGACCCGACCGCCATATCGGCAACATCAAGGTCGGCTCCATCAACTGGATCCACGGCTTTGCCGACCTCGGCCTCATCATCGGCGAGAAGCACCTGTGGGGACACGGCTACGCCACCCAAGCCATACGCCTGGCCACGGATTTCGCTTTCGACGACCTCGGCCTGCGGAAGGTCTTCGCCGCGTGCTACGCCCCCAACGAGGGATCCAAGCGCGCGTTCGAAAAGGCCGGCTTCGCCGTCGAGGGCGTGCTCCGCCAGCACTACGAGGTCGACGGGAAGTACGTCGACGGCCTCCTTCTGGGACGTCTCCGCGAGGAGCCTGGAACGAAGACGTCAGGAGCGAAAGACCGGGGCCCCGCGTGATGGTTCGGGCGCTCATCGAAGGCGAAAAGATCCCGGCCACCGGGGGGACCGGGACCATGGGCCGCTGGATTGTGCGGGAACCGTTTCGCCACAACCCCCCGTCGTTCGCATCGTGGACATTGTAAAGAGCAGCCTCTTCGAGATTACCGAGTGACCGATGCTCACCACGTCGAATCGCGCCCGTTCTCGTTTCCGATTCGTTCCCGGTGGGGACCGACTCGTAAGTGCCGTCGACAACGTTGACCACGTGATTCCCGTCGCGGCCCCCCGGGATGTGGAAGTCGGCAAATCCCATCCCTTCGTGCCGTCAGGACCAGCCTCCTCGCCGTCCCCCACGACGCGGAAGACGACGCGGGGGCTCTACGGTATCATGGGGGCCGGAAGACGGGCTCGACGGGCGGTCCGAGCAGCCTCTTGCGGACGGTCTTCGTTCGGACGGCGTCGGCCAAGATGCGGCAGGCATCGTCGTACGCCTCCAACGTGTGCCGTACCTCCTTGGGGCCGTGGGCGCCCGTCACGTTGTGGCTTCCTTGGAAGAGGATGCCACGAAGGAGCAGCTCCTGTTGGAAAAGGCTCTTCACAGTGAGGGCGTCGGTGCCATCGGATGGTCGGAAGTCCATGAACACCCGCGGCGCCAGGCCCTTGACCTTGATCTCTTCGTCGAGCCCGTGCGCGTCGACGAGGCGTCGGATTCCTTTCTCGAGTTGCGCGCCCGTCCGCCACAAGTGGTCGATGGTGCGTCGCCGCTTCATCTCGGTGATGGTGGCTTTTGCCGCGGCGAGTGACAGACTCTCCCCTCCAAACGTCATCGAGAAAAAAACTTCCTCCATCGTGCGCATGTATTCTGCGCGCCCGACCAGCGCCGACACGGGCATGCCGTTGGCCATGGCCTTGCCGAACGTTGCCAGGTCCGGCGTTACGCCGAAATGTTTCTGGGCGCCGCCGAGGTCGAATCGGAAACCCGTGACGACCTCGTCGAAAACTAGGAGCGCCCCGGATTCGCGAGTGACTTCGGCCACCTCTTTGAGGAATCCGTTCCGAGGCACTTCGACGCCCATGGGCTCCATAATCACGCAGGCGACCTCGTTTCGATATTTGCGAAGAAGCTGACGTAGGGCCTCCACATCGTTGTAGGGGAACGTGTGCGAGAGGGCCTGGACCGCCTTGGGGACCCCGCGGTTCCGACTAGTGGTGCCGATGTGCCAATCCTGCCAACCGTGGTAGCCGCATTGGACGACGCGGTCGCGTCCCGTCACGGCCCGGGCCAATCGAATCGCGGCCGAGGTCACGTCCGAACCGTTCTTCCCGAAACGCACCTGCTCGGCACATGGGATGAGACCGGCCAATAGTTCGGCTACCTCGACCTCGAGCGGGTGGGGCAGGGAGTACGTGATCCCCCCCTCGTTGAGCTGGCGGACGATGGCGCGATTGACGACCGGATCCGCGTAGCCCAGGATACAGGGTCCCAGCGCCATCGGATAGTCGAGGAACTTGTTCCCATCCACGTCGAAGAGGTAGGCGCCTTTTCCGCGGCGGGCAAAGACCGGCGCCACGCCTCGCACGAACTGCGTGGGCCCCTTGGAAAGCGTCTGAGTCGCGGCGGGAACGAGCCGCTGGGCGCGCTTGAGCAGCGCGTTTGACTTGTGAATCTTGGGTCGCTTGGGTTTCATGGGGTCACCGCGAGGGTCGTTTGGAAAGGCGTCCTTCCTCGTCGCGCAGGGATTTCGCGTATCCCTCGTTGCGCTCGCGGGTCGGAGCGCTGAGCGCCAGTGCGGGCCGCGCCTCCAGCAGCCGGAGCACCTCAGGCATTCCAAAAACCTTTTCGTTCTGCTGCAAAGCTTCATACACCGACTGAAGGAAGTCGTAGTCCTCCGGCGTGTCGAGTACCCATCGAAGGGCGCTGAGGTCCTCTCTACGGGCCAGGTTGGTCTGGCGGAAGCGGTCCGGGTTCTTCCATAGGAACGGCGTCACGTGCTCGCGCTCGCTTGGGAGGGCCGCCTCGCGCCACGCCACCTCGAGCGCGGCGAAGGAG
>CAYVGY010000082.1:0-1072 GCA_964451065.1 uncultured Halobacteriales archaeon
AGATGACCGACGTTGTGTCGCCGGACGATGTCATGCACCTCGCTTTCGAGCCGTTCTGGTTCCGCCCCTTCAAGTGGAACGCGAACGTCGTGGCCGGCCTCGAGATGGCCCGGTACCTCCACGAGACGGAGACGCCGCGCGAAGCGGCCAGCCTTGTCGTGGAGAAGAACCGCCGCAACGCGTTGCGCAATCCGAACGCAGCCTACGGGACCGCGCTCAGCGCCGTCGACGTCGAAGCCTCCTCCGTCGTTTCGGACCCGCTTCGCAAACTCGACGTCTCCCAGTGGGCGGACGGCGCCACCGTCGTGGTCCTCGCCTCCGAAGAAGCTTCCAGGCGTTTCACCGGGACGCCGGTCTGGATTCAAGGCCTCGCCTGGGCGAGCACGAGCCCCAACCTAGAGACGCGCAACTGGGTCGAGGCCGACTACGCGCGCCTGGCTGCGCAACGCGCCTATCGCATGGCGCGCTTGACACCGCGCGACGTCCACGTCGCGGAAGTCGACGACACGTACTCCTACAAGGAACTCCAGCACCTCGAGGCCATGGGATTCGCCCCCACGGGTCAAGCCCACGGCTTGCTCGAGGACGGCGTGTTCACCAAGGACGGCGACCTTCCCGTGAACCCGTCGGGCGGCACCCTCGGCATGGGCCAGACCATCGAGATGAACGGCTTGAGCCGGCTCGCGGAGATCGTCCGGCAACTGCGCCACGAAGCGGGACCGCGCCAAGTCGCCGACGCCGAGATCGGCGTCGCCCAAGCCTGGCGCGGCGTCCCCACGACGACCGGCGCCATGGCCATCCTCGCCCGGGGGGTGAACTGAATGCCCCCCTGGCCCCAACCCAAACGGCGCGTCGCGGTGATCGGCGCCGGCCTTACGAAGTTCGTGCGGCGCGCCCAGGAGACGCCGAAGGAGCTCTCCTACTATGCGACGAAGGCCGCCCTTGACTCGGCCGGTATGGAGATGCGCGACATCGAGAGCGTCACGCACGGCACGGCGCCGGATGCCTTCGATGGCATCCACATGAAGTCCGAGTACCAGGTCGACGGCGCGGGCGGCGTGGGCGTGTCCGC
>CAYVGY010000082.1:1082-1341 GCA_964451065.1 uncultured Halobacteriales archaeon
GTTGGCAAGCCCTTCATGCGCAACTACGTCGGCGGCGGCACCGGAGTCTTTGCCCCCATCCATGGCTACTTCCACGTGGCCTCGGGCCTCTTCGACACCTGCATGGTCGTCTGCGAGGAGAAAATGAGTCCTTGCAAGCCCTCGTCGCAGGCCGCGTTCAACTCGATCTTCGACAACCTGACGGAGCGGAACCTAGGCCCCAACCTCATCTGGATCTTCGCGCTCGAGATGCGGCGCTACATGGAGGCGCACGGCATCC
>CAYVGY010000082.1:1351-13084 GCA_964451065.1 uncultured Halobacteriales archaeon
GGGAAACGCGCTCCACAACCCCGCCGCCCAGATCGCCAAGAAGATCACGGTGGAGGACGTTCTCAATTCCGAGGTCCTGGCCGACCCGGTCCACCTCCTTGACATCAGCCCGGTGTCGGATGGCGCCGGCGCCGTGATCCTGGCGTCGGAGGAAGTCGCACGCAAGTACACCGACCAGCCGGTGTGGATCGACGGCGTCGGGTGGAACCTCGACACGGCGTACTGGACGAACCGCGACCTCTACTACCCCCGGTACGTACGCGCTGCCGCCGAGATGGCCTACAAGATGGCCGGCATCCACGACCCGCCCAAGGAGATTGACTTCGCCGAACCGTACGACCCCTTCGACTACAAGGAGCTCCACCACATGGAGGGCCTCAAGCTCTGCAAGAAAGGCGAGGCGGCCAAGCTCACGCACGAGGGCCAGACGCAGCGGGACGGCGACATGCCCACGTGCCCCTCGGGCGGCCTCCTGGGCGTGGGCAACCCCATCGCCGCCGCGGGGATGATGAAGATCTGCGAGTTGTATTGGCAACTGCGCGGCGAGGCCGGCCGGCGGCAAGTGCCCGGCGATCCCCGGACCGCGGTCGCGCAGGCCTGGGGCGACCTGATGCAGGTGGGGACCGTCGTCGTCATGAGGAGCTGATTGCCATGGCCGTGCAAACCGAATTCCGCGCCACGCCGCTCAAAGAAGAGGACTTCCAGAAGGGCCGCGTCCTCACCCAACGCACCGACCCCGTCCTCAGGTACCGGTGGGCCGCCGGCGTCGCCATCGGACGTTTCCTCGACGGACTCAAGCAGGGGAAGATCCTCGGCAGCCACTGCGACGAGTGCGGACGCACCGTCGTCCCCCCGCGGGCCTTCTGCGAGATGTGCTTCGTCCCGGTGGGTGAGTTCGTCGAGCTCCCGCAGACGGGCACGATCAACACGTTCGTCGTGAGTTGGATCGCCAAGGACCGGTCTCGCCTCACGAAACCCCTCGTGCCGGCGGTGATTGACATCGACGGCACGACGAAGGCCGGGCTTCTCCACTTGGTAGGCAACGTCGACCCCAAGAAGGTCAAGATCGGGACGAGGGTCCGCGCCGTGTGGCGCCCCGCCAAGGAACGCAAGGGCGACATCACGGACATCCTCCACTTCGAGCCCATGGGAGGCGGAAAGAAATGATGGAGAAGAACACGAAGGTCGAGAACGCCCGTTTCGTCGAGGGCGACCTCGGCGTCCACTTCGTCTACACGGCCGGCGTGGCGGGTGAAGAATTCCTTCGCGCCCTGCAGAAGGGCAGGGTGCTTGCGTCCACCTGCGGCACGTGCTCCACCACGTACTGTCCGCCCCGGATCTTCTGCGAAGACTGCTTCCACGAAGTGACGGACCGCCACGAGGTCGAGGCCAAGGGGACGATTGAATCCCTCACCCGCCTCGAAGTCGCCGTCGACGGCACGCCGGCCGATCCGCAATGGGTCGCGGCGATCCGACTCGACGGTACCGATTCCACGATTCTCCACCGTCTGGAAGGCGAGGGACTCCAGATCGGCGACCGCGTTGAAGGTGTCTGGGAGACCAAGCGGACTGGGTCCATCCTGGACCTGCGCGGGTTCAAGGTCCAGAAGACGGCCGGCGCCGAGGGCCGCCCCACGAAGACCAACGGCCGCAAGCAACGCGTGGTCTCCACCGCGACCCGGTAGGATGCGCGGAAGCGGTCGGTCGTCGCGGCTGGGGGAAGACCACGCATAGGCGGCCCGCGTTCAAGAAACGTTTAATAGCGGGAGCGGGGACGCGCTGGTCGTGCGGCACGGAGCGCTACTGGTCCTCGTCGCGTGCCTCGTGTTTCTGACTGGGGCCCAGGCCGTCCCCTTGGACGCGCACCTCCACTGGCGACAGGCCGCTCTTGCCGATGGCCTGCTCGTAGCGCTTCCCGCCTCGGCCGGCGCCGTGTTCCGCGCCGACCCGGCCCCCGACGCCGACCTTGTCGGAGATTTGCTCTTGGAGTCCACTCATGTGCGGGCCACCGTCCACCAGTTCGGTGACGGCTCGCCCAACCTCGCCCAGCACACGTATCCCTACAACGCGCCGATGGATCTCCACGAAGTGACCGTCGTCATCAAGGAGTTGGGGTCAGGTCCGCGCACCCTCACACAGGATTCCGAGGCCGCCTCGCCCACATCCCAGGCTGAGCTGGCGAATGCCCGATGCGACCTCGAACGACTTCCCGCCGAGGCGGGGCTCGCGTTTCCTGGCGACGGGGGGGCGGCAGATTCGGGGTGGTGGTGGCAGCCCCAAGGCCGGGGCCGTCTCAGCGGAGACTGCGAAGCCGCGGCGCTCGAGCACCGCGACCCGTCGCGCACGTACGTGTACGGCATGACGGTGGTGCTTCGCAGCAGGGAAGGGACCCACGAGATCTTCACGGGGTCCCGTCCGGCGGGCGTGGCCCCCGGCGGCGTTCGCCTCCGTCTATCCACGGTCACCGAAATCCTAGAGGTCGAGGCTCTCGATGAACCGGTCGCCTTCCATCTGCCCCACGCGGCCCACGTGAAGGTCATGGCGCCGGAATTTCTCCTTGATGGTCGCTTCGCAGTCGGTCCAGCCCAAGGCGCCATCGCCTGGGGGCCGGAGACGCGCGAGGGCGAACTCGACGGCCTGGACGCCGAAGGACGCTTCCGCTTGACGGTCGAACCCGACGCCTACACACGCGTCACCGGCGACACGAGCACCGCGCCGCCGGTCGACGCGTCCGATTCTGCCGCCGCCCCCGCCCCGCCCTGGACGCCGTTGGCGCTCGCTGGTGGCGCAGCCGCCACCCTCCTCATCGGCTACGCCCTCTGGTCGCTCTTGGCGGCCCGACGCCCCGAAGCGGCCCTCCATCATCCGCGCCGAAGCGGGATCTACGAGGTCGTGCGCCGCGAACCAGGCGTCGAAGCCAACACGGTCGCCCGCAGCCTCGGCCTTCACCCCGCCAAGGTGCACTATCACTTGCGTCGGCTCGAACTTGCCGGATACGTCGTCTGTCGAAAGGTCGGCGGCCGCACGGCCTTGTTCCCGGCCAACGAGGGCTACCGCGGCCGGGAGGCCCAAGTGGCCCTCCTTCGGCGCCGCAGCCTCGCGCGCCTCCACGACCTGACCCAGAACGAGCCCGGCCTGGACCAGTTCGAACTCGCGGACAAGCTGCGTGTAGGACAACCGCAAGTCTCCCGCAACCTCTGCATGCTCGCCGCGGTCGGCCTCGTCCGATTCGAGGTCGCGGCGGGGCGCCGTCGCTACTTTGGCGCATCCGTGCCCGTCCAAGGGAACCGGTTCCTGCCCCCCGCGCCGGTCCCGGGAACCATCGTTTCCTCCTAGGGGCGGGCCTCCTCCGTGGCATCCAGGGGCAAACCCCGCAAAACGAGCCTCGGGTTCGACAAGGCTTATACCCCACCTTACCCACGATTCCGGACGTGCGGCGAAAGGCATTCCTGGTCGTCCTCGCCGCCATCGCGTTCCTGGGTCCCACCTCCAGCGCGGCCCCCATCGAAGGCCGCCTCGATTGGAACGGGTTGGCTGTCGCGACCGGCATCGTCACCATGACGACCGGAACTGTCGGTTCCAATGTCGTAGCGCGTCTGGCCCCAGATGCCGTCCTGCCATCCAATCCGGTCCTCCGGTCCGATCTCGTCCGCGTCACGCTCCACGAGTGGGCCAATCCCTCCAATGCGCCTGGCCCCGCAGTGGAGGATCCCCTTCGACAAGTTTCGGAAGACCTCCACGAAGTCCGGATTTTCCTCCAGGAACTTCACGCTCTGCCTCAGATCTTTGCTGACTACGACCCCCGCGACGCGCCAGCCCGCGCCGCGTCAGAAATCGGCCCCGCCACCTGCCGCCTGTCGTCGGCGTGGGCGGACCCGTGGGGCGCCTTCGCCCAAGGCCAATTGACGCCGCCCGACGGGCTGGCGGGCGAAGCCGGCGCCTCCATGGCGTCCCACTGCGCCGCCGACGGATTCAACCTTGAATCCCCGTCCCATGTCTACTTCTACGGCATGCGGGTGCTCCTCGAGTCCCGGGAGGGCCCTCGGACGTACGACACGGGCCCTCTAGGCCAACCCCTGGATCGCGAACCCTTCCGCGCGAGCTGGGCCACGGTCACCCAGGTCCTCGAAGTGTCCTGGCTCGGCGAACCCGTCGAAGCCGACGTGCCGATGGAATCGAACCTCATCGGCCGGGCACCCGGCTACGCCGTCATCGGGAGCGTCCAGGTCCCCTCTGCGTCCGGCTGGCTCTCCTGGGGTCCCCACGTCGTCGACGGCGACCTCGACGCCTTCGACGCGGAGGGAGAATTTCTCTTCGCCGCCAACTCCGACGAGACCGTCTCGATGACGGGGCGCACCATCAACGAACCGCCCGAGGCGGCCAGCGGCTCCTCCGCGGCATCCCTCCAACCTGGGGCGTCTCCGTCCTTGCTCGTCGCGGCGGCCGCTGGTGGCGCCGCGCTCCTCGCGTGGCTCCTTTGGCCCCTCTTCAGCCGCCTGGCGCCGGACAAGGTCCGCGACCACCCGCGCCGCGCGGCAATCCTCCAAGTCGTTCAAGCTACCCCCGGCGTGCACGCCACGGCGGTCGCGCGCGCCGTCGGGATCCGCCCCGCCAAGGCGCAGTACCACGTCCGCCTCCTGGAACGTAGCGGCGACCTCACGGTCCACCGCGTCGGCGGCATGACGGCCCTCTTCCCGGCGCGCCGAGGCTACCGCGGAACCGAGGTCCAAGTCGCTCTCCTGCGCCGCCCCCCCTTGGTACGCATCGTCGAGGCTCTCCGCGCGGAGCCGGGCCTCGACCAGGAGGAACTGGCGCGCCGCCTCGGCGTGGCGCGCTCCCAAGTCTCGCGGGGCATCGACCGCCTCGAGGCAGGTGGCCTCGTGCGGAGCACGCTCGCGAACCGCCGCCGCCGCTACTCCGCCGTGGGGAGCACCTAGTCCGTCACGCGGCGCGCAACCGGACCTCGGCGCCCACTTTCGCGGCCCACCGATCCGCGGCGGACCCTTCGCGCACCGCCAATTCCAGAAGCCCGCCCCCGCCAATCGTGGCCAGGAGTTCTTGGGGCTTGGCGAGTCCATACGTGGGGACGAAGGGCACTTCGTGGGATTTGGTCCCCACCTTCACGTCGAAGTGCGGTCCGCCTTTTCCGGGCTCCGTCGGGATGAGATTGGCCTGGGCCAAGAGACCGTAGATGATGTTCGTAATCAGGTTGCCGAACCGGTCGACGTGGAGCACGCGGCCGAGGACGGACGGCTTGTCCTTCGCTTCCTCGACGCGGGCGTCGAACAGCTTGAGCTCGACGGGGTCGAGCACGGCGGGGCCGACCTGGTTCGGGCGCATACCGGCCGCCAGTCGCGCCGCCACCGGGGCGAACACGTCGCGCCCGTGGAACGTGCGGCTCGGTGCGGGCCCCATCAACGCCGGGTTCTCGATCGAGTAGGCGCCGCGCGGCGACAAGGCGTGGGCGGCCGGGATGAGGAGTCCGTTGTCGGGGCCCACGAGGTAGCCGCCCTGGCATTCGATGACCAGGCCTCGGCGGGCCGTGCCGACGCCGGGGTCGACGACGGCCAGATGGATCGTGCCGGGCGGGAAGTGGGTCGCGGTGGACCAGAGAAGGTAGGCAGCGGCCTCGATGGATTGCGGCGGGACGTCGTGGGCGAGGTCGATGATCTGGGCGTCCATGCACGTGCGAAGGATCGTGCCCTTCACCTGGGCCACGTACTCGGTTGGTCCAAAATCCGTTAGGAGAGTGACGATGCGCGCCACGAGGCGGCAACCCCGCCGCGGCTAAAAACGGAACGGGGCGGTCGTCATCCGCCCTTCGGCCGGGGTCCTGCTCGCCGCGCTTCGCGGGGTTCGAGGAAATCGACGCCTTGCAGATTCTTTAGGGCGCCGTGCCCCGTCAGGAGGGGAACCCCTGCCGCGCGCGCTTGGACGTAGGCGAGCGCCACGGCAAGCGTCACCGGCCTTCCGGGACGCTGCAGCTCGAGGCGAAGCTTCGCCGCCTCGCCCAGGGCGGCCCAGTCGGGTTCCTGCGCCCGCTCTTCGAAAGGGGCGAGGTTCTGGGCGATCTCGTCGGGCGGGACCTCGCGCACGAGCTGGGCGTAGTAGGCTTCGCCGATGTTGAGCCATCCGGTGCGGAACGAGGAGGATCGGAAGCGGCGTAGGTAGTTCTGATCTCCTTGGAGCAGGGCGAGGATCGCGAACGTGTCCGCGTAGAACTCGTTCACGAATCCTCGCCCTCGTGGGTGGACCGGACCCAGTCGCGCACCGTGAGGTGGTATTTCCTCAGTCGGCCCGCGACGTCCTCAAGCCGTGCGGCCCGTTCCACTTCCACATGGACGGGCACGTCGACGGCGAGGCGCTTGGCGTCCACCAGCTCCTTGGGGAGGAGGAGGCCCAGGCTGTTGCCGATGCGGCGGAGTCGGAGGATCGGCACAGTTTTACTCCAAGTAAAACGTAATACAGTGTGTTATACATAAGCGTGTCGACGATGCCCGCGGCTTTCGCACCCGAAACCAAGAATTCCTACGATCGGGCGGCGGCGGGAATTTGTTCCATGGTCGACGAACGCCTCTAGGCGGGCAAGGCCCTCGGGGATGGTGTGAGACTCGCCTGTCCCCGGTGCCACCAAGGCCACCAGTTCTCCACGTTCGCCAAGATGGCGGAACGCTGCGAGAACTACGGCTACCAGTACATGGCCGGCCCCGGGACCTTCATGGGGTCGGTCCTCTTCGCCGAGCTCGTCTACCTCGGCCTCTTCATGGCGGGCTTCCTCGTCCTCTTCCTCGTGTTCCAACTGCCTCTTACGGTATCCTTGCTGTGGCTTCTCGTCGTGGCAGCCCTGGCCGCCCTCTTCTACCGCAACCTCAAGAGGCGGTACGTCGGCTACCTGTACGCGACGCGAAGCGGACGCGACCGGTACGCGGGAGGGCCTGAGTACCAGGCGGGGCCGTGAAATCTCAGAACTGGCCACGCTTCGATCGAGGCCATTTGACCATGCACGGCCGAGTGCGTCCAGGCCTCGCCCGTCGCAGGCTCCCGTGCTCCCCCACGGTGCGCTGTGCGCCAAATCTTCGACGCGACGACGCGATTCACGAGACCGGCATCGTGGGGCCGTCCTGTTGCACGGCCACGCGTAGCGGGGTGTCACCGGGCGACGCCTTGGCCCCGCCAGGGTTCTGGGAGTTCATGGACAAGGCCAAGTAGGCCCGTCCGTCGGGTCCCAGGGCGGCTCCCTGCACGTGCCGGGACGCCTCCGGGCCGTCGTCCACGGCCAGCATGACGTTGTCCAAGCGCAAAGATCCGTCCGTGTTGGCGAACACGTGTCCGATGAACCAATCCGTGTGGTCGCCATCGATCTCCCCCCACGACAAGAGGAATCCTTCGCCGCGGCGGTTGCCATCCATGTAGAACGCGCTCACCGGGCGGCCGAAGCGGAACGTGGTCTCCACGAAGGTGCCCGCGTCATCGGCGCTGAGCGCCAGATGGATGCCTCCATCGGTGGAATCGGCGATGCACTTGCCGTCCTGGGTGACGGCCGAGTTGTTCATGGCGCCCACGTAGAGGGTCCCGTTGGCGTCGAAGACCGCTTGGCCGTAATGACCAATCTGCGACGGCGTGGAATCGTTCTCGGCCGGCGCCACATGGGAGTTCTTGAAGACCGTCGTCTGCGTGAGGTCGTACATGTCGTTTGCGTCGCCGGTGATCACGTCGTAGTGCGTCTCGGCCCCGCAGCCGGGCGCATTGAAGTCCACCCATTGGGGGACGGCGAAGAAGTGGTCGTCGCGCATGTCCGGAATGCCTGGGATGAAGCCGCCGCTGCTGCCGCAGAGGTTCCAGGAGGCTCCCCAAGCCAGGCCCGTGTAGGCGACGGGGGTGGCGGGCGGCACGTCCATGGAGCCGACCTGCAGCGCGATCTGTCCATTCTCGGAAACGAGCGACAACCCTGGATTGTTGACCATGAGGAGCTTCCCGTTGGCGTAGGCGAGCCACGGCCGGTCCGTGGTGGGAACAGCGACGCACGTGGGGGACGCATCGAGCGCCAACCGCGTGTGGTCGTACGCGTTCTGGTTGTAGTGGCACACTTCAGCACCGTTCGCGCACCAACCGACCACGGGGAATTCGCTCCGCTCGTTGCAGCAATCGGCGCCCCAGGCGGTGCCCTCGTCCCCGGCCACGACGAACAGTTCATCGGAGAAGAGCGGGGCGCTCATCTGTTCGTCCGGTTCGCCCTGATAGTCTCGGAAGAGCGCCATGGACTCCCACGACACGCCGTCGTTCCGACTAAAGTACGCAGGCGCTGGGTAGCGTCCGACCTCCGTCGAGTGGGCGCTCACGTAGATGTTCCCCTCCGGCCCCAAGTCGATGGTCGGCTCGTAGAGGCCGATCGTGCTTCCGTCGTTCATTCCCAGCGGGTCGCCGAACACGGCGGGAAGCGTGTACACTTCGTACGTCGCGTTGACCAGGTTGGAGGGGTTGGGTACATCTGGAACCGTTTCGGGAGGGTCGGGTCCGTCTTGGAGGCAACCCGCCACCGCGGTCAGGACGAACAGGGAGCAGAGGAGGACGGAGCGCATGCGCTCGCAGTTGGCTGGCTAAAGATAAAGTTTGTCGCTCCATTCTGTCCTGTGGCGCGACTGGGATTCGTCTCGTGGCCGCTTGGCGCCAATCCAGGCAGAACCTATAGCGGCCGGGTTTTCTTCGTGCAGGTTCTACAATGGGTGACCGCTCCGACCGGCCGACACCGAAAGGATCGGCGGCAACGTGGCCGTGACGAGCGACCACGCTTCCCCGCCGTCCCGGCTCGCGTACAATTGGCCCGTCGTCGTCCCGACGTACACCCCTGCCGGGTCCTCGTCGTCGGTGGCCAGCCCCTCGCGCAGGATCGTGAACCAGGCGTCCTTCTGCGGCAATCCCTTTGAGAGGCGTTGCCACGTCTTCCCGCCGTCGCGCGTCCGCCAGACCGCCATGGAACCCTTGGACACCACGCGGTTGGTGTCGGCCTCGAGGGGCACCGTGTAGACGGTCCCGCCGTCGTGGGGGTGCGCCGCCATCGGGAACCCGAATCGGCTCGGCAGGCCGCGCGCGATGTCCGTCCACACTGCGTCGCCGCGCTTGCGCCGGTAGACGCCCCAGTGGTTCTGCATGTAGACCACGTCGGGATTCTTGGCGTCGCGCACGATCTTGTGCACGCACGAACCCGGCTGGTCTTCCCCCGTCGACTTGGCCGGCAGCAACTCGGAATGGATGCCGCCGTTCATGAGCCGCCACGAGCGGCCCCTGTCGCCGGTGCCGAAGACGCCGACGGCCGAGGCGGCCACCAACATCTTCTTGGCGTCGCCGGGGTAGGGAAGGATCGTGTGCAGGCAGAGCCCGCCCCCGCCCGGGATCCACTTCTCGCGCCCCGGGAACGCGTTGAGGCTCTCGATGGAATGCCACGTCTTCCCGGCGTCGCCGCTATGGAAGAGGCCCGCCGGTTCGACGCCCGCCCACACGCCGTCCGACGCGCCGCCGGGCTCCACGTGCCACACGCGATCCACACTGAGGCCTGATCCCTGAGGGTATTTCGGCGGGGTCGGCGACCGTTCCCACTTGGCGCCCAGGTTCTTGGTCCATTGAACCGGGGGACCCCAGTGATCGCTCGTGACCGACGCCCATACTGTGCGTCCATCGCGGGGGTCCAGCGCCGCATGGTAGACGGGCAGTCCGGGAAAGAACGGTCCGCGCGTGCGCCACGTCCTGCGGTCGCCGGACTGCAGGATGAAGAGTCCCTTCTTCGTGCCGACCACGATCCAATGCTGACCTTTGCTCGCCAAGCTTCAACCACCTGCCACGGAAGGAACGATGTAGACCTCGTCGCCCGGCCGGACCTGGACGCGCTCCGGCGCCGCCTCGTCGAGCATCCGTTCGTTCACGAACACGATCACGAACCGCCGCACCCTGCCCTGGTCGTCGAGGATGCGCCCCGCAAGGCCCGGGAACCGCTGGTCCAACGCGTCCACGAGTTCCCGCAGCGTCCCCGCCTCGACGGTGAGGGAGGACGGCGCGTTCACGTGCTGCATGAGCGGCCGCGGAAGACGCACCTTGACGCCGTCGGCAACCTCCTCGCTCATGCGCCGCCCATAACCCGCGGCGTTCCTATAGGGTTTCGCCCGGCGATTGACGCGGGCACGGTCCCCACGAACCCTGGGTGAACAACTTCTTTGAAGCGCCGCGAGGTTCAACGCCGGTGCGATCATGAGAACCGTCAGTTACGTCCTTGGCCTGGCTGCATTGGGAACGCTCCTCCTGGCCGCCGCGCCAACGTCGAGCGCCGTCGCCTACTGCGTCCACGACGTCAAGGAGCCGATTCCGTACGACGACTGCGACGGCCTCGTCTGCCTCGGATACAACAGCCAATCCGGCTGGCAGACCTGCGCTTCGCCCGACCCCTGCCTCTATCGGACCGACTGCTGTGGGACCTCGCCGCAAGGGTCTTTCTGCCCGTAGGATGACCGCTCGGTTGCTTGGAACGCTGGCCTAGCGGACTTGTTCCGCGGGGCTCGGGGGCCACGCGTCGACTCCCCCGGACGCACTCCCGTCGTAGTACTGTCGATGTCTAGGCCCATGCGTGCGGCGCACGAGGCCCGCGGATTCGAGGGTCCGAAGCGTCGAGGACACGTGCTGTTGGGTGAAACCCAGGCGCGCGACCAGCTCCTTCTGGCTGAGACCCGGGCAACGCCGCAACTCGTTGAGGAGGCGCAGAGGCGTTGGCCGCCGAAGCAGCACCGTTCTGTCCTCGTGACCCAGAGCGCCCGAATCCATGGAAAAGAGCGCCGTCCGGCCGCCGATGCGGTGGACGCGCAATTGACCGGCTCCTTCCAGGGCGCGCACATGGTGCATCGTGTTGGTCCATCCGAGACCCAGGACTCGCACCACGGCCGCCACCTCGACCCCCGGCTGCCCCCGGACATGGTTAAGGATCCGCGCCCGGCGCGGGTGGTCTAGAACGTCTCGGGCCCGACGGCGAGTCTTTCCATCCGGCACGGGACCGCGTGCGGTTGACCAACGCCTATGAAGTTTCTGGAGGCCCTTACGGATTGATGTCTCGCGGCTGCCGCGCCCGCCGTGCGACGCCCTCGCTTGCGCGCACAAGCGGAATCGCCTCAAGCGATTAGAAATCGACGCGAATCGCGCGACCGCGCCCGGCCCCGACGCCGGGCGGAGGTAACCCAAATGAACCACATGCACATCGGCCTCTTGGCCTGCGCGTCGATCGCCCTGATGGCTGCACCGGCGGCCACGGCCCAGTCCGCGTCCGAACCGCGGGAACTCGTCGACGGCTGTTTCTTCCACGCGCACGATGCGGCCATCCACCCCGCGGACGAGGCCGACGACCACGCCTGGTCCGACACCAACGGCTGCCTGGCCCTCGCCGGCGCACCCACCCTGCCGGTCCGCACCGACGTCGACCAGGACGACCGCGACGTCATCATCACCGTCAGCCACGACCTGTTTCTCGGCGGCGCCACGGGCCTGTCTGCGGGCCCCGAGGGCGTCTTCGTGACGTACCACGAAGGCATCACGGTCTGCCAGATGGGCGTCGCGTTCGGGCCCGTCGACGTGGTATCGTACTGCGTCTACTAGCCGCGAACCGACCCCGCGCGCGCCGCGGGTGCGCCCGGGGCCCTTCTCCTCCTGTCTAAACGAATCCGGCGTCGTCGGGCCCTGCTCGGCGACGCCCTTAACTTT
>CAYVGY010000083.1:0-1501 GCA_964451065.1 uncultured Halobacteriales archaeon
GCTCACGTGAGACCAAAACTACAATGCCCTACCCGGGCGCGAAAAGCCAGGTTAGATCCGCGAAGCTAGAGAATTGCGTGGGGGCCGTCGGTGGTTTCGAGGTTGAGGAAAGTCGGCTTCGCGCCAAGGTTCCCGATGACTTCGAATTGTGGGATGGCGCCTATAAGCCCGGCTTCCGGACGATCTATTGGTGGGCCTTGTCTTGCCCTCGACTGGTCTTCAACGAGACGGTTATCCCGGACCATGCAGAATTCGTCATCACGGCGGACGTCGTCGCCAAGAACTCCTCCTGGGAACCGGTGCCTGCCGCTTCGCGTTACATTTTGGAATGGTACGTCAAAGACAAGAATATCTCTGACGGTTACAACGCGCTGGGCATTCCCGCGCAAGCCGCCGCATTCACGACAACGCCAGCAATCGGTGCCCAAGGCCGCCTGACGACGTGGACGATCTCGCGGGACGCCACGAGCTTCGAATTTTCGATTCCGTCGACTAACCAGCCCCTATCGCCACGAAACACCACGAATTACCTATGGATTGGGCGCGACGTTTACATGCGGTTGGACGCGGCAATCACCTGGTCCACAGATGGCGAAGTGTCCACCGGCCTAATGGAATTCGAGGGGCCAAGTTCGTCCCGCGACGTTGTAAACGCTCCCGTCGGCCACTGGGTGGGTCGAACGATTGCAAACAAGACAATGTCTACGGTTGTTTCTACGGATTTGTTCTTTGGAGGAGATTGAATGTTTGGATTTGGAAGGAAACTTGGTGGAATGGCAATTGGGACCGCGTTGCTCGCGATTGCTCTCGGGACGCCCGGTGCGGCCCTCGATCCCAAGGTCCTGGCTGGAGATGTTATCCTTCACGGCGACTGCACAGGATTTGCCAATCTTCCGGACGAGGCCAAGGTCCTCGGGTTTGACCAAGGAATGAGATCTGGCGTCGTTCCCCCCAATGATCCGTCCCGGAATGAAGGTTTGTTCCTCCGGTTCCAGAATCGCGACTACGAGGCTGGATGGTTTGTCTACTGGATTGATGGGGACACCCCCGACGGAGTCTGTTTCGGCAACGGCGCGATTTTCCCCGCCGAGGAATGGTTCCAGTACAATTCTTGTCTCGCCGGCTCGTCCATCGACGAGCACAAACTGCCCCCGGCCATCTATTGTGAAGTCCCCGATAGGGAGCCATGACCGTGGCACGTGGGGGTCATTGGAAATCCCCGCGGCTCGCGAGGGTACGCGTCAAGCACCCGGTGAATATAGTTGGCGTAGTTCATGATGTGGTGGCGCGGCGACGCTCTTGAGTACGCACACCTTAGGATCGGCGCGGACCTGAAGCTGCAGCAGTCCAGAGAATCATTCATCGGCGCAACGCATCGCGGAACCGAAACCTATCCCTTGACCACGCCCAACGGGCGCAGCCGGACGACCTTGCGCCCGATCCCCACGTCGTGGACGACGTTCACGACCTCGTCCACGTCCTTGTAGGCGCCGGGGGCCTC
>CAYVGY010000083.1:1511-3582 GCA_964451065.1 uncultured Halobacteriales archaeon
CGTGGGCGCGTGGATGTACACGCCTTGCTCGCGAAGCCCCGCCGTGATGTCCTGGTAACTGAACTCGCGCGTGCTGGCCGCGCGCGACAACCGGCGGCCCGCGCCGTGGCAACAGCTGCCCCAGGCCTCGCGCATCGAACCCTCGGTCCCGGCCAGGACCCACGACGCGGTGCCCATCGAGCCCGGAACCAGCACCGGCTGGCCGACATCGCGGTACGCCGCCGGCACCTCGGGCCGCCCCGGGCCGAACGACCTCGTGGCTCCCTTGCGGTGGACGACAAGCTTCCGCCGGCGCCCGTCGACGTCGTGCTCCTCGACCTTCGCCATGTTGTGGCTCACGTCGTACACGACGTCCATCCCCATCGACTGGGCGTCGCGCCCGAACACCTTGGCGAACGCTTCCCGCGTCTGATGCGTGATGATCTCCCGGTTCGCCCACGCGAAGTTCGCCGCCGCCTTCATCGCGCCCAGGTACTTCGACGCCGCGGCGTCCCGCATCGGAGCGCACGCCAACTGACGGTCCGGCAATTCAATCCCCCAACCTCGCAAGCGCCCTTCAAACGAGGCCAGGAAATCCGTGCAAACCTGATGCCCCAAGCCCCGGCTCCCCGTGTGCAGCATCAAGGCGACCTGGTCCTTACCGGTGAACCCGTACGTCTTGGCGGTTCCTGGATCATGGAGATCATCGACGACCTGCAATTCCAGGAAATGGTTGCCCGAGCCAAGGCTCCCCAGCTGCGGGCTGCCTCGCTGGTGCGCTCGCGGCGACACCGCGTCTGGGTCCGCCCCTTCCATGCGGCCCCCCTCTTCCAAACGGTCGAGGTCCGCAGGCCACCCGTACCCTTGCTCCACGGCCCAACGCGCCCCTTCAACAAGGACGTCTCCCACGCGCTGCGTGCGGACCGCGCCCTTGCCGCCCACACCGCTCGGAACGAACCGGAACAGGGCGTCGACGAGGTCCTTGAGCTTCGGCTCGACGTCCTTCCGGGTCAAGTTCGTCCGGATCACCCGAACGCCGCAGTTGATGTCGAACCCGATGCCTCCGGGGCTCACGACGCCATCCTCGACATCCATGGCCGCCACACCGCCGATGGGGAAACCGTAGCCCCAATGGATGTCGGGCATCGCGATGGACCGACCCACGATTCCCGGCAGGGCCGCCACATTGGCCACTTGGTCCGCCGCCCGGTCGCGTTGGATCGCCTCGAGCATCCCCCGGCTCGCGTAGACGAGACCGTCCACCCGCATGGCGGGCTTGTACGAACGCGGGATGGTCCAGCGGTGCCTCCCCGCCTCTTGGAACGGAACGGCGGGGGCCGTCTCCGCCCCCGACGCTAGGCTCCCCGTCGTCATCACGAATCGTTGAACTATCCCGACGGGCACCTATAGCTTTGGGTCGCCCGGCTCTCCGGTTTCTTCCCGTTGTTCGCCGCCGTTCCCGAACCCTTGAAATAGGCGAGCGTCGCTCTTTCCCGCAAGACTTCTGCGGCCGCGCAGGGTCGGACTTGATTGTTCAATGGCCATCGAGGAATCCGGACGCCCGCCCCGCGCGCCCCCCCCGTCGCCCATGGCGGCCGTTCGCATCGTCCCCGCTCGGGCCCGCAGCGCCGTCCGGCCCGAGTTCCACGAGGGCGACGGCTGGCTGGACGTGACGTTCTCCGCCCCCGACATTCCCGACGGTCACCTTCGCCACGCCGTCGGTCGCCGATACCTCCTCGTCTGGGCCGATGATTCCCCCCACGACGTCCACCACCTCATCGTCCTCCCCAAACCTGTGGATCCCGCGGCGGCCAAGGTCCAGTTCATGAACGGCGTCGTCGACGCCCGGATTCGCCTCACCTGAGCCCGACCCAGGTTCTTCCGATCTGCCTAAAGCCCCCGGGTTACCGAGGGCCGAAATACCCGACTCAAGGAACATGGGGACGGGGGGTTCCCATCCGGCGAACCCGTGGGGGTCGGCCACTCTGGGGTAGCCACTCCAATGGATCGGCCCAAGTCGTGAGTCTACTGCTTGCAGGCGCCGTCTTCGCCACCGGGCTCTATTTCGTGACGGACGTGGCGCTGCAGGAGG
>CAYVGY010000083.1:3592-6713 GCA_964451065.1 uncultured Halobacteriales archaeon
GTCCTCTTGCGCAGCCCCGGCTCGGGGTGGTACTCTCAACTCGTTTGCGTTGCAGGCATGCCCGACGTGGTCCAATTCGCGCCGGACGGCGTGACGCGGTTCGCCCTCGGCCAGGAACCCTGCCCCGATTCCATCACCACCGGCGGGGTCCCGCTCGGCTACGACAAGATCGTGAACGCGGGACAGGCCGACCTGGTCGCCACCCCCGCCAATGGCATCGTCGACTACGCCGAAGCTCGCGCGTCCCTCGGCCTCCACGAGTCCCACGACTTCCGCTTCGAGACCCGCCCCCTCCTCCAGGACGCCCGCAGCGTCCTTGAGTCCGGTTACACGAACCCCCTGCAACGCGTCGCCTACGTTGGAGCGTACGGGTCCTTCACGGATCCTGTCACCGTCGTCTGCGGCCAGACCGACGGCCCTCTGGCCGTGGAGGTCTGGATCGAGGTCACCAACCATGGCGAGACCCCGCTGGCGGTCCAAGTCGATTATTCCATCCCCCTCTCCCGGCGGGTCGTCGAGGCGACCCAGCACACGGCGCCCATCCTTCCCGACGCCACCGGCCGCGTCGAACTCCGGATCCCCAAGACGAACGACTGGACTTGGGCGGGCGAACCCGAAATCGAGCTCCAAGTCAGCGACGCCTTCGCCCTTCTCGACACGTGCAGCGCCAGCCTCGCCTCCGTGTCCATGTCGGCCGCGACGGCCAACCCGCTCTACAACGCCCACGCGGAGTCCCTCGTAAACCTTCTCGCCCACGGCCGCGTGGATGCCAAGATCTTCTACGAAGCGTACAACGGCCGCGGGAACCCGGTCCCCGTCGACGGCACGCTCCAGATCCTCGACTCCCTGGGCCTCCCCCTCGCCACCGACTCAAAGCTCCACCATCGCGGGTGGGAATCGTTCACGCTCAGCCTTCCGGACGCCTACCAGGTCGCGCTCCGCTCCCCCGCCGGCGACCTGCGCGCCCAAGACATCTTGAACGTCGTGTTGGAGGCCCCTCCGGCCCCAGGTCCCCTTGGGGGCCTCCTCCTCGACCCCGCGCCCCCCGTCGTCGAGGAGGCCGCGTACCTCCACAGACTCCTGCCCAACTTCTTGCCCGATGTCTACGACGAAGCCTACGCGACGTTGAATGTCCCGTTTGGCGCCGGCGGCGACGTCTACCCCGACATCCGGGCGGCCCTCAACGAGGGACTCGCCCCGCGACTCGTCGATGACCAGGGCACCCCCGCGCCCAGCGACGACGAACCGACCCTGTTGGAGTACAACGTGGTCGTCATCGGGTCCGACGTGGACGCCAACGCCCTCACGCCGGCGGGCTTCAAGGATGCCGTGCGCGATTGGGTCTACGCCGGCGGGCTGCTCATTGTGTTGGGGTCATCCGACGTTGGCCCCCACTGGCTCGAGCCCCTGTTCGACGGCGGCCTCGGCGACGCCAGCGGCCCCATCTCCGTCCCCGACCCCGAGCACCCGCTCCTCCTTTGGCCGCACGAGGTGGCAGCGGCCACCTACGGCCACCACGGCCTCGCCTGGGAGTACGGAAGCGCCGAGGACGCCGCGCGCTTCGACCACGTCGTCACCCTCGGGGACGACGACCTCACCGCGCTTTCCAAGAACGGCGCCTTCGGGCGCGGCCGCGTCCTCCTCTCCGCCCACCAGCCCTTCGACCTCGGCGATCATACGGGAGCGGCCTGCGAACCGGCCACCCTCGGCCCCGACTGCGCCGGGCTGCGGCTCCTCCACAACTACCTCACCGTCGGCCTCCACGAACTGTACGTCCAGTATGGCCCGACCATCCCCGCCGGCGCGATTGCCGGCGCCAGCAGCCGCATCGCCCAAGTGTACCACCCCGGACTCGCCGTCGTCGTCGACATCGAGTTCATCCTGTACGTCTTCTGAAGCCCGTCTTCTTTTTGTAGAAGCCGCGGGTTGGCCCCCGCCTCGGGGGAGAATTCCGTTGGACCCGGCGACGAGTTCCACTTCGCAGGTCGCCCACGCGCAACCAAGTCCCCGGCTGAGCCGGGCCCTACAGGCTGCCGTTTCACCGGTGCAGGCGTTGCGCGCCCTGGCCCCCCTCGACGCCTGCCTTCTTGAGTCCCGGACGCAACACCCCGGCGCCCGGTACTCCTACGTCCCCTTCCACCCTGTGCGCGAACTCGTCCTCCACGCCGACCACGCCGTCGACCGCGACCTCCGAGCCGCTTCTGCACGCACCGTCGAACACCCCTGGGATCACCTCGGCGAAGCCTTGACGGCGACCACTGGCAACGCGTGCGGCGAACCGCCGTTCCAAGGTGGATGGGTCGGGTACTTGGGCCACGAGGCCGCGCAATGGATCCTGGCAACCCCCGCCCCCGAGCCCGCCCCGCCGGCACGCCCCGCCCTCCCCCTCGGCCTCTTCCGACACTACATCGACGTTCTCGTCTTCGACCATGAGACAGGGTCGCGGACGCTCATCGGCAACGAGGTTCCGCGCGCGCCGCCCGTCCAGGACCGGTTGGACGACGCGGCCGCCCGACTGGCACGGCCGCCCCGTGGTCCGCCCGCCGCCAAGGCACGGGACCCGCCGGTGGTGAGCCTCGACGATGACGCCTTCCGGAGCCGGGTCCGCGACCTCCAAGGACTTGTTCGAAGCGGCGACTGCTTCCAAGCGAACCTCACGGCGAGTTATGCATACCCCTGGAAACGCCCGCCCGCGCGGGAGGAACTCATCAGCCTCTACGACGACTACGCAAGATCGAACCCGGGAGCCTGGGCTGCCTTCTTCGAAGGCCCCGGCTTCACGATTCTCTCCAGCAGCCCCGAATGTCTGGTCGATGTTCACGCCGGCCGCCTCCGCCTTCGCCCCATCGCCGGCACGCGGCCTCGCGGCGCCACGCCGGACGAGGACGAACGACTCGCGGCGCAAATGCGCGTCGACCCCAAGGAGCGCGCCGAGCACGCCATGCTCGTGGACCTGGCCCGAAACGACGCCGCCGCCGTCTGCCGACCCGGCACGGTCAGCGTCCCCGTCAAATCTTGTCCTTTAAGTTCCCTTAGGCGCCCTGCTTCTAAATTTTTTGAAACATAAAACGTTACCGGTTTGTCAATATGACCGATCGCAAAATTAAATTTTTTTATCCGA
>CAYVGY010000083.1:6723-12924 GCA_964451065.1 uncultured Halobacteriales archaeon
TACCGGCACGTGATGCACCTCGTGAGCGAGGTCGAAGGGGAACCCCGACCAGACCTCACCGTCCGGCGCCTGTTGGAAGCCGTCTTCCCGGGTGGCACCGTCACCGGGGCGCCCAAACGGCGCGCCGTCCAACGCATCGCGGAGATGGAGCCCGGCCCCCGCGGCCCCTACACCGGAACCCTGGGTTATGTGAGCGTGACCGGCTCGACGCAATGGAACCTCCTCATCCGGACCCTCATCGCCACGCCCACGCACGTCGTGGCCCACGCCGGATGTGGCATCGTGGAAGGGAGTCAACCCCCCGCCGAGTCAGCGGAGCTCGCCGCCAAGGCCCACGCCCAACTCCAGGCCGCGCTCGGATCGGCGACGCCCGCAACGCCGGCGGACCGCTGCGGGCACGTCGACGCCGGACCGCCATGGCGAGCGCCGACGGCGCGCCGGCCGAGCCACGCCCGCGTCCTCCTCATCGACTGCGAGGACTCGTTCGTCCACAACCTGGCCGATTATTGTAGCCGCCTCGGGGCGACCACGACGGTCCACAGCGCCCACGAGCCCGCCGATTGCGCATGGACGCACGCTCCGACCCATCTCATCCTATCGCCCGGCCCCGGCCGACCGGAAGACTTCCTTGCGACGCGCGAGCACTTGGAGCGAGCAAGACGGGCAGGCATTCCCGTCCTGGGCGTCTGCCTTGGCCACCAGACCATCGCACAGGTCGAAGGCGCCACCATCGAACGGCACCCCGAGACCGTCCACGGCAAGTCCAGCCGGATTGAATCCCTGCCCGCGGCCGCGACGGATCCGCTGTTGCGGGGGTGGGTAGGCTCGGAGGCGGCCCGCTACCACAGCCTCGTGGCCACTCGAGCGCCGCCTAAGCTCATCCCGTTGGCCCGCCTCCAGGACGGGACCCTCATGGCATTCCGCCACGCGGATCGGCCCTGGTGGGGCCTCCAATTCCACCCCGAGTCCATCCTCACCCAGGACGGGCTCGCGATCCTGGCCGCCTTCCTGGAGGTCGAGCCCCATGGCTGAGACACCCGCAATCGGCTTCGCGTGGATCGACGGAGCCGTCGTCCCGCTTTCCCAGGCCCGCGTCTCCGTCCTCGATCGCGGCTACCTGCTGGGGGACGGCGTGTTCGAAACGATGCGCGCTTCGGGCGGGCGCCTCTTCCAGGAGCACCGCCACGCGGCCCGGCTGGAACGCGGCGCGTCCACGCTCGGCCTCCCGCGGGCCGCAGCCCGGGAAGCCATCCGAGCGGCCTCACACCTCGCGCGCGCCTCCACGGAGCGCCTCGGCGCCGAGACCCTGGTGCGCACGCCAGTGACCGTCGGGCCCTCGACCGAGGTCGGCGGCGACCTCGATGCGGGGACCGCGACGGCCATCGCCCGGCCCCACCAGCCGTACCCGGCAGAGACCTATTTGCAGGGTCTCCGGCTCCGCGTCGGCGACCCGCCGATTGACTCGCGCCATCCCCTGTGCGCCGTAAAGACCCTGAGTTTCCTTCCGCGTCTTCACGCCCGCCGCCAGGCCATCCGGGTGGGCGGCCATGATGCCCTCCTGCTCAACGAACGAGGTCGCATCGCCGAAGCCACAACGAGCAACGTGTTCGCGCTCGTCGGCGACGTCCTGCATACCCCCGGCCCCGCGGAAGGGGCCCTTGAAGGGGTGACGCGCGCGCTTCTCCTCGATGCCGCAAGGGCCCAAGGCTACGCGGTCGAAGAGACCCTCACCATGGAGCAATTCCTCACCGCGACGGAGGCGTTCGCCACGAACACGGTGGCCGGCGTCGTCCCCATCACCCGCGTCCTCGGTCCGGGCACGGACTGGAGCGGCCGACGCGGGCCGGCCACGGACAGATCTCGGGAGGTCTATGCGGACGCGTACGCGGCCTTCAGCCGCGTTGGCCTCGGTCCGCGCGCCGCGCCCAATCCGAACGTGCCTTAGGCGCCGTGGTTTAGCCACCCAAGGTTCGCGCGGCTATCGGGTCCGCCGTCGGGCGGCGTTGAGCGCGGAGCCCGCCTTGAACCAGGCGACTTGCTCGGCGTTGAGGGTGTGGAGGGTCTCCACGTCGTCCTTGGCGCCACCCGCCTGGTGAAGCACGCACCGCACGGGCTTCCCGGGGGCGAGGTCCTTGAGGTTCACCACGCTCACGCGAGTGCCGGGTTTCACCTTGTCGTAGTCCTTCACGTCTCCGAACGTGAGCGGGAGCACGCCCTGCTTCTTGAGGTTCGTCTCGTGGATGCGCGCGAAACTGCGCGCGATGACGGCGGCGCAGCCTAGGTAGCGGGGACTCATGGCGGCGTGCTCGCGGCTTGAGCCTTCCCCGTAATTCTCGTCCCCAACCACGACCCAGCGCTGACCCTTGTTCTTGTAGGCGCGCGCGAGTTGCGGCAGCGGCTCCTCCTTCTGGGTAAGCTGGTTGATCCCCATGCCTTCGCGACCATCGGTGAAGGCGTTGACGGCGCCGAGGAACGCGTTGTCGCTGATTTTGTCGAGGTGGCCTCGGAACCGCAGCCACGGACCGGCGGGCGAAATGTGGTCCGTTGTGCATTTGCCCTTCGCCTTGAGGAGCACGGGGAGTTCTTGCAGGTCATGTCCGTCCCAGGCGGGGAACGGCTCGAGTTGCTGGATGCGTTCGCTTGCAGCCGGGATGGCGACCCTCACGGACTTGAAATCTTGGGGCGGCGCGATGTACCCGTCTCGGCTGAGTTTGAATCCCCGCTTGGGGACCTCTGGCGCCGGCGGCGGCGGTTCAAGTTTGAACGGTTTTCCGTCATTGCCAACGAGCGTGTCCTTGGCGGGGTCGAACGTGAGCCGTCCCCCGAGCCCGTACGCCATCACGATCTCCGGCGAACCCATGAACGCCAGGGTGCTCGACGACCCGTCGTTGCGGCCGGGGAAATTCCGGTTGTAGCTGGTGACAATGGTGTTCTTCTCGCCCTTCTTCACGTCCGGCCGGTTCCATTGGCCGATGCACGGCCCGCACGCGTTGGCGAGCACGGTGGCGCCCACGTCCTCGAACTTCTGGATGAGACCGTCGCGCTCGATCGTTTGACGGATCATTTCGCTCCCCGGCGTGACGAGGAACGGGACCTTCATCTTGGCGCCGTGCGCGTGTGCCTGGTCGGCGACGGCGGCGGCGCGCATCATGTCCTCGTAGCTGGAGTTGGTGCACGAGCCGATGAGAGCCACACGGATGTCATCCGGGTAGCCCTCCTTGGCGACCGCGGCCGGAACTTCACTGACGGGCCGCGCGAGGTCGGGTGTGTGGGGACCCACGATGTGCGGTTCGAGCTTGGAAAGGTCGATCTCGACGATGCGGTCGAAATATTTTTCCGGGTGGGCCTCGACGTCAGCGTCCGCGAACGTATTGGCGAGGCCGCCCAAGGCCGCCCGGTCGGTGGCCTCGAGGTAGGTCACCATCCGGTCGTCGAAGGGGAACACGCTCGTGGTGGCGCCGAGCTCGGCGCCCATGTTGGTGATGGTGGCCTTGCCCGTGCAGCTGATGCTCTTCGTGCCTGGGCCGAAGTACTCGATGATGGCGTTCGTGCCGCCCCTGACGGAGAGGATTCCGCACAGTTTGAGGCTGACGTCCTTGGGGGCCGTCCAGCCCTTGAGTTTGCCGGTGAGTTTCACGCCGATGAGCTTAGGGTGAAGGACTTCCCAGGGGAGGCCCGTCATGACTTCGGCGGCGTCGGCGCCTCCCACCCCGATGGCAAGCATGCCGAGGCCTCCGCCGTTGGGGGTATGGCTGTCGGTGCCGATGACGAGGCAGCCGGGGAACGCGTAGTTCTCGAGGAAGACCTGGTGGATGATGCCGCTGCCGGGCTGCCAGAATCCGATGCCGTACCGGGCCGAGGCGGAGCGCAGGAAGTCGTAGACCTCCTTGTTCTGGTGGATGGCGCGTTCGAGATCCGCCTTGGCGCCGGAGAGGGCGGTGATGAGGTGGTCGCAGTGGATGGTCGTGGGGGTTTGGGCCTGGTCGAGGCCGGCGCTCATGAACTGCAGCATCGCCATCTGCGCCGTGGCGTCCTGCATGCAGACGCGGTCGGGTCGGAGCTGGACGTAACTGCGGCCCCGTTCCAACGCCTGGTGCGGGTCGGCCAGGTGTCCGTACAGGATTTTCTCGGCCAGGGTGAGGGGACGGTCGAGCTTCTTGCGCACGGCAACGACGTTCCTCTCCATCCGCTCGTAGGAAGCGCGAACGAAGTCGGGCGTGGATTCGACGGCGGGCATAGGGCGGCTCGGCCGGGACCCTAGATTCCGAGCCTTAAAAGAGATGCGTCACCCGGAGGGGTTGGGACGGCAGCGGAGGGCAGGGCGTGCGGCGAAGCGCGACCGCGATCACGGCGCGAGTTCGAGGCGCTCGCACATCGGGTCGACGCAGACCTGGTACCAACCCACAGGCGGAGGCGTTGGAACGCCCGATGCATGGTCGAGCGTGAAGGTGAAGAGCGAAGTGGGGAGCGTGCGCGGGTGGAACGCGACCGTGATGGACTGGTCCGGGTACACGGGCCGAGAGAAAGCGGAGCCATCCCACGAGATAGGCATCACTCCGGTGGGTCCAAAAACCTCCACATCATGACCGCCGGGGCCGATATCGACCTGCGTCTGGCCCTCGTTCACAATGGTGAGGAACAGGTGGGTCGTGGGGTCCCCGGGCCAGTCGCCCCAGGCTGCGTATAGCAGGAAGGACTCCGCGGGGTTCCGCTCGGTTCCCGCGCACCCCGCCAGCGCTGCGAGGGCAACGAGGGCTGGCACCGCGAGCACCCACGCCAAGCCTTGGCGATTCCGTGCGCCGACGCGTCGCGTCGTTCGGCTGCGGTGCTCGCCGGGGGTCTCAAACGAGAAAGGGACGAGGGGCCGAACGAAATACGATTGGTGTTCGGTCCCTCCCACAAGCGACGCGGTAGACCCATCGTCTTCCAGCCCTCCATCGAGGGAAGACCTCCGGGCCTGGCCGGCAGCCGCGCCGTCTACTCGGGGGACTACACCTGGGTCCGCTCCGGCCACGCGGCGGGTACTTCGCTGCGCATACCCTTGGAGCAGGGTACCCACGAGGTTCACGTCGAACCTAGTCACGGTAGCCCCCATGCACTCTTTGGCTCCGACTCCCGATAAGGGTTGCGGACCAGCCGGTGTTGGAAGTCCTCCGCGCGAAAGGGCCCCCGCCGGTCCCGGCCCCGCCGCCCCAACTCCGACTTTATATAATCAACCCCGGGACCGAACGTGTACGGTTCTCAGTTGTGATTCTCAGCCGTGCGAATTGCCGAAACCTGGTTTGCATTCCACGTCTCCTCGACGTCGGCCTCCCATGTCTGCTGGAACCGAGCCCAACGGATCGATGTGGTGCGTCGTCGTTCGAACGCGAAACCCCCAGGGAGGTTGGTGTTGGCGCACCACCCTCGCCTATCCCGGCGTCAAGGTCCGCGTCCTCTCCTGCTTCCTAACGCAGGAGGGCCAAGTACACGAAGTCGCCGACCTAGTCGGTCCCGACTGGAAGCAGGCGGTGCAAGAACTCACCCGGGCCTCCAACGGGGACCGCGTCGAAGTCCTCCACCAGAACGGTGCCGGGGCCCGGATCCGGGTCTGGACCACGACCTGCCCGCTGCCGAAGGTCTTCGCGTCCACTGGCATGGTTCCGGCTTATCCCTTCCACGTCGAACGCGGCTGGGAGCGCTGGGTGCTCATCTCCAGCCGGGACAACGTGCGCGGGTTCATGGACGCGCTGACCCGGGGAGGCCACACCGCCGAGGTCCTATTCTCGGGTCCGTACGCTCCCCGCCGCCGCCTCACCGCGCGGCAGCACGAGATTCTCCGCCGGGCGGTCACCGAAGGGTACTACGAGTACCCGCGTAGAATCACCCTCACACGTCTGGCGAGCCAAATGGGCGTCGTCAAGTCCACGCTATCCGAGGCCCTCATGATCATCGAGCAGGAACTCATCGGCCGCGCCAACGACCATGTGGCCGAAGACCTGGACGAGCCCGCCGCCTGACGTAACCGAACAGGTTCGGAACAACGCCCAAGGCCCGTTTTATTCCTTCGAGGACCCGTCCATGGACACCGGAGCGCACGCCGTCGCCGTTAGCGCGGCCGCAGGCGAAGTCCACGGCAGCCGGTGGCCGCTCTGGGTCGCCGCGGCGCTCACGGCTACGCTGGTAGGCGTCCTCCAGCCCTGGCTTCTTGTGCCGGGCCTC
>CAYVGY010000084.1:0-1394 GCA_964451065.1 uncultured Halobacteriales archaeon
GGGGGTCCTTAAAAAGATATTCTGACGCGTGCGCCCTTGTCGATGGCCGGTTTCACGGGTGTCGGGCCTTCCCAAACGCTTAAAAAGCAATGGGGTCGTTTAACGACGACCGCACTGTGCGGGACCGGGGCCCTTGAATGGCGAATGACGCGGGTGCGGGCCAGCCGCTTTCCCTGCTCGTCGTCGACGACAACCCCGACGACCTCACGGTTTTCACGCGCGCCGTCCGTGCCCAGGGGTGGAAGGTTTCCACCGCGAATTCAGGCCGCACGGGGCTCGACCAAGCCCTCGGCCAACGATTCGACTTGATCGTCCTCGACTACAACCTGGGAGACATGACGGGGACGGAAGTCCTCTTGCGCCTCAAGGAGCGTGGCATCCAGAGTCCGGTCCTCATCCAATCGGGCCTGGGGAGTGATTTCATTGTCGCCCGCGCCCTCACGCTGGGGGCGGAGGGGTTCGTGGCCAAGGACTCGCCCTCCTACGACCAGGACGTGGTATCGAAGGTCCGGGCGGCGCTCCAACGCGCCCGGGCCGGCGCTCTGGGCGTCCAAAGGCGTGACCGACGCGAGAGCATCCATGAGGTCGAGACGGTGCTCGACGCACTCATGGACCGCAGCCGCGGCGCGTTCGTCGCGGTGGGGTTCGCGAGCCCGGACGGGTTCCAGGTGAGCACCCGGTTCCGGACGACGAAACGGCTGAGCCCGGAGACCATCTGCGCCATGGTGGCGAGCGCGGCTTCCACCTGCAACTTCCTCGGGGAAGGCCTCAACCTACCCACGCTTCGCCTCGTCGTCGCCGAATTCGGGGAAGGCCACCTCTACGTGGCCCCCGTCGCGGGGTTCGGTGTCCTCTTTGCCGCCACCGCCGAGGCCAGCCAGATGGCCCAGTCCGCCAAGACGGAACTCGAGTTCGCAGCCAAGGAACTCGCCGCCATCCTTGCCGCCACCACTCGCACCGAGCAATACTCCTACTAGGATGACCGCTCCAGAGAACGCCACCAACGGCCAACAGCCCGACGTTCGCCACAGCGTGTATGCGGCCACGCTCGTCCTGGCCATCTTGGCCGTCGCGGGGGCCCTCGTCCTCAACGCCGGCCGGCAGGCCGGCCCGGCCGCCTTTCACGCCGAACTGGAGTTCTTGGCCGCTTTCGCCGGCCTCAGCATCTTCTTCCTGGCCGGCGCCAAGTACGTTGTGAGCCGGGAACGCGTCTATCTGCCCGTGGCGCTCGCGGCCCTCGCGGCGTCCCTGTTCGACCTGGCCCACCCCGTGCTGGAGACGCTCGCCGCGTCTCCCAACCTCGGAGCGCTGCCGGGCGCGACCTCCGACGGCGTGCACTTCGTCGCCGTAGCCGGCGGCCTGCCTTATAAAGACGGTGACTTCGGCTGCTTCTC
>CAYVGY010000084.1:1404-12902 GCA_964451065.1 uncultured Halobacteriales archaeon
CTAGGCGCCGGCCTCCTACTGGCTTCTTTTTCCGTCCGCTCGCCCAAGCTCGATGAACGCGCCCTGCGCAACCTCGGCTGGGGCTTCGCCAGCGTCTTGGCCGGCGCCCTCGCCCTGGCCCCCTTCATCGCCTGGGCGGTGCGCGCCGACTACCACGTCGCCGTCCTCGGCGGCCGCGCCGGATGGGAACTCGCTCCCCTCGGACTCTACTCCGTCAGCCTCTACGTCTTGGTGGCTCCCGGCCTCCCGACGACCGGCCGGCCCTTCCGATGGGTCGGCGCGGCGGGCCTCGGCGGCCTGGTCGTTGCTCAGGCGTTCGCCGCCCAAAGCACGGCCACCGGGGACGGCCCGTTCTTTGCGGCCCACATCGCAAAGGTGCTCGCCTACTTCGTGCTCCTATTCGGCCTCTACCTCGAACACGTCCGCCTGTATTCGGTCGAGCGCGCCCTACGCGAATCCCTCGAACAGGCCCATGGGGATCTGCGCGCCGCCAAGAGTGAACTGGACGCGATCATCGAAGATCTCACGGACGGCATCTGCATCACGAACGAGCGGGGGCAGGTCCTCCGCTCCAACCGTGCGGCCCGTGAGATTCTAGGCCGGGATGCCAGCGGCATCCCTCCCGACAAGTTCCAGGCCGTCTGCGGCATCCGGACCCCCGAGGGCGAACCGTTCCCGGTCGAGAAGCATCCCATCATGCAGTGCCTCCAGACCAAGGAGCCCGTTCGCAACGTCGAGTTCACGATCCAGCGTCCAAGCGGCGAACGTCGAACGCTCGTAGCCGGCGCCGTCCCCATGGTGGACCGAAGTGGTCGGATCCGCGGGACGGTCGTCGCCTTCAGCGACGTCACGGTCATCCGAGCCGCCGAGCAGCGCTTCCGGGACCTTACGGAGACCGCCCCCGACGCTATCGTCGTCGTCGACGCGAATTGGCGTATCGTCCTCTACAACCGGGCCGCCGAACGCCTGTTTGGATTCTCCCGGGAGGAAGTCTACGGCCGCGACGTGGCCGATCTCATTCCAAAGCGGCTGCAGGCCAAGCACTTGGACGCGCGGCAGGTCTTTCATCGAACCGGACGGCTGCCCCAGATCGCGCGACCCATTAGCGCACGGGGCCAGCGAAAGGACGGGAGCGAGGTCCCGGTCGAAGTAAGCGTTAGCGAGAGCCGCACCGTCGCGGGTCAGTACTTCATTGCGCACGTCCGCGACGTCTCGTCGCGGGAACGGTCGCGGCGGGAGCGCGAGGGACTGCTCAGCGTGGCCACGACCGCCATTTCGAGCCACACGCCGCAGGAGTTTGTTGAACGGGCGGCGCACGCCATCACCACGGCCACGGATTTCGACGCGTGCACCATCTACCTCCACGACAGGTCGCGCAATGCGCTGGTCCTGCGCGCCTTCGACCGGCTGCCCGACGAGGTCGTCGACCGGATTCGCCAATACCCGTTGGATGCCAAGTTCCCGGCCATCGCGGTCCAGACGTGGTTCCAGCGCCGAACGCTGGTGGAGTCCCGCCTCCAAGACCGAACCGACCTCCACGTGACGCCGCAACTGCTTACCAAGTACCATTTCCAGACCATCATCAGCGTCCCCTTCGGCACCGACCCCGACCCCTGGGGGATCATTCAGGTTGTGGCCGCCGAAGGCCGCAACCCGCGCGACGACGACGTCCAGCTCATGGAACTCGTGGCGCAGGAGGTCACGGCCGGGCTTCGGCAACACCGCCTCATCGAGCAGCTCGAATCCACGGCCAAGGACCTCCGAGCCGCCAACCAAGAACTCGACTCCTTCATCTACACCGCGAGCCACGACCTGGCGGAGCCATTACGGTCCATCAGCAACTTCAGCCATTTCTTGCTGGAGGACTACGCCGCGAAGCTCGATGACGAAGGGAAGGATTACCTTCAGCGGGTCCACGCGGGCGCCCTCCGGATGAAACGGCTCCTGGATGACCTCCTGCGCCTGTCCAGGCACGGGCGGTCCAAGGCGCAGCTCGTGCGCCTGGAAGTCGCCGATGTTCTCCACGAGGTCCGCGAGAGCTTGGACGCGATGACGCGGGAAAGCAAGGCCAGTCTCGTCTTCGAAGGGCCCTTCCCTCCCGTCATCGCCGACCGCACGAGCCTCGTCGAAGTCTTCGTCAACCTGATCGGCAACGGGATCAAGTTCAACCAATCTGACGTCCCTCAGGTCGTGGTCCGTGGCCGCCGCGTGGACGGCTTCGTCGAGTTCCAGGTCCGGGACAACGGCATCGGCATTCCAGTCGAGCAGCGGGACAGGATCTTCGGCCTCTTCACGCGCTTGCACACGCGGAAGGAGTACCCCGGGACCGGAGCCGGCCTGGCCATCGTGAAGAAGATCGTGGACAACCACGGTGGCAAGGTATGGGTCGAGTCGGAACTCGAGGCAGGCAGCACCCTCTTCTTCACGGTGCCCGCCGCGCCGATTCCGTCGCCGAGGCTAGAAGTCCCCAAGCCTCGTGCTGCGTTGCCGTGACGCCTTCTCCCCGCGCGGCGCCGGCGTCGGCGCGTGAGGCCGCAGATGCGTCTGGGGGTTCGTCGACGCGGTCCGTCGTCCCGCCACGTGCGCGACGACCTCCTCGACATAGGCCTCCGCCGCGCCCCGGCCCAAGAGCGATCGAACCTCATCCTCATCCAGCTCGAACCGAAGGCTCACGGATTCGGCCAGTTCCTGGTCGCGCCGGCACATCGCGCCCAACGAGGGAAGGACATCCTGGACGACCGCCTTGGATCCCAAGTGCATGGCATGGCCCAACTTCTCCGCGAGTCGAGAACGAAGGTCGCGGGCGCCCTTGGACCTGCTCATGTGGAGGATCCACCCGGGGAATCGGTAGTGCGGCGGCGTCCCGTACGGTTGCGCCTTCGCAGCGGCCACGCCGCCAGCCATCATCTCCGTGGCGTAGCCCCAGAGGGCAAAGTGCTGTCGCCGCATGGCTCGCCCCAGCAGGATGTCCGCGCTCGACAACGCGAGCAGGGCCCGTTCCAGGTCCTCGGGGCGCCGGTACTCCATGGGCACGTTTTCGTCCAGCCAAGCCAAGAGAAAATCGGGCGGCTCATCGAGGTTGCGGGCGGCGGTGATGGCTCGGTCCATGTCCGTCGCCTGCAGGATGCGACCCACCGCGTCGAACGCCGTCTCCGTCCGGTTCCGTTCACCCAGAGCGAAGGAGGGCAGGACATGGACCCGCCGGCGGCCCGCGGCAACGGCCTCCAGGTCGTTGATGGCTGAACGAAGGTCTCCGTGGGCCCCGATCACCAGCGCCTGCAGCACCTCGTCGGTCACGTCGACGCCCTCGGCCACCGCCACGGCCGCCAACACCTTCTTGACGACGGGCGCCGCCAACCGTCGGAACGGAACCCGGAGCGTGACCTTGGCCAGTCGTTCTCCGGCGCCGCGGGTGAGGGCGTAGGCGTCGTTGGCGATGAGGACGATGGGTTGCCGCGTGTGAAGCACGGTCTCCACGATGGCGCGTTTGCCCCCGCGGTCGGACCAATCGGTGCCCTGGGCCTCCGTCTCCTCCGAGGCCCGCTCGTACAGGTTGTCGGCCTCATCCAGGATAATGAGCTTGCGTTGGCCCTTCTGGCTGGTCTGGTAGTCGCCCCCGCTCGAGAAGGTCTGGTGGACTGACCCGAGACCCGCCACCCGCTGAATCGCGGGGGCGCTGCGCGCGTCCGACGCGTTGAGCTCCAACACTTCCCAGCCGAATTCCGCGGCCAGCGCGTGCGCGGCGGACGTTTTGCCGCACCCGGGCGGCCCGGCCAGGAGGGTCGCCCGCTCTTTGGGCGTACCGACCTTCCAGGATTCGCCCCATCTTCGGAGCGCCTCGACGGCTTGGGCGTTCCCCACGACCTCGTTCAGGCGGCGGGGGCGATGGCGCTCGACCCAAGGCTCGGCCACGACGAAGCGGATGCCGCCGGCGATAAAAGGTTCTGGGCCGTTCACAAAACCCTATAAGCCCGTGGCGTGGATGGGTCCCTGTGCGTCGACGCGCCTGGATGGGCCCGGCCGCGGGCGGCGCAGTCTTCGTCCTCGTCTTCGGCATGATTCTGTACGCGCCGGCCGAGGCGGGCCGGATTGCTTGGTCCCTTTACGAGGCGTTTCCGCCGCCCGGCGACGGCGCCAAACCCGAGGCCGTGTCGGACTTCGTCCGGTCCATGGTTGACCAGTCCGTCCAGTACTTCGCGCTGGGCGACGCCGACAAGCTCGTCGACCTCGATCTTCGACTCCGCGACAGCCAACCCCAACCGGGTGAATGGTATCCGAATCGGACGGTCGCCCTCGTGTGGAACGACCTCGGCTCCGACGGCATCCGGTACGCGATCCGCGTCGGGCCCGTCGGCACCGATTTCGGCGCGGCCACCCTCGTAGGCGAGGTCGCGGATGCGTCCGCCGTGGTCCCAATCCCCGGCGATGGATCCTTCACGATCTGGGTCCAAGCTCGCGCCCGTCGGGACGGGGACCCGGGCGCCTTCGGCCCCTTCAACATCGACGCCACCCCGCCGCCCGCACCGCTCCTGGCCGACCGAGCCGACCCCCCCGGGTACCGATTCGAACTCTCGTGGTCGACCGTCACGGACGTGTCGGGTGTCGTGAAATACGAGCTCGAGCGAAACCTTGAGGACGGCGCTTGGGAGACGTTGGGATCGGCCTTGGCCACGTCATGGGTCGAGGACCAGGTCGGGAACGGGCGCCATCACTACCGCGTGCGCGCCGTCAACGCCGCCGGCCTCCGAGGACCGTGGAGCAACGAGATCGACGTCGATGTCCGGGCGCCCATGGCCAACCCCGGGCCGGGGCAACTCGACTACGGCATCCACGCCAACTACACTGGCTTCCTCTACACGTGGGACCTCTCCGACCCCGACCAGTACCTCGAATTGGCCGAGCTGCCGGCTGATGTCCGCGCCGATTACCTCGGCGCCGGCCCCGCCATCGAGATCGACAATACCACGCTGCGCAGCATCGTCGAAGACGTGGCCGGCCCTGAGACCAACACGCTCCGCATCGCCGAGGCCCTGTTCATCTACCTGTTCGAGACGGTCGACTACGACTCCGCCAAACTGGACGATCCCGAAGGCGACTTGCAACGCGCCGGCCTCACCTTGGACCGCGGGAAAGGGATCTGCGGCGACCTCGCGGTCCTCTACATCACGTTGCTTCGCATCGCGGGTGTGCCGGCGCGCCCCATGCACGGCTACTTGGACAATCCGCGTGCCAACGTCGGCGGGTTTCACATGTGGGTCGAGGTGTACGTGGGGCCGACGGACGCCTCCCACCCCTGGATGACGGTCGACGTCAGCGGCGTCACGGGGCCGTTTGAGGAGGAGTTGCTCTACGGCTACTTCGGGGTCTTCAACCCTGACTACCTCGCGTTGGGGGAGGAGCGCAACTACAACCGCTACTTGGATGAACAGTGGAACACGTGGGCCCGGTTCCGCTACGTGAGGCCCGCCGGCTCGCCCGCTCCGGAGATCAGCGACAGCGCCAAGGTCACGGAGTACGAGACGGAACTCGGCCGACTCTTCTTCAACACCGAGACCCGGAGGACCAAGTACGTGGCGTGCCAGAACCCAGACGTCTTGCAGCCCGACGACCCGTGCCACGACGAGCCGTTGCCGGAGGGATTCAACCGGTGGTTTGGGGCCAAGGGCGTGAGCAAGAAGCGCATCGATTACGGTGCGCGACTCGACGCCCACATGCCGAGCTGCCTTCGCATCGAGATTCGTTACCCGTTCACCGACGCTTTTGGCCGCGTCGTGCGCGATCAGTCCTCGATTTACCGGGTCTACGAGGGCACGGCGTCCAGCCAAGTAAGCGTCGACGCGCCGGACGAGGACGGGTGGGTCCGGTTCCTCGACGGGACCGACACGGACACGGCCTGTTCCCAGCTCTGACTATTCCATCGTCGCGTGCCGCTGGCGCAGCATCTCTTCCGTCTGGTGGCGACGACGCATGAGTTCGGCCACGACTCCATCGAGGAATACCCAGGTCGCCGTTTCGAAGAGCGTTCCCAGCGGAGCCAGGCCCACGTCGTGGCCTTGGGTGGCCGGCCCGGCAACCTTGAGGACGATGTCGCCGAACTGGGCCAGGCGGCTGCCCCCGTTAGCGGTGAGGACGAGCACGCGGGCGCCGATGTTCTTGGCGATCTCGGCCGACATCACGACCGGCTAGGTCTCGCCCGAGCCCGAGATGAGGACGACGACGTCGCCCTTCTGGACGGGAGCTGCCACCGTCTCGCCGATGACGTACACGGTGTAGCCGAGGTGGTAGAGGCGCACGGCGAAGGCGCGCGCCACCATGCCGCTGCGTCCCGCCCCGTAGACGAAGACGCGGCGCGCGTCGGACAGTTCGCGGAGAAAGGACTGAACTAGACGAGGGTCAAGGGACCCCGTGGTCGCCCGCGCCTGGTCGAGGACGTAATCGATGGCGGCGCCCAACGCGCCGCCCGGCGGCGTTCGTCGCAACGGCGGCATTCGTACTACCTGGTTTTCGCCTTCTTCTTGGGCTTGGCGGCGACCTTGGCCTTCTTGGCGGACTTCGGCGGCGCCTTCTTCTTGGCCGCTTCCTTGGCCTTCCTCTTGGCCTCGAGCTCGGCCTTCTTCTTCTCCTGCTCCCGCTTCCTCGCCGCCTGTTCTCGCTCGCGCTGCTTGGCCTTCTCCAGCTTCTCCTTCTCCTTCTGGCGCTCCAGGGCGACGCGCTCCCGTTCCTTGCGGGCCTTCTCGCGCTCCTGCTCCTGGATGGCCATCGCCTTCTCCCGTTGCGCGCGGAGTTCGCGGCGTTCCTTGACGCGGTCGAGCACGATCTTCATGTACATGGCGTCGTGCTCGAGGATGGGGCTGTGGCTCACGATTGTGACGTTGAGGTCGCGGTCGAGGATGGTCTCCACCAGGGGCTCGAATCGCAAGTCGCCTTTTTTGATCGGAATGTGGTGGCGTTCACTTCCGTTTTCGTAAAGCACGCCTGTGAAGTGGATGAGGTACTCGGCCAGGTTCAGCTCGCGGACGAGGTCGAAGATTCGGGCGAAATCTTCCTGGGTCTGGAGGCCGCCGTTGGTGCGCGCGTGGATGTGCGCGAAGTCCAGGATCGGGATTGCGGCGGGGACCGCTTTGCAGACTTCGACGATTTCCTCCAGCGTTCCAAACAGGGCCTGCTTGCCGGCCACCTCGAGGCCGAGGCGGACGCGGATGCCGTCCTCCTTGAAGGTGTCGCCGATCTCGGCCACGGTCTGCTTGACGCGTTCGACGGTCGTGGCCGAGCCGGAATCATCGTAGAGGCCGCAGTGGACGGCCAACGTCTTGGCGCCCATGGCGTCGGCCAGCGCCGCGGCGGCGATGACCTTCTCGAAGGCCCGCTCCACGTTCTGGGGGTCCAAGGCCAAGTTGGTATAGTAGGGTGCGTGGACGTGGACCTCGACGTTGGCCTCGCGGGCGACGCGGCCCACCTCGAGCGCTTCCTCCTCCGTCATGCGGATGCCTCGCACGAACTGGACCTGGATGGCGTCCAATTCCAGGTTGCGCGTGTAGATGACGCCGTCCTTGACGGTGCGGCCCTTGCAGCTGAGGGGGATTCCGCCGGGTCCGATACGGATGGTCGCCACGGTCAAACCTCAAAGGAAAACAGGCGCGACGCCGTGCGTCCGTTCATCGCGGGAGAGACCGACCATTTAAATACGTAATGGGGGCCGAAAGCGGACGCTTCTGGGTGGGCCCGCTTGGGGAGCCTGCTGCGAGGCCGGGCGCGTGGTTCCGTGGTGAGGCGGGAGGCAACCCGTTGGCGCCCATGGGCTACAACAATTCTTAAATATGGTCGGTCGGAGTAGGCCGAGTTACGGCTCGCTTCGAGCCGGGCTGGCGATGGCTGTTCTGCGACCCAACTCGGTCCTACTGGTGGCCGGGATCCTCATCCTGGCGGGCTGCCTAGGCGGCGGAGGCGGAAGCCAGGAAGACGACGAAGCCTCCTACCAGCCAGGCTACAAGTCGTTCTTGCTCTACCTCAAGCCATTGATGAAGTCCGGCGACATGGACATGCGGTGGGAGCTCTACCCCGGCGCCAAGGTCGAGGCGTGGGGGTTCGCGCCCGACCAGGAGAGTCCCGCCACCATCCCAGGCCCGGAGATCCGGATCCGCGAGGGCGACACGGTCGAGATCACCTTCGTGATCGACGGCGCCGTCCCCATGCCCCATACGTTGCACTGGCACGGCATCCACGTCCCATGGAACCAGGACGGCGTTCCTTACCTGAGCCAGGCCCCGCTCGGCCAACGACAGTTTGGCGGCAATGGCGCGTTCACGTACACCTACGTCTTCACCGTCAACCAATCCGGCACGTACTGGTACCATTGCCACCTGGACACCCAGCACCATGTGGACATGGGCATGTACGGCGCCTTCATCGTCGAGCCCGCCGATTCCGACCAGGACCCGGGCTTCGACCACGAGGCCACCCTCGTTCTCGACGAGTGGGACAAGAGCCACATCCACAGCCAGGTCCAACCCGACCAGATCCTGGCCCGAAGCGGCGACCCCGAGGAGACGATCGACGCCCTCTACGGCCAATTACGCGACTACTACCACATGTCGACGCTCTCGACGGTGGAGCAGGTCTACGACCAAGTCCGCAACGACCCACGCATCCCGGGCCCGATCAAGGATTTCCTGGAGCAGAACACGCCAGACTCAGCGTTACGCGAGAACCGCTCGTGGTACCCCTTCACGTACCCAGCGTATTATGCGGACTATGACACGTTCCTGTTCAATGGCAGGGCGTTCCCCCTCACGAGCCCCATCCTCGGCGACGCGGGCGACACCATCCGGATCCGCCTCATCCACGCGGGCAACCTCATGCACTCCATCCACCTCCACGGGCACCATTTCCAGGTGACCCACAAGGACGGCTTCCTTCTTCCGAACCCGTACTGGGCGGACACCCTCGCGATCGCTCCGGGCGAGCGCTACGACGTCTACGTGAAGCTGGACAACCCGGGGGCGTGGATGCTCCACGACCACTTCTCCCAGTACGAGCAGAACGACCACATCAGCCCCGGCGGCATGGCGACCATCCTGTGCTACCGCGACGGGTGGCCGTTGGCCGACCTCTGCCAGGGCGACCTGGGCCAGCTGCATGGCGGCTTGCACGCGGGCGACATCCTGGACGGGACGACCGAGTTCTTCCGGGCGACGCAGCGCGCGCCGGTCGACGTGGCTTATGACCACGCGCGCCCCTAGGGGCCCGCCCAGAGATTCGTCCCCGCACAGGAGGAAGAGAAAGGAGAAGGGGGGAGGGTGGCGTGCCACGGATTAGTTGTTGGAAACCCAATAGCAGCGGCTGTACCGGCCCCAGAAATGGGAGTAGTAGTACCGGCATTCGTGGTGGCCGGGATTGCAGCGTTCGGCGTGCATTTGGCAATAGTCGCTGGTCTGGCTGGCTTCGGCGGTTCCGGCGCCCACGAAGGCAGCCAAGGCCAAGATTCCAAGGGTGGCAAGCGTCGTCGGGATGGTTCGGTTGCGGGAGGTCATGCGACCACGAAGGAGGGCGGTGCGCGTCGATGGATAAGTCGAGACTGGCACAAGTATCCAATGGTGCTGTCGGTGGCGGACCCTGACCGCCTAGAGCACCTTGATCTCTTCGATCGAATGGTGGCGCCTGGCCAAGAGCCGCGCCAGGTTCACGTTGCGGCCGCCCTTGCCGATGGCCTTGCCTTTCTCCTCTTCCTTGAGCATCACGGTGGCCACGAGCGGGCCGCCGCCGCGCTTCTGGTCGACCTCGACCTTCTCCACCTTGAACGGCTTGAAGAGGTTGCTGACGAACAACTTCTTGTCCTCGTCGAACTCGATGAACTTGACTTCTTTCTTGAGGATTTCCTGCAGCTTCTCGAGGTGGTTCGCCTCGCGTCCCAGCGCCATGCCGAGGTGCCCCTTCTCGACCACGAACACGATGCGGTCGCCGGCCTCGAGGCAGTCCATGACGTGCAGCTGGGTCCGCACCGGGTGTTCCGGGACCTTCCCGCGCGCCTGGAGTTCCCGGATGGTCCACTTGTTGACGTAATCCTCGACGGCCTCGATGTACTTGATGGCCTCGCCGGAGATCGTGATGTCGGGCATGCGTTTCGCCCGGGCCTTAGCGAGCCAACTGCATGATGTCCGACTCGCCCGCGTCGAGGACCGCCAGGACGGCCACGGCAAAGGGCTTGCCGCAGGCGGGCCCGAGTTCCGTCCCCATGCCGGGGTACTCGTGGGTCGGGACTTTCTTCGTCTTGGCGGCGGTCGCGAGCGCCTCGCGCTCGGGCGTGTTCGACGCGAAGATCACAAGCTTGGCTTTTCCGGCCTCGATCGCCTTGAGGGTCTGGTGGGCCCCCAAGTGGACCTTGCCGGTCGACACGACGGTACGCAACGCACGCTGGATGTCCATCTAAACAGCCTCCGGGGTGGGCGACGGTTCTTCGGTAGAGGAAGGAGAGGGCTCTGGTTCGGCGGGTTTCTCCGTGGGCTTGGGCGGCGGGGGTGCGGGTTGCGGCGGGGGCTTGATGGCGGCCAGGCGCTGCGGGTCGATGGCCAGGCGGACAGCGCCGGTGCCGAGGTTCACGGGCTGGCCCACGATGATGTTTTCAGCCACGCCGTTAAGGCCGTCGATCTCGCCGCGCATGCCGGCGCGCAGCAGGTGGTCGACGGTAATCTCGAATGCAGCACGGGCGAGGATGGAGGTCTTCTCGCCCGAGACGCCTTGGCGTCCGATGGCGCGCACGGTGCCGTCCACCGTCATGACGTCGGACACGAGCATGAGGTGGCGCATGTCCACCGTGAGCCCCTGCTCGGTGAGCGTGTCGTAGGCTTCGCTGACGATGGCGTTGCGGGCAGCCTCGATGCCGAGCACCTCGTAGATGCCCTGGATGTCGTTGGTGGTGACCCGCTTCTTGTCCACGCCTTCAATGCGCAGGACTTCCGCGAGGTTGCTGCCTTCGGCGTAGATGACGTAGCGGCCCTCCTCTTTGCGGATGACGACGCGCTTGATGCCGTCGATGCCTTTGACCTTGAGGTCGCGCACCGTCTCGGTCAGTTGCAGCAGCCGTTTGTAGCTGGGCTCGTCGAGGGTGAGCGTGACGTTGTCCGCCTTGCGGTTGGCCTGGATCTTGCGGATCTTGGTGACCGAGTTCACGACGTCGTCCATCGTCAGGTCCTTGCGCTCGATGGCCTTGCGGCTGACCTTGATGGTGAGGTTCATGTTCCCCAGGTCGGTCTCGACGTCGGCGATGTCGCGTAGGTACGTCGTCTCGATCTTGTTGGCGACCCGTTGCGCCAGTTCCGCGTCCTCCGCGTAGACGCCCTCGAGGTAGACGTTCATGGTGGGCGTCGAGGGCGAGCGCCGGGCGTCGACGATCTCGATGAGGCGCGGCAGCCCCAACGTGACGTTGATCTCGGCCACCCCGGCATAGTGAAACGTGCGCATGGTCATCTGCGTGCCCGGCTCCCCGATGGATTGGGCGCCCA
>CAYVGY010000085.1:0-12685 GCA_964451065.1 uncultured Halobacteriales archaeon
ATCCTCTGTTCATTCCCGCGGCAAAGGTCACACCGGCCCTGCTCGCCGGCAACACGGTCGTAGCCAAAGCGAGCCACCAGACGCCCCTGGCCCTGCTGCTGTTGGCCCGGATCCTGCAGGCGGCCGGCCTTCCCGCCGGGGCCATGAACGTTCTCACCGGTTCGGGTTCGACGGCCGGCGAAGCCTTGGTCCAGCACCCCAAGGTCCGGATGGTGAGCTTCACTGGAAGCACGGAGGTCGGGCGCCGCATCCACGCGTCGAGCGGCCTCAAGCGACTCCACCTAGAACTCGGCGGCAAGGGGCACGCGCTCGTCTTCGACGACGCCGACGTCGACCTGGCCGCGGCCAAGTGCATCGAAGGCGCGTTCAAGAACGCGGGGCAACGGTGCGACGCCGTGAGCGCGGCCGTGGTGGACCGGGCCGTCGTGGGCGAGTTCACGGAGCGGGCCGTGAAGGCCGCGCAGGATTGGCCAATGGGCGACCCTCGGAGCGACGCCACGCGGGTGGGGCCGCTGATTTCGGAGGACGCGGCCCGCCGCGTCGAAGGCATGGTGCGCGATGCGGTCGAACGCGGGGCGAAGGTCGTCCAGGGGGGGCGCCGCCGCGGCGGTTACGTGGAGCCGACGGTGGTCGCGGGCGTGACGCCCGCGATGCGCCTGGCGCGCGAAGAAACCTTCGGGCCCGTCCTTCCCATCCTGGAAGCCACGAACGCGGAGGACGTCGTGGACCTCGCCACCGCGACGCCTTACGGGTTGGACTCGTGCGTCTTCACGCAGTCCTTCAACCGCATGTGGCGCGCCGCCAAACGGCTCGACTGCGGCGAGGTCACCGTGAACGACGTTCCCAAGCACGGCGTCGGCCACTTCCCCTTCGGGGGCCAGCGCGAGAGCGGCCTAGGCCGCGAAGGCATCGGGTACAGCATCGAAGAGATGACGGAACTCAAGACCATCGTGTTCAACCTGGGGCCTCGCGCCGCTGAAGCGTAGCCTTGGCCCCTCGCACGCCGTCCGAACGCCACAAGGCTTAAGCGGGGGGATGGAAGGTGCTGCGCGCCATGCTCAACGGGCCACCGTGGCATCCCGCGCTCCTGGTCGCGATCCTCGTCGGCGCAAGCGGGTGCCTGGTGGACCGGGAGGCGACGGAGGAGCCAAGCTCCCAGGACAGCGACACGCCGTCGGGCGACGGCGCGGGCCCCGCCTGCCTGGGGCCCTGCGACCACGTCATCGCCGCCCAAGCCTGGCGCGAGTTCGAGCCCAGCGTCGCCATCAACCCCACCGATGTCCAGAACATCCTCGTGGCGGCCGGTACGGACCTCGTGGCAGACTCGCCGAACGACGTGCAAGAACCCGTCCTGGGGGAGGAGGTCTTTGGCGGGCCCGGCGCGTACGGGCTCACCACCTACGTGACCTTCGACGGCGGCGCCACGTGGACATCGGCAATGCTCCCCTATGTGACGAACGCGCCGCCGGGGACGACGTGGAACCTGTTCTGTTGGTTCGGGGACCCCGTGGCGTTCTTCGGCCCCGAAGGCACCGCGTACCTCACCGGCGTCGCGGGGACCTGCGCGTCCGGTGCGCGCGCGGACGGGACGATCAACATCTTCTTCACGAAGAGCCGGGACGGCGGAAGGACGTGGCAAGAGCCCAGCGTGGTCTGGATGGGCCAGTTCGCCGAGCAGTTCAACGACAAGCCGTGGGGCGCCATCGACCCCGCCACGGGCCGGTTGGCCATCGCGTGGACGGCGTTCACGGGCGCGCTCCTGGCGGACCAGGAACTTTTCGTGAGCGTTTCCACGGACGGCGGAAGCACATGGAGCAGGCCGCCTCGAACTGCGACGCGCGCGAGCCCGGCGGACCAGGTCGTTGACGCCCCGATATGGGCCGGCTTCGCGGGCAACTTCTTGACCAACGTGGCCTGGGGATCGGACGGAGCCCTCCATGTCGGTCACGCCGCCGATTGTGACGGCGCGCCCTGCGTCCAAGTCTCCACCACGCGGGACCTCGGCGAGACCTGGACTCGCTCCACCGTCGGATCCGTGGTCCTCGTGGAGCGGTCGCCGGCGCAGGACATCTGGAGCCCCTACCCGGTCCTCGCGGTGGACCGGTCCAATGGGACGTTCAGCGGTCGAATTTACTCATCGTTCGTTAGTGCCGCGGAAGGAGATTACGACGTATGGTGGTCAAGCAGCGACGACGGCGCCGCCACCTGGTCGGCTCCGGCCCGCCTCAACGCGGACCCGCCCGGAAACGGTCGAGACCAGTTCCAGCATTCCATCGCCATGGACGGGGGCATCCTCCACGCCATGTTCTTCGACCGCCGCAACGACCCCGCGAACCTGAGGATCCAGGCGACGCACGCGCGCCTGGACCCGACGACGGGATCGGTGGTTGAGCAGGCCCTCCAGGAACCCTGGGAACCCATGGCCATCGACGAGTCGGGGTTCAAGTTCGGTGACTACGAGACCATCGCGGCGTCGCAGGGGCGCGTGGCGATCGCCTGGACGCAATCAGGCCCCCCCAAGCCGGAGTCGAAGAACGACTACGCCGCCGACCTCGACGTGCATCTGGCCGTGTTCGACGACCCGCGTCCGGATGCTTAGTCAGGCGACCGGGCGGCGAGGCGGTGCCCCTCGGCGCCGCCCCCTCAGCCCCCGGCCAGTGGTGGGGGAAGCGGGTTGCGGCTCCCACCGGGCGGTTCCTGGTACGGGGCCTCCAGAAGGCGCTCGGCCGTCTCGAGCGTGCGGCGGGTGTTTCGGGCGAACCTGCGCCGAAGCAGGGGCGCCAAGAGCCTCCACCCTCCGGCCACCTCCGCCTCCAACTGGACGACGAGCGTGGCTCCGGCCAGACCCGCCCGTGTCTCGATGCGGGCCTGGACGTGGACCTGGGGGCTGGCACCGTCCAGGACGAGGAGTCGCGCCGGTTCCACGGCGCGGATTACGATGGTGGTGGCGCGGCGACGCCCCAAGACACGAATCGTGCGTTCGTACGTGGTTCCGGGTCGGCCCGGGGACCCGGCGAGGCGTCGGACCGCCACCACGCCCGCCCAGTAGCGGGGTTGCGCCTCGATGTCCAAGAGGAACTCGAGCACGGCCGAGGGCGCCCGGGCTACGTCGATCTGGTCTTCGTGGCGAATCCTCACGCCGGGACCTCCGTTTTCCTAAAGTCGCCGACCCTGGACGACGGGGGCCGGACGGGCGGGCGCCGGGGCGATGCGGGGGACGGGCGCGGAGGCAGGGACCTTTGACGCCCCGCGGATCCGCTTGAGGATGAAGATCGCCAGCGCAGCAGCACTGGCGACCAGCGTGAGGTGGAAGACGTACTCGACCACGATGAGGTCCGACAGGTTGGCCCCGATGGTCATATGGGCCGCGCCGTGAGGGACCCAGCTGACCAGGCCCCAGACGACCGCGACGAGGGCGACGGTTGCCGACGTGCCGTTGCGCCGCGCCGCCTTCCAACCATGGACGAGGACCGAGAACCCGACGCCGAACCCGACGACTTGGACCAGCGTGATGGCCATGAGGAGGCCCAGCTGCGCCGAGGTCGGCCCGGCTTCGTCGGGGTCTTCGGCGGGCTCGCCCCAAATCATGGCCCCACTGGGGGAGTGGGGCTCGATGAGGAGGCCAACGATTGCAAACGCTAGCGTGCTCAGGATCCATCGGGTCTTCGTGTTCATCGGGTTTCACGTTCCGTCTTGGTGGTGTTGCGAATGCGGCGCCGGCGCGGCGCTTGGCATCCAAAGGAGGCCCAGGGCCCAGCAGATGAAGGGCAGCGCCAAAGCCAGGGCCGACCGGGCGCGAAGAACCACCGGCATGTCCAAGCGGTTCGAGCGTCGGTCGACGGTTGAGACCATGCCTCGCGCGGCAAGGAAGGCCGGCACCTTTTTCCCCCGGCGGGGCGTTTTTCCTTGGGGACGCAGGGAAAATGGACGGCCTCGACGCAGACATCCTTCGACAGATGCTGAACGAGGGTTCCTTCCAGTGGGATTTCCGCCGGTCCTACACCGAAACGGCGGCCGCCCTCGGCTTCGACGAGGAGACCGTGCGGCTTCGGATCAAGCGGATGGAGGCGGAGGGCGTCCTCCAGGGCTGGGACTTGATCGTCAACCCGGCTCTCCTGGGCCGCGCGTTCCTGCGCGTCGTCACGCAAGTGGGCGACGGCGTGGACAAGGCGGACGCCATCGCCCGGGTCGGCCTCATCGAGGGCGTCCTCTGGGTCTTTGAAAACATGGGACCCACCTTTGGGGTGGTCGCCTTCGTGGAACCCGGGGGCGCGAGCGACCGTTGCGTCAAGCTGGTCGAGGCCATCACGAAGGGCCCCACGGCGGGGTTCCCGGTCTCGACCGCCTCACCCGACATCACGATGTCGCCCCGGGACTGGCGCCTCCTGGCTGCACTGCGGCAAGGCCCTCGGGATCGGTTGGTCGACATCGCCGAGCGGTCGGGCCTTTCGGAGAAGACGGTGCGGCGGCGCGTGCAGGATTTCGTGGACGGGCGGGCGTGCTTCCTCACCATGCGCCTCGATTTCGCCAAGGCGCGCGGCGTGATTCCCGTGGAGGTGAAGGTTTGGCTCAACAGCGCGAGGGACCGCGGGCCGATCGACGCGTACCTCCAGACGCTGCCCCATCCGACGTTCTCCCGATACGACGGCGACGTGTCGCAGCAATCCTTCCTGGCGGAGACCGTGGGCCAGGTGGAGGAAGTGCGAAGCGGGCTCGCGATGCTCCCTGGCATCGCCCGCCTCCGGCTCGAGGTCCTGGTGCGGCGGCCGGTGTTCAATGCGTGGCTGGACGAACAGATTGCGGCGCGGGCGGGCGCCGCCCAAGGCCGCATCGATGCCGAGCCTCGCGTCCCGGCGCCGGCCGGCCGCGCCTCGAAACCCTGATGCGGACCCCGGCTCGTCGTCGGGGCGACCTTTAACCGGCCCGGGCCATTGCCGGCCCGAGGCATGAACCGATGGCCACCACCAAGACGACGCCGGCCCCCGCAAGCTTGAACAACGTGAACGCGGCCGCCATGCGCGCGTTCGTCGACACGATCCAGAAGGACCCCAAGGAAGCCAAGAAACGGAAGGGGGTGACCGGGAATTGGGTCTTCGACGCTGGCCAGCCCCAGTTCGTATCGGTCGTCGAATACGCCAAGGGGAAGGTGGAACTCAAGACCGAGCTTCCCGCCTTCGCGGGAGGGTGGGGCACGAGTCCCGACCCGATCCAGTATTGCCTCCACGGGTTGGCCGCCTGCTTCGCCGTCACCTTCGCCGCCACCGCGGCCGGGGAAGGCGTCCCGCTGACCCGCCTCTCCGTCACGGCCGAGAACGCGATGGACCTGCGCAAGCAGATGGGCCTTTCGACGGACCCCATCATCGAGCGCGTCAGGTTCACCGTGGATTGCGCGGGCCCCGACCGCGCCACGCAGCAACGGCTCCTCAAGCTCACGGAGGAGCGGTGCCCCGGCGCGGAGTGCGTGACGAGGTCCATCCCGCTGGAGGTCGTGCTCGCGTAGAGACCCCCGAGGGGGACGCCCGAGCACTCGACGGCGGCCAGCGGAAGCCCCGCGGAATCCAAGCGCTTTTTCACGTGCTCAAAGGTCCGGCTTGGAGTTTCCCGACCGGTCCCGCCGGATGCCGGCGAAAAATAGAAGCGTGAAACGTGATTGGCCGTGTGTGGCCCCCTCCCAGCCGCCAAAGTTTGGCTCGGGTAACCCGGCCCTGATCCTCATCGACGTCCAGGCCGGGTTCGACGAGCCGCGGTGGGGGCCGCGCAACAATCCTCACGCGGAGGCCACCATGGGCGACCTCCTCAAGCATTGGCGCCGAGCGGGACGACCCGTGTTCCACGTGCAGCACATGTCCAATGAACCGGGGTCGCCGTTACGCCCCGGCGTACCGGGCAATGCAATCAAGCCCGTCGTGGCTCCCGCGCCGGGCGAACCCGTCCTCACCAAGACCGTGAACAGCGGGTTCATCGGGACCGACCTGGAGGCTCGACTGCGCGCCAGCGGCATCACGGAGGTGGTCCTCGCGGGAATCACCACCGACCATTGCGTCTCGACGACGGCGCGCATGGCCGCCAACCTCGGCTTCCGGACCTTCGTCGTCTCCGACGCCACGTTCACCCACGATCGGACGGGTCCCGACGGGACGACCATCCCGGCCGGCGTGGTGCACCGCGTCGAACTGGCCACCCTTCATGGGGAATTCGCAACGGTCGTGCGATCCGCGGAGCTTTTGGGGAAGCTCGTCGAGGCCGTGCCTTCCGGGCGTCCGCACCCTGAATGAAGCCCGGCCGAAGTCCGGTCAACGGATTGCCCCCTTTCTTGTACCGCAGGATTTGGGGACAAGAATTGTAACCACCGATGGGCTTCGGCCGCTCGGCACGCCGACGCGAGCGGGCGACATGGGCGCATCGCGACCCGAGCGGGTTGATCATCTTGACGAGAGTCCACCGCCACAAGTTTCCCCGGCGCCGCCGGGCCCCGGCGTGGGCGGTCGCGCTCGCGGAAAAGGTGTCGGCCTGGAACGGCGTCCGGACGCGGCCATTCTTCCAGTGGACCGGGTTCTTCGTTCGTGGCCGATGCTTTGCCGCCGTCCCTCGCACGGTGCGGTCGTCCGACATCCTCATTCGGACGAGCGCCGCGCACCGCGCCCGCTTGTTGGCATCAGGAGCGGGGCGACCTTACGTTCGGGGAAGTGGGTCCGAGTGGGTTCGACTTGCCGCGGGGGGAGGCCCTGGCGACGCCAAGGCGCTTATCCGCCTCCGCCGCGCCTTTCTCCACGCGTCACAATCTTAGGTAACACTCCAAGATCGGCGCAGGCGAGACTAATTCTTGGCGCTCTTCGGAATTCAGGGAGGCCAGGGCGCGCACGAACCGGCCGCTGCCACCTTGCCGAATCCTCGGTGCTCCAGGTGCCGTGCACAAGCCTCCTCGAGTGGTAGGCCACGGCGCCGCGCCCAAGCGGGTTGAAGCGTGGGCGGACCTTGATAGACGCGATTAGCGCGACTAATAAGCACGGAGTTGGTTGGGGCGCTCCGCCGATGAAACGATTCCTTCCCCTCCTCGCGACCGTCGCCATCGTGGCGCTCCTCCTCCCGTTTGCGCCGGCCCAGTCGAACGGCGGCTTCGGTACCCAGGTCAAGAGCGGGGACTCCGACGCCACCCGCACCGTTCGCGACGCCGGATCCCCGAGCATCTGCCGCATCGACTACGGCACGACGGATTCCTTCCTCGACGATATGTTCTATGCCGTCTGGGACGGCGGCACGACCATCGATCCTGGAAGTCTGCGCCTGGCGGTCCCTGCGTCGTCCGAAAAGGTTCCCGGCACCGTCGTGGCGGCCCAGGATACGGGTGAAGTAGGCGTGTCCGCCCTCTCGACCGACCACTGCGACACGACGCCCACATTCTGTTTCGGCGGCACCGGTACGTACGGTTTGGACCGCGCCGCGTCGGTGAGCGCCGGCGTAACGTCCGCCGATCCCGTCTCGACACCCGACAGTTCCACCACGCCCGACGCGTGGACCGTCCTCCTGATGCCGTACGGGGAGGACGCCCCGGGGCGACTCGTGACGGGCCCCTCCGGCGCGAGCAAAGGTTTCGGCACTTCCGACTCCAACACGGAGATCACGGGCGCAGAATTCACCTACCACGACGCCGACACGTCGGCGAGCCCGGGGGCGGCAGATTTCTTCTACATGGCGGCCAGCGCCGTCTCGACCGGAAGCACGATTCCCGTGGCGAGCGTACGCCTCACGGCCGGCCAAGCCGTCGAGACCACGACCTCGACGACGCCTTCTTCGACGACGAGCCCGACCACCACGACGACCAGCGCCACCACAACCTCGAGCCCGACAACGGTGGAGACATCGCCCCCAACGACGCGCCCGGATGGGGAAGGCAATTCCAACGTGTTCCTGTGGGTCGTGCTGGGTGGCGGCGCCCTGGTGGCCGCCCTCGTGGTGGGCACCATGCTGATTGTGCGTGCGCGGACCCGGTCCAAGCGGCCGCGGTGACCCCCGTAGCGGGTCCGGTGGTTCGAAGATTCCCGCAGAGGGACGTATGCACATCGCCGCTCGGGACCATCGACGATCTCGTGCCTCGCCTCGCGATCGCGAGCCTTCACGACGAGTTCGCCGAGGTCGCGACGACGGCGGAACTCCTCGCGACTCGCATCCGGCGCGTGCCCGCCCACGTCCGCTGAACCCCCCGTAGGCCTCATCAACCGGTCACCGCTCCCAAGGGCGATGGTGTACAACCATGCGTTGGCCGACCGGGTCCGCGAGGCCCTGGCGGGAAAACGCGCCGCGGAGAAGGCCATGTTCGGCGGGCTCGCGTGGCTGCGCGAGGGCAAAATGTTCGTGGGCATCGTGAAGGACGAACTCATGGTCCGCGTCGGCCCCGAGGCACACGATGACGCCATCCGGCGCCCGCACGCCCGCACGATGGACTTCACGGGTCGCCCCATGCGCGGATACGTCTTCGTCGCACCTCCGGGCGTCCGGACCGTAAGGGACATCCAACCATGGGTCGAACAAGCCTATGGCTTCGCTGCGACGCTTGTGAAGACGGCGAAGGGGACGCGTTCGCAGACCAAGAAGAGGTAGGCACGGTCCTGTGCAATGGGCGCGTCCTCGGGCCGCCCGTCGTAAAGCGGCGGCAACGCGGTCCTCGAGCCGCCGGCCAGCGCTCCCACCTGGCTCCACGGCACCTTTGTATGCTCAGCGCCATCCCACATGGTGGGAGAGTCCCCGCCCGGTCCCGATGCGTGGACGCTCGGCGCCTTCGGCGTCCTCGTCCTCATCGGCGGGACGAACTTCGTCGCGGTGCGGTTCAGCAACGTCGAATTGCCACCGTTCTGGGGCGCCGCCGCGCGGTTCACCGCTGCATCGCTCCTGTTCTTCGCCTGGGTCGGTTTGCGCCGGTCTCCCCTGCCCCGCGGCCGCGCCCTCGTGGGCGCCCTCCTCTATGGGACCCTTGCCTTCGGCGTCTTCTACGCCCTCGTCTATTACGCACTCGTCTTCGTGGGCGCCGGCGTGGCCGCCGTCGTCCTGGGCCTCGGTCCTCTCGTCACTTTCCTCCTGGCCATCGTCCAGCGACTGGAAGCCTTCCGGTGGCGGGGCATCGCCGGCGCGGCCATCGCCGCCGGCGGCGTCATCATCGTCTTCTGGGACCAGTCGGCGGCCGCCGTGCCTCCCATCGCCCTCGGCGCTCTCCTGGCTGCCGCGTTCGCCGCCGCCCAGGCGAGCATCGTCGTCAAACGGTTCCCCCCCGTGGACCCGGTGGCCATGAACGCCATCGGCATGGCCGCGGGCGCCGCGGTCCTCTACGCACTCTCGGAAGCCTACGCGGAAGTCCACGTGATTCCCATCCGCGACGAGACGTGGTGGGCCTTCGTGTACCTCGTGACGGTGGGCTCCCTCCTGCTCTTCTTCCTGTTCCTCTATGTCCTCAAGCGATGGACGGCCTCGGGGCCGGCGTCCGCGTTCGTCCTCCTCCCAGCGGTCGCCGCCGCCCTCGGGTTCTGGCTGGCCGGCGAGGCCGTGACGTGGACCTTCGCGGCTGGCGCGGTCCTCGTCGTCGCGGGCGTGTACGTGGGAGCCCTGGCGCGCCGACGGCTCGGCCGGCAAGCGCCGCCCGGCGCCGGGCGGCCGGTTGCGAATCGGCCCGAGTAACCGGCCCGTGTTTTGGCGGACCGGAAGCACGAGTGTCGCCATCAAGAAGAACGATTCGCACGTCACAGAATCCGAGTCACGTGGAGGGGAATGCGTGCAAAGACTCACTTGAATGGCAGGTGCGAGGCCGCCCAGTCAAGAAAGCGGGAGGCCTTCTTTAGAAGAGCCTCCACTGCCCGCGGGCTGAGTGTCCTCGCTCCGTACGCGACTACATTCTTCTCCTCTAAGATCTCAAGCAGGACGTCCGCCCTGCTGAGCGCATCCGGCAGGGGAAGGCGGGCAATGAGCTTGGTCACGTTGTCGTGGTCGGGGTCTCGCGATCTCAATTGTAGGTGGAAGGCCGTGAGCGCGTCGCAGGCACTGATTACGGAATGGATGGCGGCCAATGCGGCCCCGTTCATGTCCCCGCCGGACGCGGCCCGCTCCGAGGTTCGGTCGAAGTCTTGCGCTTTCGACCAGTACGTGGCGGCGCGTGCCCGGTCGATCTTCTCCGCTGCGACCATGGGCCTGTCCAACAAGATGACGCCGTCCCGTTCCACGTTCCGGTAGAACGGCCGATTCCGATTGATTTCGAGTTGGTGCTGGTCGTATATAATCCACTTGAGGGGATTGCCGAAAGTGGCTCGAAGCCGCTCCTTCAAACGGCGAAGGGCAGCCTCGAGCATGGGCTGATTGTCCGCGTCGTCGATTAGAACGAAGAGGTCGATGTCGCTGTCGGGGCGCTCTTGGCCGCGCGAGAGGGAACCAAACAGGAGGGCGCGGCGAACGAAGGGCAGGGGGCGCAGGACCTTGGCGATTTCGCGCATCAGGGTCGCGCGGGAGGTCTGCTCGAATTCGAACCAGGGTCGCAGGTGCGCATAGAGGGTGTGGCCCGTGTTGACGTGCCACAGATGAGAGCGGCCGACTTCGCGCATGTCGACGAGACCCTGTCGTTCGAGATGGCTGAGGGCTTCGATGGTCCGCGCCAGAGGCGTTCGAGCCGCTTTGGCGACTTGGCGGCCGGTGGCCTCCCTCGCGGGAAAAAGCACGAGCTCGCGCAGCACACGGACCGCCGTCCGGGAGCCCAGCAACACCTCTGATAGCTCGTGGAACTTCATGTTCTTGATTGAGAACATGTGTTTCTGTTTGAGAACATAAACCTTGCGGAGGGGATGACGAACGAGTTTACACGCAGCTTCGTCCTGTTCCGGCAGACCGTGAATCACACAGAAGGTGGACTGGAACCCCCAAGGGCTTGCGCCCACGAGCGCTCGGGGGCGTCGGCGTCGGGCCGTTCCAGTCCCGCGCGTCACCGGGCCTTGCAACGTCTGGAGAGGCGCGCCGCGGGATTTCGGCCACCGTTTCCAAGAGTGGCGCGGGTGCCTCACGCGGGCCTGGCCCGGGTCTCGCCGTCGGGGCGGCACCTGAGGAGGGCGCCGAGGATGGCGACGTTGACGACGGAGAGCCCAAGAGGTTTCGCGTCCGGCGACCGACGTCGAAACGTTTGCGGACGCAAGAGCCGCCGCTAGCAGATGCATTGTCTTCCGCGCCTTGCCCGCCAGGCCCTTCGGCTACGCCGCGGCGGCCTCTCGCTCCAGCCGCATGGCCATCGTCTCATCGAGGCGCAGACTCTGCCGGAGCCGATCCAACATGGCGCGTTCGTCGCGGCTGAGCGAGCCGTCTGCCCACGCGGCCTGGACGGCGTCGCGGTACACATCCGCCCGTTCGTCGTCGTCCATCTCGCCCACGGCCTTCACGCCAGGAAGAGTCGACGACGCGACGCGTTCCGCGAATCGCTGCACGGGCGAGATGGCGAAGAGGAGGATGCCCGTCGCCAAGATGCCCAACCAGGGGCCGCTGCCGGCAGCCACGACCTCTTGGGCGCTCTCGCTCACGACGAAGAAGACCGCGATGAAGATGCCGGCGATGGTGGATTGTTTCACAGTCCATTTCATGGTCACATCGAGGCCCAGGAAGCGGTAGCGGAGAATCGAATATCCGAGCGCGCCGACGGCGACGAGACGTGAGAGGCCCCACATAGGACCGTTGCCGGGTGGTTCGAAGGAGTCGCCGAAGGATGCCCAGAAGGCGGCGGCCGCGATCGGCACGGCGAGGAGAACCATGGCGGCCACCCGGCAGACCCGCGAGGCGGGCCGGGCGTGGCGGCCGGCGGCCCACAGCCAGGTGGCCGCCGTCACGGCCAGGGCCATGGCGGCCAGGTAGCGCGCCCACGTGCTGCCGGTTTGGTCATCGTACCTTGTGCCGACGAAGATGCCGAACCACAGGAGTACGGCCACGTCCAGCATGGCGAGCTGGCCGACGCGGGATGCCTCGGCGGCGCCAAGAAGTCCAGCCCGGACCGCGATGAGGGTTCCGTGGAAGAAGGTGGCGCCGAACAGCAGCCACCAGACGGCGGCCCCCCCGAGCGCGGTGGTCCGTTCGAGCCCGGGTTCGGTGTTTTCGGTGACCCAAAGGTAGTCGCCCGAAGCGAAGAAGATGATGGCGGCGGCCGCAGCGACCGCAAGCGCCACCGCCGTCGGGAAGATCAGCAGAGGCGCCCGGGGCCGCGGCAGCGGGCCGGGCACGTTTAGGGCTACGAGCAGGACGCCTACGAACACGGCCAGCGGAAGGATGGCGAAGCTCGCCTGGAGCCATAGGGGACCAAGGTCTCCGCCCGTGTCGACCAGGTTGCCCGGAATCATGATGGCGCCGTAGCCTAAAGCGTAAACCGAGAGGCCGATCGAGCCACGCGTACGCGGCCGCAAGGTCAGGACAAAAAGGCCGAAGAGAAGCACCAAGAAGGACGTGGCCGCGTTGAACCACGCGTCCCAACCGCTCGCCACCTCCAAGCTTCGGGTCCCCCGAGACAGGCCCCACGACGCGTCCCGGCTCCATGAACCTTGCGACGGGTTGACGGCCGTCCTCTTGGCCCCGGCGGCCGCGAGGGAGACGCCAAGGCGCGCTTCCCGGGAGGGCCGCGATAGGGCGGGGAACGAGTCGTTCCCCTCTTCGACTGGCGTGCGCGGGCCCAGGGGCCGCG
>CAYVGY010000086.1:0-12626 GCA_964451065.1 uncultured Halobacteriales archaeon
GTCCAGGCTGTACGTGTAGTACAGGTCGAGGAGCCTGTGGTCCGGGTCGCGCCGTTGGTCGTACCAAACGACGTCGATCACGCCGTGGGGGTTCACCGAGACGGCGGCAAAGAACTGCGCCGCCTCGGCGTCGTTGTCGTCGTTGAGCCGGACGAGTGGCGTCCAGGTGGCGCCGCCGTCGCTGGAGCGCGTGAACCCGATGTCGGCCCGGCCCCATTCGTCCGTGCGGGACACGAAATACAGATTCCCCTCGTACGGGCCGTCCGAGTCGTCGGCGGCCGGCCACGGCGCGTCCGGGACGCGGGGTTCGCCACGCGGAAAATTCGGGCTCGGATAGAGGATGGTTGATTGGTCGCAGTTCACCGGCACCTCGACGGGCTCCGCAAAGGTCTCGCCGCGGTTCCCGCTCACGGCGAGTCGCGCCTTCTCCCCGCAGTTCCAGCTCATGTAGACCTCGCCGTCCCGGCCCGCTGTGATCATGGTGCCTTGGCCGCCGCCGGCCGGCAGGCTTTGGCCCCCCGCGACCTCCTCCTGGCTCACGATCTGGGGCCCGATGAACGACTTCCCGCCGTCCGTGGAGCGGAAGAACCAGTTCTCGACGGTCGTGGCGCGGCCCGTGCCGTGGAACACGATCCAGCCCACGTAGACGTCACCCGTCGTCTGATCGACGTCCATCCACTGCCGATCGTTGAAGCTCACGGGATAGGAGCCAGCGGGGTGCATCGCAGTAACTTGGGGCCAGGTGAGGCCGCCGTCGTTGCTGCGCAAGAGGTACATCTGGACGCAGTTGAAGGCCCAATCGTTGAGGCCGCCTTCCGGAAGCGTGCCCGCGCCCGTGGGGCTCGCGGAGACGGGGTCGCACTGGTAGCCCATGGCGGAATAGTAAGCCTCGCCGTCGGGGCCGAACTGGACGACGGGGTCGGTGGCGCACCAATGCTTGCTGATGTCGGTCACGGGCTCGGTGGGGTCGACAAGACGTTTCCAGTTGCTGCCGGGAAGTTGCTGGTTCTTCCAGGTCTGGCCGCCGTCGACGGTGGCGTAGATGCCGTCCCAGACGCATTGACCCGCGGCGGGTTGCGTGTAATCCTTGGCGCCGGCCACGACGTTATCCGGGTTGTTAGGGTTGACGGAGATCGTGACTTCATTGCCGACGTTGGTGATCGTGGTCTCCACATTGCAGGTCTGCGTCTCTTTCGACCAGCCGGCCGCGAAGATAATCACGTAGGTGCCATCGAGGCACCTGAGGCGGGGGAAATCCTTCGTGTATTCCTTGGGAAGCCCGGGGACGCTTCGGTCCTCGGCGGGCGCCTCGTCCTTGGATTCTTCGGCGACGCAGCCGGCGAAGGCGGCCGCGAACAGGGTGGCGGCGATGAGGACGTGGCCGGGGCGCATCGGAGGACCTTGGGCCGCGAACCCCCGGGGTCGCATAAATGCGTTGTCGAAGACGGACTGCGCCGCTTTCTTTCGGCTACCCGTACAGGAGCGTCTTGACGTCGTGGACGTGATTCATGTAGTCATGTGCGGCCTGTGGCTTGTCCGGCGCGGTCTCGGTCTTGAGCAGGTGCGCGAGCGTTGTGGACGCCACGAGGCCGTCATAGAAGCCCCAGCCCCATTGGAGCCACGGGGCGACGGGGTTGAGGGGGATGCCCGTGGGCCCGGTGTTGTCGTACTCGGCCTCCGGCGAATAGCTGGCGGTCCGGTTGAGCGCCTCGCGGAGGTCTTCGACGGTCACGCCGAGGATGGGGTCGACGAGCCCGTTGGCGATGGAGCCGTTGTAACCGCTATGGGTGCGGAGTCCCAGCACGACCTTGGAAAGGGCGCCGGCGACGGTGGGCGCGGCGAAGCTCGTGCCGCAGAATTCTTCGCGCATCTCGTTGACGGTCTTCGTCTGGGCCGTGGGCCGGCAAAAGTAGCTCACGACGTCGGATTGCTTGGTCGCCAAGATCTCTTCCGACTGGCTCTTGGCATACGCGCCGCCGACCGAGATGACGCGCGGGCTCCCGCTCCAGGAGTCCACGAAGGCGGTGCGCGGGTCGTTGCCGGCCGCCTTCACATAGATTGGCGAAAGGGCCTCGGCGAGTTCAATCGTGTCCCGGACGGGGGCCACGAGGGGGAGCGGGGCGATGTAGCCCCACGAGACGCTGAAGATGTCGACGGGGACGCCATCCTCGAGGAAGGCGCCGATGCTGGACCCGCCCTCCTTGAAGGCGATGAGCGCGTCGGGGTTCTCCATGAGGACACTCGACGTCGTCCCGGTCCCATGCATGTTGGTGTCGTCGAGGACGCAGACGTTGCGGGCGGCGGCGGCCTCGCATGAGACCGCGACGAAGACCGTTTTGGGGATCCAGTACCACGTGCCGGCCTCCAAGGCTTCCCAGGCCTTCTTGTCCGCCAGGTACGCGGCGTCGTAGTCGGTGCCGCCAAGGGTGAGGTTAAGCGCAGGAAGGTCGCACGAAAAGTCTCGGATGTACGTGCAGGGGTGCGCGGTGAGGTTGGGCCGGTAGTAGAGCTCGTGGTAGGGATTGATGCCGGTGTCGGGGACGCCCACGATCACGTGGGGCACGAACGTCGCCGTCGGCGGCGGGTCGATGGGCGGCGTTTCCGTGGGGGTCGGGTCCGAGCCGCCGAGGCACCCGGAGGCGAAGACCAAAGCGCCGAGGAACAGGCCGATTCCGACGTTGCGCATCGATGCCTCCGGTTCCTTGGACCTATATGAGGTTTCTAGACACCGCATGAAGGACCGCCCGGCTGCCCGGCTATGTTTGGCGCCTCCTACGGCGTCCTCGCGTACGCGACCCAGCTTGACTTGAACGAGGTCACCGCGCGGCCCTGTTCGTCGAAGACGAGGTTGGGGAAGTCGTACCGGGCCCCGCTGCCCGAGCCCACAAGGTCCTTGGTCCACGTGGCTCCGGCCGTGTCGGCGTTGGAAATCAGGATGAGGACGTCTTGGCTGCCTTGGCGCGTGTTGATCCCGAGCGTGGAGCCGTGCGACTTGACGGCCGCCATGATCTGGCTGCTCGTCAGGAGGCCGGCCTGGTAGCTCGGGATGGCTGTAAGCGGCACTTGGGCGGCGCCGTCGTTCCACGCCGTCCCGTCGAACCATTTGTAGACGACGTAGAGTTGGCCGCTGATGGTCGTGATTCCGACGGCCCAGATGGTGCCGTCGCTTCCCACGTCGAACCACTTGTATTGGCCGGGGAGCACAAGCGCGGGCCAGTTGGTGACCTGGAACCAATGGACGCCGTCGTACGTGTACCGGAACGCCGACCGGTCGTAGATGGAGCCGTCCGGCATGGCGAGATACTGCGCCACGTTGCCTTGGCGGAACGGCTTCGTGTAGTCGAGGTAAGGGTTGGCTGAAAGCGGTGGCAGGGAGGCGGGGGTGGAGATGGGGCCGATGGTGGCCGCCATGGGCGTGACCCATGTGTTTCCGCGGTCGCCCGAGACGAAGATTGGTTTGACGGGGAACCCGGACTCCGAGATCGAGAGGTAAGGGTTTGGCTGGAGCGGGTTCGATGCGTTCGCGGGCGAGATGGCCGACGTCATGATCCAGGGCCGGTCGGGGAAGGGTTGGGGCCCTTCGATGGTCTTGAACGAGAACGAGGCGCCGCCGTTGGTGCTCACGAAGATGGCGGCGCTGTAGGGATCGTTGATGGTGAGCCAACTCGTGAGGATGTCTCCGTTGGGTGCCACGGCGATGTCGCCCTCAGGGACGACGCCGACAACCGCGTTGGGCGGCGTGAAGGAGGGCCCGTTCACCCAGGTCTGGCCGCCGTTGGTGGTCTTGACGAGTCGGGTGGAATCCGCGACCCACACCGTGCCGTCGGGGGCGCTGATGAGCGCGGACTCCGCCGGGTGTCCGACTTGGGCGACGTAGTATTGGTGCGAGCCGTAGGTGACGAGGCTCCCGCCGCCGGGGGCAAGAGGCGCCTCCGGCCCGTCGTCGTCCGCGTCACTTCCCCGCGCCTCGGGGCGTGCCGCGGCCACGACAAGGATTCCCGCCAAGAGCAACGCAAGCGAGACGCCGCCGGCCACCAACGCTCCCCGCATCCGGCCTGGCAAGGCCCACCCGTCGCCATCCATCCTGGGAAAGGAGGACGGCCGCGGAATTAACGATAGGCGAGGATTCTGTATGGAGAACCCGCCGCGCCGCACGTTCTTGTCCAACCGCTCGCCGCCCTGCGACTTCTCGGGTCTGGCCGTTTTCCCCAGAGCCAACCCTTAAGAACCATCCCTCGGAGGTTGGGAAGAACCCCTTGGGCCTCTTCGACGGCTTGTCGTACTCGTTCGAGTCCACCGATGTGGCCGTCTTCTTCACGCTCCTCCTCCTCGAGGGCATCCTCAGCTTCGACAATGCGGCCGTGCTCGCTGCCATGGTCCGCAGACTCCCCGCCCAACAACGCCGCAAGGCGCTCTTCTACGGCCTTGGCGGTGCGTATCTTTTCCGGTTCACGGCGATTCTGCTCGCGGCCTTCCTCATCGAGAATTCGGTGCTCCGCATCATCGGCGGCGCCTACCTGATCTACCTTCTTGCAAGCCACCTCTTCCGACGCTCCCGCGCCGACACGGCGGAGGCCAAACTCGTCCCCACCGTTCTCGGCCTCAGCGCCTTCTGGTCCACTATCGTCTTGGTCGAAATGGCGGACATCGTCTTCGCCTTGGACCAAATCGTGGCCGCGGTCGCCCTGACGGACAAACTCCCCCTCATCATCGCGGCCAGCTTCGTCGCGATCATCGCCCTGCGGATCAGCGCCACCTACATGATTAGGCTCATGGACTGGTTCCCGCCGCTCGAGACGCTCGCGTACGTTGCCGTCGGGTGGGTCGGCGTGAAGCTCCTTCTCGAGGAGGCCCTTCACATCGTCGTTCCCAAGTGGCTTGCCATCGCGGTCACGCTGGGCGTGCTCGGGGGTCCCGTCCTCGCGAAGCTCGTCTACGAGACCGCGATCGGGCGGCGGTCGCGACGCGCTACGGCGGAACCCGCACCCGTGGGTGTCGCCGAAGCGGAAGCCCCGAAGGCCTAAGCCGTAGTACGACTTGGGAAAACCTATTTTTCCCCGACGTCCGGTCTCCACGGGATGAGGGCCCTCGTCACGGGCGGCGCCGGATTCATCGGCGGCGCGCTCACGCAGGCGCTCTGCGCTCGCGGCGACGACGTGGTCGTCCTCGATAGCCTTGATCCCTTGGTCCACGGGGCCGCTGCGACTCCTTTGCCGCAGGCGGTAGACTTCGTCCGAGGCGACATTCGGGACGCCCATGTCCTCCAACGCGTCGGCGAGGTTGCGCCCGACGTCGTCTTCCACCAGGCCGGCCGGGTCGGCTACGGCGACGGCACCGAGGCGCCTTCGTTCTTCGACGCGGTGAACGTGGACCCCATGGAACCGCTGCTGCGCGCCCTTGCCCGGCGGCGCCCGCCCCGAGTCGTCCTCGCTTCCAGCATGGCCGTCTACGGGGAGGGCGCGTACACCTGCCCAACCTGCAATCAGCCCCGAAGGGGCGAACGGCGCCCCGAGGGCCTGGCCCTGGGTCGCTGGGAGCCCGCCTGCCCCGCCTGCCGCTCGGACCTCGAGGCGAAGCCCGTCGACGAATCGCGCGAGCATCGGCCCCGCAATGCCTACGCCGCGTCAAAATCCGGCCAGGAGGCCGCCACGTTTCGCGCCGCGCGCCGTCTCGGCCTGGAGGTCGTCGCGCTGCGGTACCATAACGTGTACGGCCCCTTCATGCCGCGCGACACCCCCTACGCCGGCGTCGCATCGCTCTTCAAGAGTCGCTTGCTGGCCGGCCTCCCCCCCCTCGTGCACGAGGACGGCGCCCAGCGACGGGACTTTGTGCACGTCAGCGACGTCGTCGCGGCCAACCTTCTCGCGGCCGAGGCCCCGGCGTCCGACGTGGCCGGCGAAGCCTTCAACGTCGCCAGCGGTGACCCCCGTCCAATTCGCGACCTGGCCATCGGCTTGGCGCGGGTCCTGGCCCCGGACCTCCAACCGCAGCCGTCGGGCTCCTACCGGATTGGCGACGCTCGGCACATCTTTGGCTCCATCGCGAAAGCGCGCGACCGCCTTCAGTACCGCCCCACGATCCTTCTCGAGGACGGCATGGCAGAGTTTGCGCGAGCTCCCACGCGTGAGCCGCCACGGAGCGTGGCGGCCCGGTGACCCGCGCCGTCGTGTCGGTCATTCTTCCCGCCCTCGACGAAGAAGCCAACGTAGCGTCCGTCGTCAAGGAGTTCATCGCGGGCGGCGCGCAAGTGGTCGTGGTCGACAACGGCAGCCACGACCAGACCGCCGACCGCGCGCAATCCGCAGGAGCGCACGTCGTCAGCGAGCCGCGTCGAGGGTATGGTGCCGCGTGCCTTGCCGGCTTGCGGCACCTGGCCACCGCCCCGCCCAAGGTCGTGGTCTTCGCCGACTGTGACGGATCCATCGACGCTGGCGACCTGTCGGCCCTTACGGCGCCGGTGGTGGCGGAGAAAGCGGACCTCGTGCTCGGCCGCCGCGCGCGCCTCGGACGCGGCGCGCTCCCTCTGCATCAACGTTGGGGCACCCGCGCGGCGTGTTGGTCCGTTCGCGCGCTCTACGGGCTTCGGGTTCGCGACATCCCGCCGTTCCGCGCGCTCCGCTGGTCCTGGGTCGACCGCCTCGGCCTGAAGGAAAAGACGTATGGGCTTCCGGTCGAGACCATCGTCATGGCGGCCCGCCGCGGTGCCCGCGTCGCGGAGGTCGACGTCGCCTACCGCCGGCGCGCCGGCGGAAAAAGCAAGGTCGCCGGAACGATCAAAGGAACATTCGGGGCGGGCGCCCGCATGCTCTATCTGCCCCTTCGTCTCAGGTTCCGGAGGCTCACTAACTGACGCGGCCTGCAATCGTCGTGTTCGCTCGCGCCCCCGAACGAGGCAAGGTCAAGACCCGCCTCGCGCGGGCGCATCCCGAAGCGAAGGTCCTGGACCTCTATCGGGCCTTCTTGGGCGATACGCTCGAAGCGGCCCGGGCCGCCGGCGCCCGAGTCGTCCTGGCCCATACGGCCGCTCCACTCTTCGACGAGATGCGCCTCGCGGACGACTGCGTCGTCCAGAGTGGCCTCACGTTCGGAGAGCGGTTCGACGGCGCGTTGGACGCTGCCGCTCGGTTGGTGGGCCCGGGGCCCCTCCTCGTCGTCGGAGCGGACATGCCGCACCTGTCACCGGCGGAACTCCGCGGAGCGATTGATGATTTGACCACCGTCGATGCGGTCGTCGGCCCCGCGCCCCGAGGCGGCTTCTACCTCTTGGGTTTCCGCGAAACGCCGCGACCCGTCGCCGAGGTCTTCCAGCATCCCGACCAAGTGGACGCACTCGGTCGGCTGTTACGTACGGCCGGATTGACGGTCAGAAACCTGCCCGAACGCTTCGACATCGACGAACCCGAAGATATCGTCCGCCTCACGACATCCCTGACGTCCAATCAAGGCTCCGACGGTTGGCGCCCGCTCCGTACAGCGCGGGCGCTCCTGGACGACCAGCCCGGACCTACGCTTCCTTCGGTGAAAGCGCCGTAGTTGGCACTGCATGGACCGCGCGTTGGGTCGTCGGCCGGGCTACCGGCCACAGGACGAACAGGAAAAAAAGGACCCAGAGCCAATAGTTCTGGTGCCCCAGTTGGAGGAACGGGGAGAACTTTTCGCCGGATCCGGTCAGGTGCTTCGTGACGGCGCTGTCCCAGAAAGATTGAGCGTCCCAGACCAAGAACGGGATTGTGAAAAGGGCGGTCGCGGCGAGGGCCTCGAGGGCGCCGCGCGCGTCGCGACGCATGGCGTGCCAAACGAGAAGCATCGGAAGGGCCAGCTGCTTGGCGCCCAAGGCGAGCCAGGTCAATGCGCGGATACGAACGCGGAGCGACCAGGCGAGCAGGGCCAGCGGCACGAAATCGTTGTACCCGCTCGAGGCCAAGTGCGCCACGAACGGGTTCCCGAACGCGAGAAAGGCCGGCGGCCGGTCCCGCAACGCCCATAGGAGGGCGGCGTAGGCGGCCAACGCCGTAAACCGATAATCGACGAGGGGAAGTTGCAGGATCGCCAGGACGGGAAGATACACGAAGGGCGACCAGAAACCGTCATGGATCGACGTCCAAGCGCCTTCGAACTTGTGATCGTAGAAGTGCCACGTGGCGTACGGGTTGCGGCCGTGGACCACGTCGTCCAAGGCGAGCGGCATGTAGTTGTCCTCTTCCGTCCGGTTCGCGAAGGGGAGCTCCCAGGCGATGGCGATGACAGACGCCAACAGGAGCCAACCGATGACCACGGGCGCGAACCATCGGGCCGCCCGGATCCTCGCCCACCGGTCGGTCGAGGCCGCCCCTACATCCCCCACCGCGCGGCCCACCTCACGATGGCGTTGGGATGTTCAAGCAGGCGCGGCCGCAGACGTGCATCCAGGCCGGCGTACCGGCCGGCGCGTGTCGCCCAGACGGCCAGGGGCGCCAGGCCCCACAGGGGGAAGAGGTAGAGAGGTTCGTTGGGGACGGCGTAGCTGCCGATGATGAGGTTCGCCGTCCATGCGAACGCGAGGAGGCTCGCCCAACCGGTGAACAGGCCGAGAATCAGGGTGACCGCGAGGCCGCCCTCGACAATGAACTGCGTCAGATGCCAGAAGGTGGGGTACGCCTGCACGACGTTCTCCAGGAACCACTTGTACGGCGGGATTTCGGAATGGATGGCTTGCACGTGCACCCAGCCGTCGAACCGTTCCCAGCCCTCCCAGGGGTTGTTCATGCTGGCGCCCCAGAACCAGATGAGGCCTTCGCTGACGCGAAGAGCGAAAAGGGCGGCAGCGGCGCCCGCCGGTGCGGCGGCGCCGCGGGTCAGGAAGGCTCGAAGCCGAGAAGGGGCCGGTCCGCTCGCCGTCGCGTCGTCGAGAGCGCCGGTTTCCTCAGGCACGGCCGGGCACCTCAGAAACGCGGCTCAAATCGGCGCGCGTCGTTCGAGGAGGCAAGCGAGGCATGAGGCTATCGCTTCCTTGCGGCGGTCCATTGGAACGCCTGTGTCTTGCCCCAAGGCACGGTATGGATTTCGTGCGAGCCTCCAATGAGTTCGAACCCGGGCCCAAGGAGGTCCAACACGCTTGTGGAGTCGCGTCGCACGACGGGGAGACGGCTGCACTTCTCGGGTCCATCCGGGGCGAACCCGGCGATGATGGCGACACCGCCACCGGCGAGGTTTCGATCCAGCGACGCCACATACCGGCGCTGATCGCCAATGTCCGTGAAGAAATGCAGGACGGCCCGGTCGTGCCAGACGTCGAAGGGCTCCGCTACGGAGTAGTCGAGGACGTCGGCCTCGACCCACTCCACGGCCTGGCCGCGTTTACCTAGGCTCTCGCGGGCGCGGCGGAGGGCCTCCGACGAGATGTCGAGCGCCGTCACGCGGCGGAAGCCGCGGTCGAGGAGGGCGCCGGAAAGGCCGGCCTGGCCGCACCCCACGTCGAGGATGCGCTGTTCGGGCCCGAGCTTGAGTTCGTCAATGAGCTTGAGCGACGTCGTTGGCGTGGCTTGGTACCAACTGACGTCGCTGGGCCCGTTCTCTTCGTGGATGGCCTGCCAGTGGGCGCGAAAGTCCACGCGTCGCGATGCGGGTTCGGCCTCAAGGACTTTGTCTCCAACCGTGTGAGGACCAGTCGTCAAGCGTCTCCAACCTCCATCGGAATCGGGGTCATCGCTGGGACCCGAGTCCACCTGGGGATTCGGATCGCGACCGCGGCGCTCGCGGCCACGAGGAACAGCACGCCGGAGGCGAGGGCAAGCGGCACGCCGTACGTGTCCGCGACGATGCCACCCACCAGCGCGCCTCCCACGTAGCCAAGGTCCCGGGTGAAACGGTAGACACCGATCGCGGTCGCGCGCAAAGATCCAGGAGCGACGTCGGAAACGTGAGCAATGAGGGTGGGATACACCATGCCGGCCCCGATTCCTAGGGCCACGGCCGCGGCCACGGTCGATGCGTAAGTAGTGCCTAAGACGAGGAGGACCAACCCGACGGCTTGCACGAGGAACCCCTGGACGATGAGCTCCTTCCGCCCGATGCGGTCCGATAGAAACCCGAAGCCGAATTGGGCAATCGCCCACGTCAAGGGATAGAGGGCGACCACGAAGCCGATGCCCTGAATGGAGGTGCCGCGGGAAAGCAGGAGGAGGGGAAGGAGCCCCCACAGGAGTCCGTCCTTGAGGTTGTTGGCGAAGCCCGCGAAGCTCGCGGCCGCCAGGCTCCGATCGGTGGCCAGGCCGCGTGAAAGAGCGTCGGTCATGCCGACCAGTGGACCGGAGGCGCGAGGCAGGCGGGCCGTCTCCGGGGTCCGGAGCGCCAACAGCAGTCCGAGGACCGCGAGGCCCGCCCCCATTAGGAAGGGAACCGGGCGGAGCCCGAAATCGGCCGCGAGAACGGAAGACGCGTAGGCGGCGACAGCGACGCCGGTGTAGCCGACCGACTCGTTGAACCCCACCGCCAACCCCCGGCTTCGGGCGCCGGCGAGATCGATTTTCATGTTGAGGGCCATGGACCATGCGAGCCCCTGGTTGAGGCCGAGAAGGGCGTTGGCCGCCACGATCCAAGTCCAAGACGGGGCCAGGATGACGATGACCGGCACCGGGACGGCGAACAGCCACCCGACGAGTAGGACGCGACGACGGCCGAAGCGGTCAGCGAATCGCCCCGCGCCCAGGTTGGCCAATGCCTTCGCGACTCCGAAGGTGACGAGGAAGGAAAGCGCCAACGTGGCGGAGGCGATGCCGAATTCTTCCTTTGCGATGAGGGGCAGCAGGGCGCGTTCGAGCCCGACGAGGCTTCCAGTGAACGCCGCCAGCACGCCAAGCATGGCGATGGCCCTCCAGTTCCTTGCGAAGCCCTGGGATTCCGGCGCGAGGACGTCGTTGGCCGCGGATTTCGCGGCGGGTGCGAGCGGCGGCCGACTCTGGTCCTGCGGTAGGCCTGGGTCCGCCATCGGGGGACGTGGGTGCGCTTCCGGTTCAGCTGTGACGCCGGCCGGCTCCGATGGTGGACCCCACACCGGAGGAAGGACCCCCGAGTTCGTACTAACGCCTTTTCCCAAATCTGGCTGGCTGGACCTGCGGGGCGGCGCAAGGCTTCATGCGCAGTGGAAAACGGCAGCCAGGCTCCCCGAGGCGTCGCGGTCTCTGCGTTCCAATTCCCGGACGGCCGTGACGGCTTGTGCGAGCGAGCCGACCGGCCCCGAAACCCGGAAATCCTCGTCCGTGGCGCCCACGGGATGCCAGTAGACGCCGCGGGCCGTCAGGGTCAGTTCGGGTCGAAGCTCGGAACGAAGAAGCGGGATTCCTTCTTCGGCGGCGCCGCGCCGCGCCACTGGCCGGACGACACGGTCGCGCGGCTCCACGCCGTCGCCTTCGAGGAACCGGTGCATGGAGGCGGCCTGTTCGGCTTTGTGGGTGGTGGCGGCCACGCGGACACGAAAGCCCAAAGAGCGTGCAAGGGTGATTCCCGCGCGGGCGCGTGCCCAGCTCCCGGTCCCCCGGTGAGAATCATGGGGACCAGGCTCCGGACTGTCGAGGCTCACCTGCAGGGTGACTCGGTCCCGGGGCATGCGTTCGAGCAGGGCGCGCCGCGGACCCTCCCAAAGCATGGCGTTCGTGAGAACCGTCGTGGGCAGATTTTCAGCGCAGGCGACGACCACTTCGTCGAGATCGGGCCGAAGGAACGGCTCTCCGCCGGTGACTAGGATCCGCCTGAAGCCGAGACCAGGCGCCTCGGACGCGAAACGTCGAACCGTGGCCACGTCGAGGATTCCGGGCTCCGTCCGCGGGCTTGAGCGCACGCAGCAGTAGTCGCACGCGAGGTTGCAGTTGAAGTTCGAGTAGAGCCACAAGCGGCTGGCCGAATCCTCGTCACCATCGGCGAGGTCGGGGGCGCTCCCCACGCGGATGACGTACCGGACGCGTTCGTCGGGCTCGAGCGTCTTCTCGACGACTGTGTGCCCCATCTTACGCGTCCATTTGGAAAGCGCTGCGTCCAACGCCGGGTGCGTACTCAGCAGGACGATGAGGTCCCCGTCGCTAGCACCGCGAAGGACCGCCTCGAGGTCGAGGCCCAGGCCCTTGGCGAACCCCTTGGATCCCGCGTCCACGACGTGCTGCCGCGTCAAGGCTGGGCCTTCCGTGCTAGCGGCCAAATGAGGGTCGGCGCAGCCCCAGGCACGGGCGACACCATCTCGGCCGAAGGATAATGAGTCTTTTCCCAAGTCCATGGGTACCGAACCTAGCGCCGGTAAAGTGGGGTGGGTGGGGGTCCACAACGGCTTGCGGAACGAACGAGTTCGGCGCGGCCCCGCGACGGGCCAAACCCATTAAATCCGAGGCCGCATCGCGCAAACATGCCCGCCAAGGCCGTGGCCGCCAACACGCACCGAACCGAGAAGGACTCCCTGGGCACGGTCAAGGTCCCCGGCGCGGCCTACTACGGTGTCCAGACTGCGCGCGCCGTCGAGAACTTCCCGATCTCGGGGCTGCGACTTCCCCGGAGGTTCATCCGCGCCCAAGGCCTCATCAAGGCCGGCGCCGCCCACGCCAACCACCTCGGCGGCACGGCCGTCGGGACGGGCATCAACACGGTGCCCGGCTACGACGAGA
>CAYVGY010000087.1:0-9925 GCA_964451065.1 uncultured Halobacteriales archaeon
GGGCGCCCGCGACACCTTGCGACTCGAGAAAGGATACTGCCTCGCGTCGCACGAGTTCGCCGGCGGCCGCACCCCGCTGGAGGCCGGTTTGGCCTGGACGGTCCACTGGGACCACGATTTCGTCGGGAAGCAAGCCCTATTGGCGCAACGACAAGAGGACCTGTACGAGCGCCTCGTAGGCCTCGCGATGGACGACCCGGGGATCCCCCGCCAAGGATACGGGATCCACCTCAACGGGTCGGCCATCGGCCAAGTCACGAGCGGAACCATGAGCCCGGTCCTCAACCAGGGGATCGCGCTCGGCTACGTCCCGAAAACGGCGTCCGCCGCCGGTACGAATCTAACCGTGGACATCCGCGGGCGTTCCGTGCATGGGCATGTGTCCGCGTTGCCGTTCGTCTGATTCGCCAAAACTCTAAAACGGACGCTTTCATGGGACCCGCCGGGGAACCTCCTTGTCCAAAATCCCAACCGACCTCCGCTATTCCGAATCGCATGAATGGGTCCGCGTCGAAGGCGGCGTCGCCACCGTCGGCATCACCGACTTCGCCCAGGACCAGTTGACCGACGTCGTCTACGTCGAGCTCCCGAAGAAGGGCGCCAAGGTCCAATCGGGCAAGGCGTTCGGCGTCGTCGAGTCTGTCAAGAGCGTGAGCGACCTGTTCTCGCCGCTCGACGGCGAGGTGGCCGACGTCAACGAGGGGCTGCTCAAGAAGCCGGAACAGATCAACGACGACCCGTACGGCCAAGGCTGGCTCATCAAGGTCCGGTTGGCCGGGGCCGCTCCGACGAGCCTCCTGGACGCGGCGGGTTACCAGAAGGTCATCGGGGAATAGCCCGGCTCGGCGCACTGGCGGCGTCCGGGGCACGCCGGGGAACCTGGTCGACGTCGAGGAGATCCACGGGGTCGAGCAGGCTCACCCCCGCTTCGTCGCCGATGATTTCGACGCGCAGAATCTTGGGCAGGCGACCGACGTCTTCGTCCGTGGCGGGGGTCGCGACCTCGAACTCGGGCTGCCCGTTTTGGCGTAGCTCGAATTGGAACCGGTCCCAGGGGGACATCCGTCGGACGAACTTCTCCGTCCACGAGGTGAGGCTCGGGGCGTCCGCCGTGGTCCACGCCTCGATGGGCGTCCATTGATGGGTCCCGTCGAAGAGCTCCGGAGACGCCTCGCACAGGCCCGCCAGGCGCTCCACGGGCTCCTTGGGGTTCCCGGGGAAGGAAACGAGCACGAGCCCCGCCGGTGCATCCGGGAGGACCACCGCTTCCAGGATGCCGACCTTGGCCAGCAGGCGCGGAATCCGGTCCTCGAGGCCGACGCGCCGGGATTCGTCGATGGAAACAATCAGCTTCGCCTTGGTGAGAACGTGCATCGAAGCAACCGGTCTCCACACCGAAGCTTAATTCGGTGATGGAAAACTATTATTAACAGAGCCAACAGGGCCGTCCCGTCATCCCCTTGGACAGCTATCAGGATGTGACTCAATGAATGTTGTAAAGCACCCGACAAGACGAGCCCGGTTCAATTCGCGTGCGTTAAATATTCTCATCGACAATAAGTGAGGTCACCGTCGATACGTAATCCTGGGGAGGAGAACGTCATCGAAGCCTACCAATGGGTACGCCTAGTCACGGACGACTGGGAGTACACCGAGCGCGTGCGGAAGCACGAATAATCCGCCACGACAGGACAAGGGCCACGAGCCAAGGGTCGCCGCGTCCGGCGCCGCCTGACGAGCCTACGGGACGGGAGGACTAGCGCGTCCTCGCGCCCTCCCACGCAGGCCGAAATCCTGACGCATTAGCCCAGTCGCTCTTCTTTTCCGGGCGACCCTCTTGCGCTCCCCATCGCCTCATGGGCGACGTCTGGGCATTTCAGCTTCGCTATCCAACGGACACACAGGTGAACGGGATTCTCATCGCAGGATCGGAGGTCTTTTTCGCGTTGCCTGTGCGTCGCTTTGAACGACGACGCACACGTCACCCGAAGCCCCCGACGCACGGACAAGGGCCGGTCGCCAAGGAAAAAGCGAAACCACAAATTTCGGCCACGCGCCCGCACTAGTTTAGTCTGACCAATTCTTTCATCAATGTGTAACCGAGCTAGAGCTTCCAAAGTAATGGTTCAACCGTAAAACCCCAAAAAATCTTGGATGAGCCGCCGCTTCGCCGCATCGATGGGCCAGGCCCGCGGCGAAAAAAAAGGCGTGGGCTCCCAGTTTCAACGTAATCGCTGGATGGATCGTGTGGCAGATGGTCGAGGCGACCCAGCCAGAAAACCTCCAGACCTCGACGAAACCACCCTTGTCGGCTTTGATTAGTCGCCGCCGTACATTTTTTTGAGTGACCCGAGCTGGTTGAGCCCCAACTCCGGTTGTCACCACCGACCAGCCAGAAGCATGCGGCCAAAACACCCCGGGTAAACCAGCAAGAGTGGGCCCTCCGAGGGCGCCAACGGGAGGAGAAACGGGCCAGATTGTCCATTTTTTCGGTTTGGGGCCGTTTCGGAGCCCTAAAATGATGCATAACCTTTGTTATGCGTCGTCAATGCCTCGGGCCAACGGCGGGCGAAAGGAGACGGGACAAGTGAACGCGGAACTGATGCAGTGGAAACAGGAGATGGAGGCGCACAAGCGTTCACGGCACACCGTAAAACAATACCTCCTCACGCTTCAAGTCTTCGAACGATGGCTCCGGGCCGAGCTCTCCTATCGCGGTCGGCTCCAAGCGGTCGGAACCAGCGACCTCAAGCAGTACCAGATCTGGCTGAGCACCCAGAAAAGGTACTCTAAGAACTCACTCTACACAACAATCAAGGCACTCCAGGCCTTCTTCCGGCACGCCGGCAGCACGGCCGCCGACTCGATGAAGCCACCCAAGCGGTCCCAGTCCCTACCGAAGTACCTCACGGAAGCCGAAGCGAGGCGCCTCCTCGAGGCCGCACAAGGCCATGCGCGCGACCGCGCCATCCTAGCTACGCTCCTCTATGGGGGCGTCCGTGTCGGCGAGCTTTGTTCCATTCAAGTGCCCGACATCGATTTCGGGGAGGGGACCGTTCGAATCCGAGGTGGAAAGGGCGACAAGGACCGCCTCATCGTCTTGCCGCCCAAGGCGATGGGCATCCTCCAGGAATGGCTCCAGGTCCGCCCGAAATCCGCCGCCGACCACCTCTTTCCAGGCAAGAACCCGGGTCGACCCCTGTCCAGCACCACGATGCAACGCGCCGTCCTGGCGCGCGCCCGTCGAGCCGGCCTGTCGAAGAAAGTCACGCCCCACGTCCTCCGCCACACCCTCGCGACCACGCTTCTGCGCCGCGGAGGCGACATCCGCTTCATCCAGCGGATCCTTGGCCACGCGAGCATCGCCACGACGCAGATCTACACCCACCTAGACGACGCGGAGCTCAAGCGGATGTATGACCGGGCCAAGCCGGATTTTTGACTTGCGGTCGGTCATTAACGACATGATGCTTGAAACGAGTTGGACTTGCTGGCGTTGTTGGTTTACCTTAATCTCACGGAATCCTTAGGTCGACCCCGGACCAAGCTTGCTCGACGAGATTCTGCTTGGCGAGCTTTCCACCACTGAAATAGAAACTAAACCCTTCCCGGCCCAAGAGTTTTCGACGTGCCTGAACCTTGGTAAAACCTTGTTTACGTAAGACTTGCAGGTCGTGTAACACTTGTCTGAGGAAGACAAGTCTCTCATGAAGGACTTGTCCGGCGTTCTCAAAAACGCGGATGCCAGTAAAGAGCGTTCGCGGGCGTAGGGCGGCCAGTCGTTCCACGCCATGCAGGTGCGCGGCTAGGTCCTCGCCCGGCATGGTGGCGACCTGTCGCGGGGAGAGAAAGGCGTCGCCCGTGAACGCCCAGCCCTCGTCAGCTTCGAAAAAGACGACGTCCCCGCCCGTGTGCCCGGGCAGGGAGAGGACTTCAAAATGGTGGCTTGGCGTGGACACGTGCCGGGTCAAGGCTTGCAGGTCGCCGACATCAGGGACCCCCCACGCGTGTCGGCGATACCACTCGAGCCGGCGCGGCTCCCTTGCTTTGGCCGACGCGTACGACGACGCGTAGGCTCCGACGCCTCTTTCCCGCTGCAGGGGGCCCACGTTGCCCACGTGGTCCTCGTGGTGGTGGGTCGCCCAGATCACGTCGACCCGGCGGTTTCCAAGCCGTCTGTTGAACACGTCTCGGCACCACCGCGGCCCGACGTCGATGAGCGCGCCGTCCACCCAATAGGAACTCACCCAGTAGATGGGTCGGCGAAGCGTGAGGCGTGCGTGCGAGAACCGCACCACGCGGTCGCCGGCGAACGCATCCACGTTCACGCGGGCCCTCGCCACGCCCCGGTGAACGAGCCACGCCTAGAAAAGCCATTGAAGTAGCGTCAAAGCCGCACTCGGATGGGCTTCCCGCGCTGGTACGCCTCAAGGATCTGCCGCCCCGGCGGCGATTCGCGCTTGATACGGATCTCTCCCTTCCGGCTCACCGTCGCCATCAAGACCGGCTCGTCGTCCACGAGGATCTCCGCATCGGTGTCGGCAAACTCGGGCGGCAGGGCCAGGATGATGTTCTTCTGGCTCCGGACGAGGGACGGCGTCAGTTCGGCGTTCTTCCGCTTGCGGCCACCCGAGCCCCGTTGGTCCGCGGGCAGCGGCACGACGTCGAGGCTGAGGCCGACTTCCTTCTCGAGTTCCCGGATGTTCTCGCCGCCTTTGCCGATGATTCTCCCAATCTCGTCCTCCTCGACCATGAGGCGTGCCTTGTTGTCGGAGAGGATCTCCACCTTGACGTCGCCGCTCGTCCAGCCGCGGACCAACTGGAGGAGTTGGTCTTCCGCCAACTTGTTGGAACCGCGCTTCTCACGTTTGCCCTCGATGGGCATGACGACGACTTGCTCCCCGTAGGTGTAGACCTCGAAGAGCTCCTTGCGCGTGCGGAAGTCATTTACGACGATCACCGGGCGGGCGAGGTCCGCCTCGGTCATCCCGCTGGGAACCCGGACGCTGAACTTCATCTCGAGGATCTGCTTGACCTCGCCCTTCTCGATGTGGATGACCGTGTCCACGACCTGGGGAATCATGCCGAGTTCCACGCGGCCGATGAGGCGTTGCACGGCGTCGATGGCCCGGTTGGCGTGCGTCACGCCGATGAGACCGATGCCGGCCAGCCGCATGTCCGCGAACGTGAGGAAGTCGGTGGTCTTGCGGACCTCGTCGTACACCACGTAGTCCGGCCGGACGAGCAGGATGATTTCACCGGTGAGCGCCATGTCCTTTTCCAACGGTGCGTACTGCGTGATCTCGTCACCGACGACGAGGTCGCGCGGCTGCTCCATGGTCTTGACGACCTTCCCCTTGCCCGACAGCCACTCGGCGATGGCCTGGGCGAGGGTGGACTTACCGCTACCGGGGGGACCACTAATGAGGACGCCGCGACCATAGTCGAGGAGCCTGTTCGACACCGCCTCCTCAAGCTGGTAATCCTCGAACTTCAAGTGCGCCACCGGTCGAACCACGGTGATCTCGATGGCGTCGCTGAAGGGAGGCCGCGCGATGACGATGCGCATGGGGCCGAGTTGGACGACGGTGACGCCGTGGCGTTCCATCTCGACGAAGCTCTTGGGGTCGCGGCGCGCGGCCTCGATGATCTCGTTGCTCATGCGGCTGAGCACCTTGTGCGAGAGGGTGTCGCGGCCAGCCGGTTCGTACCGCAAGTCCTTGAGGCTGCCGCGTTTCACATAGGGGCGCACGCCGGCCTTGAGGTGGACGCTCATGATGTCGGGTTCGAAATACTTGCTCACGTCGAGTTCCTCGACGGCCGGTGCGCCTTGCACGATGGGGCGGATGTACTGGTATTCGATGCCGGTCGCGCCGGCCACGGCGGCCTGGACACGGTCGGACGTGAGCAGGATGCCCTCTTCGTGGCGCGCCACGTCGCGGATCATGGCGTCGATCTCGCCGGACTTGGCGAGTTCGATCGCCGAGGGACCGGGGCGCGGCCCCACGAACCGGACGTCGGCGCGGCCGGCTTTCGCGAGGTCTTGCAGCTTCGCCAACTCGTCGAGGCCCGTCAGGCCGGACTCGTGGCCGCGGTTGGCTTGTGCCTCAAGTTCGGCGATGACGGCGTTGGGAATGATGACCTCGGGGGACTCGTACTCGCCGGCCTCGATAAGTCGCGTGATGCGGCCGTCGACGACGACCGAGGTGTCGGGAACGATGCGCACGTGGACGTTATTGGGGACCTGGCATTAAAAGCGGCCGTATGCTGTTCCGGTGGGCCACGTCGATGCTGCCGTGACGCGATGCCGCCGTGGTTTACTCCTTGGGTGGAGGCGTGTTCGATGGCTGGGACGGCGGCGCGACCAGCGTTGGGTCATGAACTCGGGGGTCGAACGGCTCGCCAATCGAGGCGAACCTTGCTCCCCTGACCATGATTTCTCCGCCCATGAAATCGCAGGTAACCGCGACCCGCACAGTTACGTTTCCGGGCGCTCGCCCGTCGATAATCTGAATCGGTCCAACGATATTGTAAGGGCGCCCATCCCGAGGCGTGTCCATTCCGGAGGGCAAGGTGAGCGGCCGCGACAGCGACACCTCGACGAGGGATCCGTTAACTTGAATCCAGATCGTTTCGCCCGCCTCTGCTGCGCGTAGCCATTGGGCGCCTACGGAGTCGGGAGGAACGCAGTTGGTTTGGGTGCCCCCCGCTTGCGGTGCGGCCGACCAAGGAATCGACGAAGCCAGAAGGACAATTGAGAGAAGATATCCCCAACGCCAGGCCAAGAAGACCAACCAACGACAGAAACGGCACGACAATGTATATGTTTTCCCAGAAATTGGCATTGCCGGCGACATCCGGTTTCGGCCTATCGTTGGGCGGCTTACGCTTCTATCATGGCCCGCAATTGACGAAAAGGACCAAGGTTTTCCAGCCTTCCAGTGCTTGGAAGAGGAAAATTTCGTTGCTCCCGTGAGTTGTTAGTCCTAATCCGCTAGATGAGGCGGGGCCAAGGCTCCATATTGCATCTGTGGGCAAGCCCCGCAATGGACCCGCTGATGTGAAGCCGTTCGATAGGATTGCGATCGAAGTCGGCCCACCTAGGATTTCGCGCCGCGCCTGCGCTCTTCCAGCGCCCGCCGTAGCTCTTCCGGGTCGCGTAGCTTGTCCAGTTCGCGTTGATGGATGACGGGCGTCCCCTGAATGTTGGTGACGCGGATCTCGCGACGCACGACGATCATACCCTTCCTCTCTGCCACGGCCGAAAGGCTCGCCAAGATCTGGGCGCGGCGCCGCGTGTGGACGTCGGACTCGTGGTGGACGCCGGTCAGAATCGATTCCCGGGCCTCCTGAGGCGGGTGGGCGAGCGCCTCGAAGGGGCTGCGCCGGGTCGGAACGATCTCGAGCCCGACGGACCGCAGCATGCGGAACACCTCGGCCTCGAACGGGTCGAGCGTGCGCGAAGGTGCGGGGCCCGCGGTCGGCTCCGTGGTGGACGGAGGCTCGAAGAGCTTGAACGGGTCCACAGGCGAGACGAGGGATTCGCCCAGGTACTCCTCGAGGCGCAGCGCGGCCTCTACGGTCGCGCGCATCCCCTGTTCGTACATCTGGACGGCGCGGCGCGAGACGCCTGCGACCTGGGCCAGGTCGCCCAGGCTCAATTGGCGTTCCTCCCGGATCTTGCGTAGTCGGGAGCCGTCCAGCTGGACGTTGAGTCCACCAGGAGTTGCGTATGCAAGCGGCGGCGTGTTCTCCAAGAGGAGCTCTTCCATGGTTTGGGGCGTGAGGACGGGGATGCCGCGGTGGCAGTACGCCACGCCGTCCTCCAGGCTCCCGGCCCCACTGCGCTCGCCCACGAGCAGCGGCGTCCCTTGGAGAAAATGGGCCAGCGTGCGAAGTTCCTGCGCGACGCGTTCGCTAAACGCGTCCACGTTTCCCAGGACCTTGATGATGAAGAGGCGGTTGTCCCGCCGGGCGACGACGTCGAAGCTGACGGGCCGAACGTTGCAACGCTCGGAGACCGCGAATCCGGCCTTGGCCAGCATCAGCCGGACCTGGTCGATCAGGTCCACCCGGGAGGACACGATTATAACCTATGGTTAGCTCTTCTATTAAACGGTTTTCTGACGCGGGTCCTGTTGTATCCGCGGTTGGTAGGGACCCATTGACACCCGCTGTTGCGTTCGTGTTGGCGATGCCCCGCTCCGATCTATCGGGTTCTGTTGCAACGGAGGGTTGGTAGAATCTTGGCCCACGAGCTGTTTCATTTGGGTTGGTGGCCGGCGCTCTACGGGCCCCAGGTCCATGAAGAAACCGCCGCGGCCCCGGGCCCGCTACGTGCTCGGAACGGTAGCCGATGTCTGGCAGCGCCGGCCGAGCCTCATTCCTTCGCCCGCCCCTTCTTCCCGCGCCCGTCCCTTGATCGTGCTAGGGCCTCCTGGCGGATGCGCGTCGTCGTCGCCACGTTGAGCCCGGCCTGGTCCGCGAGGCGCGCAAGAGCCATCTCCTCCTCGGGAGTGATGCGCCCGTCCCGCATGGCCGCGGCCAAGGTCGTCGCATGGTCCTGCTCGGCCAGACGGCGCCCAGGGCCTCCCCCCACCGGGGCACCGGCAACGGGCACCGCGTTCTGCGCGATGCGGTCCGCGAGGCACGAGAGCGGAGCGAAGGTGAAGACGAGCGCGCCTGCGGCGAGGATGCCGACGTACTGCGAACCGAGAGCCTCGCCGAAGAACTGCTGCGCGGCCTCGCTCGCGACGAAGAAGACGGCGATGAACACGGCGGCGAGGGTGGACTTGCTGATCGCCCACCGCACCTTCAGGTCGATCCCAAAGAGGCTCGCGCGGAGCACGGCATAGGCCATGATGGCCACACCGACCGTCCGCAGGATTGCGCCGGGGATCTTGGCTTGCGCGATCGATGGGGCGAACGCCTCCCAGCACATGCCGGTGAGAACGACGGCGGGGACGGCGAGGGCGGCGTTGCGCGCCATCCGGCCGCCGCCTCTCGCGGTGGCGAGGAGCCACGCCACCATCACGGCGGCGGCTGCGGTGAAGTTGGCGGCGACGACCATGAGACCTTGGTCGAACGCGAACCCCGCGGTATATGCTGGATAGAGGAGGAGCCCGAGGGAGAGAAGGAAGTACTGCCGGCGCGCCGCGGGGTCGACGTCGAGCATGAAGCGCGCGGCGAGGACGAGCAGGAAGGCCCATTGCGCGCCAAGGACCACGAATTGACCGAAGAACTCGAAGTCGCTGAGGTCGCCGCGGGGACCCAATCGCAAGGTGAGGGTTGTGAAGGCGGCCAACCCGGCGACGTTGATCGCGGCGGCGATGACGAGGGGAACCACGAGCGTCCGGCCCTCCGCGGCGGAGAGCCTGCGGGGGAAGCGCAGGAGAAGGCCGCCGAGGAGAAGCGCGGCGACCACTTGCGTCGTGCCCGCGACGAGGTTCACGGCCACATCGTTGCCGCCAATGCTTCGGACGATCGGCCGCAGTCCGTAGAGGGCGCAGAAAGCAGCGAAGAGCTTGGATGCCGTCGTGCGGGGTCGCAAGAATGCTACCAACCCGCCAAGCCCCACGAGGACGACGCCACTGAGCACTTGCAGGACGTCCCCGAGCGTCAATCCCAACGCGACGCCGGCCATTCACCTTCCCTCCTCGCGTTCCGGCTCGATCGGAGCCGCGGCCGTGGGCCACGTCCCGTCTCTCGCGTTCTCCGAGGCGCTCTCGACCTCATCGTGGATCTGGGTCGCGCGCGCCGGCGGGATGCCGAGGTGATGCGCGAGCTGGAGAAGGTGCCGCTCCTCGCCGCGGGTCAGGACGCGGTCGCGCAGCGCCAATTCGACGGCGTGCCGGTAGGACGCTTCCCGGTCGGGAACACGCGCCGCGTCCGCCGTGACGACCCCGGCGGAGGCGATCGGGACGGC
>CAYVGY010000087.1:9935-12435 GCA_964451065.1 uncultured Halobacteriales archaeon
AGCGGCGCAATCGCGAACACGAGCGCGCCCGCGGCGAGGATGCCGAGGTAGCCGCTCTCGAAGCGCTCGCCGAAGAACTGTTGCGCGGCCTCGCTCGCGACGAAGAAGACGGCGATGAAGACGGCGGCAATCGTGCTCTTGCTGATGGCGAAACGGACCTTGACGTCGAGGCCGAGCATCTGATGTCGAAGGATCGCGTACCCCAAAAGGGCGAAGGCGAAGAGGCGGACGACGCCGAAGATTCCAGTGTCGTCGGCGCTGAGTTCGCGCGGCGTCCATGCACGAGCCACCACCCCCATCAGCAGGGCGGACAATAGGGCCCACCCGACGCAGCGGGCCTGGCGGGGGGCGTTCCCGCGCGCGCCGGACGCAAGCCACGCGCCAGCCGCGAAAAGCACCAGGACGGCAGAGTAGATGCCCAGGCTGCGACTTACGACGGCCGGTTCGAGGAGGAGCGTCCCCGCGATGGCCGCGGACATCGCTCCTAGACCAACGGCCATGAACGCCCATCGGACGCGCGCTTGGGGGCCCTCGTTCGCGGTGCGTGCGTGGCGGACGGCAAAGAGAACCGACGCGAAGAGGGGAGCGCTTCCGTATGCCGCCACCTGTAGCGAGACGAGGGCTCCAATCGTCCAGAACGCGAGAGACGTCGAACGCAGAGGGGCGAGCGACGGATCGATGAATCCGAGCACGACGGCGGCCACCGGCCCGGCAGGCAGCAGCGCGAAAAGCCAGAGCATGATCGTCCGTTCCTTGGGCGCGATGCTTCCCTCCGGCGTGACGACCGCCCAAAGGCCACCGAGGGCGACCGCGTAGCCTACCATCCCGAGAGGCGCCCACGCGAGAATGGCGGGTCCCGGCGACGCGAGGACGAAGTTCGTTACGAAGACGCCGACGGCGAGGCCGATGGCCATCCACCCGAATCCGGCGCTCGCGCGAGTCGGCGGCTTCGCGAGGAGCGCGAAGACGCCCAGCGCGACCAGAAGCACAGCGGAGGCCTGGGTCACCACGAAGCCGGGCGTCACCACGCTACGTCACCCCCATCTCTTGTTCGGTCTCGTGAAGGAGGGCGGTGGCGCGGCCGGCACCTATGCCCAGTCTCTCCGCAAGATCCGCAAGCTCGACCTGTTCCGTCCGGGTCAAGCGGCGGTCGCGCATCGCAATGCGGAGTGCGCGCCGGTACGCATCCTCGTTGCGCCAGGACCCCGATGGCGGGAGCGGCGTCGGGGCGACGGGCACCGCCTTCTGCGCGAGCCGCTCCGCGAGCCGCTGGAGTGGCGCCATAGCGAAGACGAGCATGCCCGCGGCGCCGATGCCGACGTAGGTCGAGCCGAGCGTCTCGCCAAAGAATTGCTGCGCGGCCTCGCTCGCGACGAAGAAGACGGCGATGAAGACGGCGGCCAGGGTGGATTTCGAAATCGTCCATCGGACCTTCACGTCGAGGCCGAACAGGCTGTGGCGCAGCAGCGAGTACGTGGCGACGAGCGGCAGTCCGAGGTTCGCGATGCCATAATAGAAGTAGGACGGGAGCGCGTCCGTGAATGCACGCAGAATGCCGGAGCCCAGGCCCACGCTGGCCGCAACCAAAAGGCCCGCGCGTTCGGGATGTATGCGCACAAGCGCCATAAAGGCAACGTAGGCGGCGAAGAGGAGGAACACGGCCGTCGCCAAATCACCGACCAGGACGAAGCGATTGACGGACGGCGGATCCAGGAAGTAATCCACCACAAGATAGGCGCCGCGATGAAGCGGATACACGAGGAGGCCGATGCCGAGGAGGAGGTGAGATCGACGCGTGGGCGAGTTGAAATCGCCGGCAGGTCGCCGCGCGAGCACGAGGAGCGCAATGCCCTGGCTTGCGAAGCCAGGAAGCGTCGTGCGGAAGAAGTAGGAGGGGCCATCGACTTGGACGAGGCGACCTTCGCGGAGGAAATATCCCAAGGGGGGGTCGAGAATCCCCCAGAACAGCACCGCGCCCGCCGTCGCGAGGACCGCCGGTATTAGCCATCGCGGAGTGCGCCCCAAGAATTCGATCGCGGCGAAAACGATGAGGAACAAGCCGGAGACGAGAAGGGCGGACACGGCGACGTTGAGGCCCGTAAGCAGCGCCCGAGTGGCCTCGGTCTCCGACGCGCTCGATGTCGTCGCGTCGAAGGCCTGGGAGACATAGTTCTCGATCGCGTTGAGCGTCAGCCCTACGCCGTCCGCGACGAGGAAAGCGACGAACCAGACCGAGGCCCCACGCCTCGGACCCCACTTCAGGAGAGCCGCAGCGAGGAAGAGCATCGTGAGGGTGGCGACATAGGCGGGCGCGAGGTCCCCGGCGAGCAGATTCACGGGGATCGAGCCCCCGCAAGCTCCGAGTCGAATTCGGCTTCGCCCCGCGCGGGGCCGAGCAGGCTTGGGCCGGTCGGCGTCCTCCCATGCGTCGATTGCATCATGGGGGACCCACCGCGCGGGCCTCGTCCTCCGCTTCATGACGCCGGAGAATGGTTTCCTC
>CAYVGY010000088.1:0-12144 GCA_964451065.1 uncultured Halobacteriales archaeon
TCAACTGGGACGCCCCCGCTTGATCGACCGCCTGCACGCGCCAATACGTGAGCGACCCATACGGAAGGCTCGATGAACTGGTACACGACTTGGTAGGGTACGCGGCCGTGCAGCGCTGCGTTGAAGGAGGATTCGCCGAGTCAGCCAAGACCTTGAACGTGACCGTATCGCCCGCGTTGGGGTCCCCTGAGCTCGTCCATGAGAAGATGGGCACAATGGGGACCCCCGTGGCCCCGCCGGCGGGACTCGAATTCGCGGGCTTGTAGGGGGCGGCGTTCGGAGGAGGCTGCGTCCGGAACGAAAAGACCGTCCATGCCGACGCGGCGCCCTTGCTGTCCTGGGCCACGACGTACCAGTTGTAGACGGCATCGTACAGAAGGCCCGACACGTCGCAGTATGTCTGCGCTTGGGCCACGCAACCGGGTGCTTCCTCCGGCAGATCGTACGCCGGATAAACGTAGGTAGTGTAAGTGACGGAGTCGCCATCTGCATCCCCGCCCCTCCACGAGAGGCGAAGATTGGGAGCGGCTTGATGGACGGCCCCGTTGGCCGGCGCGCGATCATAGGGTTCCACTGGTGGCTGGTTGGGAGCAGGCTTCGTCGTGAAGTGCCAATCGGAGGAAGCGCAGCGCGTCGTCCCTTGATCGCACGCCGTCACCGTCCAATGATAGTACGTCGAGTAGTTGGGGGCAGAAAGGGAGCAGCTTGTGGTTGTCAGATTCTGACAACCCGCCACCGCCGTCAAGGGATGGCTCGCTCCAACGCTCACGCTATAGACGGTGGCGTCACCCGCCTCGTTCGTGGAAGCCGCCCACGATGCCGCCGGGTTCGGGGCCACATTCGTGGCCCCCGCAGACGGCGAAGGCGACGAGGGGGCAGAGGGAGCCGCGTTGGCCACCGTCGTAAACGACGTCACGTCGCTCAACTGGGACGCCCCCGCTTGATCGACCGCCTGCACGCGCCAGTAGAAGGTGGACCCATAAGGCAGGCTGGACGAACTCGTGCAGGATTTCGTCGGGTAGGTAGAGGTGCATCGCTGGGTCGTCGGAGGGTTCGACGCGTCCGCGTAGACGCGGAACGTGACCACGTCACCGGTGTTGGGGTCCCCCGCCGACGTCCACGTGAAGGAGGGCGTGATCGGGACCCCGGTGGCGCCGCTTCCGGGACTGCTGTTGACAGGTTTGTACGGGGCGGCGTTGGGGGGCGCCTGCGTCGTGAACGACCACAGTGGTCCCGTCGTTGTGGTTCCCATGGAGTCCGTCGAGTCGACGCGCCAATAGTAGGTAGTCGAATAGGGGAGGTCGCCGGTCGAGGGGTCACAGGAGCTTGCGGTCGCGGCCTGGCATGACGCCGGGCCAATGGGGGGCGGGTTGGAGGTTCCAAAGTAGACGTTGAAGCTGACCGGTTGGGCGTCGGGATCGCCCCCGCCTGCCCAGGATAGGATCTGCGAGATCGGCACGTTGGTCGCGAGGTTAGCGGGGGCAGGGTTCTTGGCAGCGTTCGGCGGCTGGTTGGTCGTCGTGTTCATGGTGAGCGTGGCCGTTCCCGCCTCGTTGTCGAACGAGCGGACCATCACGTACCAGGTGCCGGCGGAGGGGGTTGAGAAGACGCAGGTCTCGGAGCTCGTGGCGAGCCAGGGGCGACAGTCGAACGAGGTCGTGGTGGGACGCTGGCCCATGCGAACGTAGAGGTCGAAATCCGTCGAGTCCGGGGTCCCCGTGAGGGCGACCTGGAGGCGGGCGGTTCCTGTAGGGACTGGATAGGAGAAGTAGCGCGCGTCCCTGGCATCGTAGGCTCCATTTGAGTAGATGGGTTGGGAGGCCGTCGCGGGGTTTGTGAGGAGCGACGTCTCTCGGTGGTCGCCGTACTGCAGAAAATCGAGGTCGTAGGCGGAGCCCCAGTTCATCTGGCCCCGCGCGTAGGGGTTGTTGCTGGAATACCAAAACATGGACGTACACGAAAAGGGGCCGGGGACCGTCGTCGGAAGGAGGTGAAGGTAGAGAACCGATCCGGGCGCCAGGCTGAAATCAGGGAAGTTGTAGTTGACAAAATTCGTGTAGGGGGTTCCAGCGTAGCCGGGCCCATCGACTTCCCGGAGGAACGTCGCCGAATGGTCGGAGGACGTGCTTACGCGAAGCCGTATTGGCTCCGCGCCGCTCGCGCATGAGGCGTACAGGGGCAGGACGACCCGGGTGATTCTTGTGCTATCGACCGTGATGGATTGCCACACGTAGCGAGACGCCGAGACGGCGGAACCGGGCGGCGCGGACTGGTCGAGGTTTTCGGCGGCAGCCTGCAGGGACTGCGCGAGGAAGAAGACCATGAAGCCGAGGGCGATGCGGGTCACGGCGGGCCGTGGGATAGAGGGGTGCTCCTGCGCCAAGGGTGGCCTCGGCGCACGAGTGGCGCCGGGTTGTATTGGGGATTGTGGCGCGGGACCCTCTCGCCTAGAGCCGGTAATGGTAATCCACGAAGGCGTTGAGCCATTCGTTACCGCCGCCGTCCGGCACCCACATCACCTTGTAGGATCCGCCCGTCGTCGTCACGGTGAGAACGGCAAAAGTGGAAAGGACCCATTGCCCGCCGGGCGCGCACTCGGACGGGGAGGAGCCGAAGATGGCGCCGGAGAATTCGAAGTGCCCGCAAAGGTTTCCCGGCGCACCGGTCATGTAGAACCGGATGGTGGCCGCGCCGAAGGTCCCGGTGGGGGCCTGGAATGTCTGGCTGCAGCCTGCGCCGGGGTGGAAAACGACAATGGCACCGTTCTGCGTCAATTTTCGCATGGGACCATCGTCCCCGCACCACGGGTCATCGATGGTGCCCCCTTCGGCTTGCGCCTGGGCGGGGAGAGCGCTGGCCGGAGTGGACGCTCCGGCCAGGAGGAGCGGGACGGTTGCGAGGAGCCAAAGGCCTCGGTTGACGGGTGGGGTGGGGGTCACGGCTCCCGGGCAATCGTCCGGTCCAGATGGAGTTTCTGGCGCGGCCTGCTTTCGGTCGCGCGCCGTGGCTCACGTCTTCGCGACGCAGCCGACGTATAGGGTCCCGAAGCGAACGAATAGCGTGCAACGGTATGTCTTGCCGTCGGGGCCCACATAATCGCAGTTGAGGCCGATGACGGCGTACCCGCAATCGCTGCCTCCGTCTGTCGCGTGGGACGGCGGCGAGGCATCAGCTGCGGCGGCGGTCGGAAGCCCGAGCACCAGGATGAGGCCGACAACCGACGCGAGGGCAAAGATGGGGGCTTTGAGGATGCTTTTCATGTTCGTTCAACCGCGCCGGGTTGGCGCCGATTTGGTCGTGGGGGCCCGGGGGTATGTGGATTCCGGCGCGGGGTGCTCTCGCCTGACGGGGACGAGAGAAACGCGCGCCAGATACGCTAAGAGACCCATGGCCCCTGCTCGGCCACGGTGCTCGCCCGCGCAGTCGTCGTCCTCCTGTTCGTGTCCCCGACCTTCATGGGCAACTCGTTGGCCTCGAGTTCCCCCGCGCCGTACGCCGAATGTGCGCGGGTGGCCGGCTGGAACGTGGCCCCGTGGTCGGCGCCGTGCAAGTTCCAGATCACGTTGCGCGCCAACACATCTATCGAGTTCGAGGTGGGGGACGGCTTCGTCGGGAAATTAATCGCGACGCTCACGCGGGGGCCAGGGTTCTACGAGCCCGCATCCGAGCCCTACCTCGAGGTCTTCTGTCACTACTATGGGCCGCTCGGGACCACCTGCTGGCACCGCTCGGGCGGGTCGTTCGAAGCCGGTGAGGTCCTTTGGTTCGCGGCGCGGGCCCCTAGCCGGCTGTCGGGGACGGGAAGCGACGAACTGGAACCGGTGGGCCTTTGGCGGGCGTATCTTTCGGCGGCTTGATTAGGGGCTGGCGGAGGCTGTTGCATCTGCCACGACGGGGTGGACCTGCCATCGAAGGATGGTCTTCTCAATCCGCACTAATCCTCCCTTTTCCAAGCGCTTCAGGTGGTGTCGCGTGGTTGGAAGGGAAAGGCTCACGGCCGCCGAGATGGACCGCGCGGACAAGCCGGGTTGCCGCACGACCAAGTCCAACACGCGGCGTGCGCCGACCGCCTGCAATGCACCAGCACTTGCTAGTGCTGCCGCACTTGCGGCCTTGCGAGCAAAGAAGCATCGGTACCCCAGTTGCTTCCGCTCAACAAGCAGCCCCGCCCAGAGCAGCTTCTCGACATGGTGCTGCACTTGGCCACGGGGAAGTCCTAGTCGGCGCTGCAGTGCGTTAAGGTGGATGCCCGGAACTTCGCTCACGAGGACTGCGATGCGGGCGCGGATTGGGTGATTCTGCACCGTGGCGAGGCTGGTGCGAGAATAGCCGACGACGTAGGTAGTCACAGATTCCAGCGCGCCACGAATCGTGGACCAGAACCCGACGAGCAGCGCCAGCAGTAGGGCCCCCGGGCCGATTGCGCCGAAAAGGGGCCAGGCGGGGAGACGCCATTCGGTCCCGATGCCCATGGACGTCCCAGCGTCAGTCGTGGTAGACGGCTCGCGCTGGACGGGCGCGGCTGCCCCTTCGACTTGTGTTTCAAGTGCCGCCTTTGCCGAATCGACTACGGCGGAATGGATGACGAGACGGTCTTTCAGCCGTTGTACTCCTCCGTCCGCCGAAAACGTGGCTTCCCCGTCAATGCTGCTGTAACCCATGACAAGGAACAACATTTTTCGTGACTCGGGAAGCTCGTCGGCCCACTTGCTGAAAGACGACCAAAGGGTAAGGTTCGCGGAGGAGCAATCGGGACCGTCGCATCTGAATCGGAAGCCCCACCATTCCGATTCGTAGAATGGCATGGGCAACGGCCGGAAGGAGGACCATCGTAAGGCGAGCTCTTCCATGGATGGAACGTGTGACGGCATGGCGCTGGATGGCGGAATTCCTTCGCCCGTCGACAGAAGCCAACGCTCCCAATAGTCCCGTTTTCCAATAATCGAGGGCTTGGAACCCTTCGCCTGGTCCAGCCAAGATTCTGGATTGGTCTCATCGGGCCGATTCTGTTGGGCTTCGACGGAAATCATATCGGTGCCGCCGGCGATTGCCAATCGCCAGACGTCTTTGTAGGGGGTGGTCCACCCTCCCAGGCTTAATTGAGTCTGCAAGAAATAGTCGGCGGCAAGGACGTAGGCGTCGGAATGATTAGATACAAATTCCCGCAAGTATGGGTCCGGGGAATCGTTCAGCCACCATTCGTAGGCTTCTCGCGCCGAGAACGGAAGGGAAGAGCGCAAGGCCGACGGCCCAGATGGGTGCCGGGGCTCCGGGCGAATATCGGGCGCAGGCCCTTGCAGGGTGGGAGCCAATGGGGCCGCTGGGGCGAGGATAAGGGACGATCTCGCCAAGCGCAATCCATCGAATACGCCTGGCGCGTCGGCCCGCTCGAACAGGGCTCGGACCGGAACGGGCGGGTCGAACGGAATCCAGAGGAAGGTTCGTCCCCCAGCCATCTCGCCTTCGGATCCCTTCGCCAGGACGAGGCATGTCGACCCGCACTCCTGGGTTACATCGACCGCGATTGTGCCCTTGAGGTCGACGCGGCGGCCAAGATACTCACACGAATCCCACAGCAGTGGCGACGCGAGCCCGACTGTCCTTCCCCCGAGGTAGGGAGAGGCCCCGCAGGTTGGGACCAGAAGGGAGCCCGGTCGAGAAAATTCAAGGTTGATTTCCTCGGCGTCGAAGCCAAAAATATCCAATCCAACCAACGCTTCAGAGGTCCGGTGTGCATGAACGGAGACGGCGACGAGCTCCCCGGTTTCATAATCTAGATATTCCGTTCTTGAGTCAAGGATATCGAAGCCGGTCCCGTTTTGGGCTACTGTCGCCATGCCCACTGGTTGTAACAGTCGAAGGTGCCCGGCGGAATCGAGCATGTGGAGGGGTAGCTGCCATAGGACATGCGTTTGGATGTATTCCATGGACTCGGTGGGGACATCTTCTGCCCTCAGATCGACCCGAACGTGTTCCCATACGACGCGCGTACCAGCGGCCACGCGTGGAAGGACAAAGGAGCGTTCCTGGTCCGGCGTGTCGGCCGCCTCTTGATGGATTTCGACGCGCTCGACCAAGGCCCCAATCCCCAAGGTCGACCCCATCAGGAATACCAAACAGGCAAGACCGAGCCGGGCGCCGCCGCCCCGATTCCGGCCCTCGACGCGGAGGGGGCTGGAAGAGGCAAGGGCGACCCGGCACGGCTTCATCGATGCGTTCGCCCTAGGCTTCATTGCCACCGGGCACACCCGTTCTTGTCGCGGCACTGCCGGCATAAGGACTTTCTGGTCGACTTTGCTCCCAGCATGAAACTGACTGTACAGGTCTGAGGAATGCCCTGGATCCCAGTCGATGTGACGGGTCGACGCTCGCGGCAGAGCCTTCCCGGCCCGGCCTGACCTCGAAGGTTCAGTTGGTGAGGAAAGGTGGGGGGGCGGGGGATGCGGTCGCCGGTCCCTCGCCCGCGACGGGCGGCGCCGCGTTGGCAAATTCGTGCGTGGGACGGAACAGGCCCGCAGTTTCTGGCATGAGGGGCGACTATGGGCGCGTGACCTAATGCACGTTCAGCCGGAGCCCCACCGGCTCGTTGCAGAGATGGCACGTCTACTGCGACTACTCCAGACCGGAAATGACGAAAGGGCCTCCGCGCCTCGGGGTCATCGAACCCTGAACTAGCTTATGGCTCACTCTTCGTCGGCGACGAGGCCCTCGCGGCTGCGTCTGGGCGCGCGGGCCATCAAGACGCGCCTTTTCGCGCCCCGAATCCAGGACGTGCCTAAGGCGACATTCGTCCCGCTACAGGTCCTCATCGACGACCACACGCGGCAGGAGGCCATAATCAGAGAGGATCAATCCATCCAGACCTACCGCGACTGGGACGAGAAACACAAGGGCGTCACGCCCAAGGAGTTCTGGCAGTTGGCCAAGGCGGCCGGAGTCACGGTTCCCGCCGAGGCCCGGACCCGGTAAGCCGACGCCTCCTTACGGCGGTGCTCCAATCTCCGTAGATAGTCTGGGCCCCTCGTATGGCCCATGCGCACCGGCCCTGCCGTCCTTGCCGGCCTGTTCTTGATGACATGGGGAGCGCCCGTCGCTGCGCTCCACGAGCTTCCGGCATCCCCTGTCCCTATCGGGGCGACCGTCGCGGAGGCTCAAGGCGCCGCCGACGGCGCCCGCGAGTTCCTTCTGACGAGTCTCGACGAGTTCGCGGCAGCGCTCCAAGATGTCGCCCGCAACCTCACCGAAGCCCAACGCCTCGACAACGCCACCGTCGAGGAGTTCGGGGCCGGTCTGTTGGTGAAAACGGGCGGACAGACAGGAGAGGAGACCGGCCGCCTCGTGACGGTCGGCGAGTTGTGGAAATCGTTCGGTCTGGAATCGAGCGCCGCCCTCGGCGCCTATGCCATCACGCAGGTCGGTGCCTTGGCGTCCGCGAGCGCGCCGAACCAACGGGTCCTCGTCCTCGAGCCGGCGGACCCGCCCGAGCTGCCGGACGCTGGCGACCAGCCGGTCCCGGTGACGGGCCCAGCCACCGTCGCCCACGTCGACCGCGGGTGGTACGCGTTCCGCGTGCAACTTATGGACCTCGATGGTGCACGCGTCCCGTTGCCGGCCTTCGACTTGGACGTGGTTGGTCTTGAGGCGCTGCCCGGCCATGGCCGATTCGAGGTCCCGGGCACGGTCTCGTACGGGCCGCCTGTCCGCGTCGCACACCTCCTATACTCGACGCATGTGAATCCGGCAGCCAGTGCCTCCAACGGCACCCGACTCGACCCGGCGGCGTGCGCAGGCCAGCCCCTATGTGTGGCCCTCCAATTGCCCGCCGCCGCCCTGCGGACGGAGCGCCTCTTTGCGGGAGGCGAAGTGTTCCTGCGCATCCGCCTCCCCGACGCCACGCTGGCCTGGCACAGCGCCCTGGCCAACCTCGCCGTCAACGCCGCTTCCTCTGTGGGCGCGACCCCCCCGTTGGGGGAAGGAGAGGCACGACGGCTCCGCTCCGCGGCCGACCAACTGGACCAGTTCCCGACGCCAATCCTCCTGGTCGGTCCGAGAGAACCCGCCTCGCCCGACCCCGACCTCGACGGCTGGCCGACACCGACCGAGTTAGCCTGGAACAGCGACCCCTTCGACTACCGGTCCCGACCCGGCTCCGACGATGACGCGGACGGCATCGCCAATTTCGCCGAGGCCTCCCGCGCGCGAGCCGCCGGCTGGCCAGACGATCTGCACGAGTCGGACCCCGTCCAGGACGTCGGCCCTTTGCCGTTCGCCGGGCGCACGATTCTCGTGAGCGAGGAGACGCCCGCCGCGTCCCACGTGCAGACCTCGGACGTCGACCGGCTCGCCGCGCTGCCCGTGCTCGAGGCCGCGGTGGCCGGGGGTCCCGGGACCTTCACGCTCCAAGGCATCACGGTCCGCAACGCCGCCTCCCGACCCTTCGAAGCCGGAAACGGGACCGGCCTCGAACGCCTCACGCTGCTTCGAGCCGACGACGCCTCGGCCCCTCCGTTGGCTTCGTGGAGCTTCACCAACTCGACCTGGAGCCTCGACGAGGGCATCCCCACAGCGGTCGGCCTTGAGTGTGGGGCGTGCGGTCCTCGAACCACCTACTGGAGCCTCACGGGACTCCAGGCGGAAGGCGACCGATCCATCCCGCTCACCCTCCTCGCGCAGGTCTCTCCCCGCGGGAACCAACCTGACGCCTACGACGGCCAAGGATTCCAGGCGGAGCTCGACCCCGTCCAGACCTTGGTGGCGGGGACCGGGGGCCAGAGCCTGGAGGCGGTTGGCCCCATCCAGCGCGCGCCGATCCAACACGTGGATGCGCCGGCCGAACAACTGGTGGCTTCGGCGCCAGCCGCAACGGACCTCGTCGCCGGCCAACCATTGGTGATCACCGTGTGCGCGCGGGACGCGTACGGAAACCTCGACGGAGATTATGGGACGGGCATGTCCGGTTTCCTCCTGGCCTCGGTCTTGCAAGGCGCATCGCCTTCCCCCAGCGGCCACCGGCCGACGCCGGACCTCCAGACACCGAAGATGCACCGGGCCCGCGAGGGGTGCGCACGCGTCGGCGCCGACCTCGTGTCGGAGTCCCCGGTCGCGGATGGGCTGACGCTTTTCAGGGCCCGCGAGGAGACCCGATTCCTCCTCGTGGACGCCGGCTCCGCGATGATGACGCAAACCGGTCCCCTTCTGGTAGGCGCCGCCGCGCCGGCCTCGATGGCGCTGCTGGAACCGGCGGCCCCCGCGCGCGGAGCCGTGCCGATCTCCGCCGACGCCGGCCTCGTCGCGTTGACGGTCGAAGTACGGGACATGTATGGGAATCCCGTAGCCGGCGGCAGAGAGGTGAATCTCACGTTGGATGAAACCTCCAACGCCGAGGTCACCGACACCGCGGGCCAAGTGTACGCCCAGCTTGCCGCCAGCCGCATCGCAGGGACCACCCATTCCGTCGTCGTCACATGCCTTGACGTGCCTGCCCTCCGACAGGAACTCGTCGTCGTCCCTGGCGCGCCGACGCGACTCGAGGCACGCCCTGGCGCCCGCGAGGTGCGCGTGGGTGCAAGCACTCCCCTCATCGCCGCAGCGTGGGATTCCCACGGAAACCAAGTCGGGCGCGTCGACGCCAACTGGTCGCTGGTCAGCGGCGAGGGGGACGTGGATGCGGAACTTGCCGAATTCCGAGCACCCGAGACCAACGGCACATCCATCGTGCGCGCAGCGTGGGGCACGCTCACCTCGGACGCACGCATCGACGTCGTCCCTGCAGATCCGGGGAAGCCCAATGACGGACCCCGAAGTCCCACCCTACCCGCCGTTCCCCAGCCGGTCCTCCTCGTCTTGGCGCTCGTCGGGGCGGGCGGCGCCCTGGCGGCCCGGACGGCCCGCGTCCTCGTGGTCCGCGTGGAATCGGGCCGACGGGACGTGAAGCTGTACGCCGTTCGCCGACCCCAAGTCATCCCCCGCATCCGGGCACGGTAGCCATCGTCGGGCGGCCAACCCATCCCTCTCGCCCAGCATTTGGCGGCCGACGAATGCAACGGCAGGAGTCCTACCCTGGGACCGCCCGAAGCCTGCGGGCCGCGCGACGGCGTGACATCCTTCCTCGCGAATCCCTCGGCCGCGCCCTGTCCGGCCCCACCATGTTCGGTTCCTTCGGGTCCGCGCGTTCGGCGACCCCTGCCCCGGGGGGAGGCCGAAGCGAAGAATCGGCGTCGTGAGGGAATGGAATCTAGAAAGAAGAAATACCACGACCGCGTCGGCGGCGACCGATGACGGCCGTTGCGCGCTTCCTGACAATCCTGGTCGCGTTTGCGGGTTTGACCGCGGCACTCGTCGGTTCCCAACCCACCGCGCCCGCGGAAGGCCCTCCCGGTGCGTCATTGCCTGGCGAGGCGTGGAACACTGCGACGGCGCTCCGGTTCGTCGCCCCCGGTTTGACGGGCGACCTGGCGCTGAGCATCGACGTGCAGTTCGACGCCACCCGGACATGTGACTTCGCGATGGGCGCTTCGGGACCGCCCCGTAGCTCGAAGCACCCCATCCTCTTCTGGGGCGAGGCGATTGGGGACGAGGGCGCCATCACCGCCTGGTCTTCGCTTGAGGATGGGCTACGCGTTCAGGCGGGGCCGGTCGATTCGCGGTCCAGGTCCGACCAGGTCGCCTACGTGACCCAATCTCTTCTTGGGACCCCGGGTGGAGCTGTCATCGGCACGGATTGGGAGTTGAGCCGCGCCTGGACCTTCCGCTTGTTCGCCGACGAGATCGCCCCCAGTGACCGATGGGGACAGCCCGGCTGGGAGAATAGCGGCTTCGTCATGGAGCTCGCCTGCGACGGGGCGTTCACGTGGGGAAACTTCCTCGGAAGCCGAGTCGTGGTCGGCTTTACCCCGGCCACCTTCTCGGGACCCGGCCTCTCGGCGGCAGGCCTCCGCGCGGACCAGGATACCGTGCTCGCCGCGGAAATTGGTGCCAACTCGACCTACGCCCTCTTTTGGAACCCAGGAGGGACGATGGAAACGGGCACCCTCCGACTGCGCCACCCCGACGGCGAGGAATCCTGGAATCTCTCCACCATGAGCCGTCGAACGTCCTTCGAGGGCCGAGGGGGAACCTACGAAGTTGGGCTCAACCAGATTTCCGTGGCGGAGAGAGCCCTACTAGGTCTTCTCGTCGGGTTCGACCCGATCCTGGACTGGGACCTCCTCATCGAAACCTAGCCGCCAACCGTTATGTAGCCGCTCCGCCTCGGACATGAGGATGGCCTCCGCCCCGGGCCCGATGACGCTTGCCGAGAAGATCCTCGCCCTCAAATCGGGCCACCAACACGTGTCGCCGGGCATGGTCGTGGACGCCAAGGTCGACGTCGCCATGGCTCACGAGGCGCTCGCCCAACTCGTCAAACCCTTCAAGGAGATGGGGGCCTCCAAGGTCTGGGACACGAACCGGATCGTCGTCCCCATCGACCACTGGGTGCCCGCCTCCGACGAGAAGTCCGCCAAGCTCCACGCGACCATCCGCGAATACGTGAAACAGTTCGGCATCAAGCACTTCTACGACATCGGCAACCAGGGCATCTGCCACCAGATCCTCGTCGAACAAGGCTACACGCTCCCCGGCGACCTCGTCGTCGGCACGGACAGCCACACGAACATGGCCGGCGCCATGGGCGCGTTCGCGAGCGGCATCGGCCCCACCGAGATGGCGGCCGTCTTCGCCACCGGCGAGATCTGGATGCGCGTCCCGCCGACCCTCAAGGTGAATGTCAAGGGAACCCTCCATTTTCCGACCTCCAGCAAGGACGTCGTCCTCAACATCATCGGCTCCATCGGCGATGACGGCGCCCGCTACCAGGCCGTCGAGTTCGGCGGCGCCGCCATCGATGCCATGGAGATGTGGGAGCGGTTCACGCTCACCAACATGACGACCGAGATGGGCGCCAAGGCCGGCCTCATCCCCGCCGACGAGAAGACGGTGACCTACCTCAAGGCGAGTCCCCTCAAGTCCGGCCGCGCCGGGGAAATCACGCGACGCGCGAACCTTCGCAGTGACCCAGGCGCCACGTTCGGCCGCGAAATCACGATCGACGCCGACAAACTTGAGCCGCTCGTGGCCACCCCCCACTCCCCCGAGAACGTGAAG
>CAYVGY010000089.1:0-12131 GCA_964451065.1 uncultured Halobacteriales archaeon
TCGACCACCACCGCGAGGGTCTCGCCTACGCCCTCCTGGCCGGCGTCTGTTTTGCGGCCATCGCGCTCACGTGGGAAGGTTTCCCGTACGTCTTCGCCATCTACGCCATCTACTACGGTTTCCAACTCCTGGCCAACCAGATCCGTCGCCGCGACTCCACCGGCGACGTCCTCGTCATGATGATCCTCCTGGGGACCACCCTCCTGTTGGCGTTCCCCTACTACTGGTCCATGGGCAACGTGGGCGCCACCCTCACGGCCCTGGCCTACATCTTCGGCGGCCTCGTGGTGGCCACCCTGGTCTTGGTGCCGACACGGGACTTGCCGAGCGTCCTTGTCCTGCCAACGCTCGCCGGCGCCGCCCTCGTCGCGTGGGCCATCCTCACGTTCATCCTGCCGGACGTGGGCGCCCAAATCTTCAGCGCCAACGGCTATTTCCTGCAGTCCAAACTATACTCCACCATCGCCGAGGCCCAGCGGACGGAGCTCGGCATCTTCGTGTTCTCCGTCGGCTTCATGACCTTCTTCCTCGCGATAATCGGCTTCGTCTGGGCGACCCTACGGTTCTTTCGCCAACGCGAACGGGACCAGCTGTTCCTCGTGTCTTGGGGCCTCATCTCGATCGTGATGGCCTTCGCGGCAGCGCGTTTCGTGTTCAACGCTGCCCCGGTCTTCGCCATCCTCGGCGGATGGATGCTCCAGAAACTCGTGGGGTGGATGAACTGGCGGGAACGGGTGCGCGACTTCCGCGCGTACCGACACGAGTCGTGGGGCAAGGCGGTCAAATCCATCGCCGGGACCAAGCAGATCGCGGGCAGTCTCTTCATCGGCCTCACGCTCATCGTCCCCAACGTATGGTTCAGCGTGGACGCCGGCCTCCCCGGCGAGGTCCGCGCCAACTACCGACAGAACCACCCCGGCAACGACTTCGTTGAGAAGCAGACCGGCGCCTTCGGCCAAGGTTTCCTGGCGGAAGACTGGATCGACGTCTACGAGTGGTTAGGGACCCAGGACGATTGCGACGAGGCCGGGCGCGGTCCTCAATGGTGGTCCTGCCCCGCCCACATGGCGTGGTGGGACTATGGGTTCTGGGAAGTCACGCTCGGCCGTCACCCCACCGTGGCGGACAACTTCCAGAACGGCGTGGACATTTCCGGCCGGGCGATCGTGGGCCAGAACGAGACCGAAGTCGTCGAATGGTTCATCGTCCGACTCCTCGAAGCCGATTGGCGGGTCACCAACGGCAACTACGGACCCCAGGTGAGGTCCCTCCTGGATTCCGCCGACCCCGCCCTCCGATCCAACCTGCCCAACCCCTTTGGCGCGGCCCGCTACAACGTGGCGCAACAGGCCCTCTCCCGGGCCTGGAACTGGACCGCGGACTCAGAAATGCCCGCCGACGAACGGGCACTATCCCAGGCCGTCGACCTCTACATGAAGCTCGCCGAGGCCACCGGCAACTACATCGGCTACTTCCTCTCCGACGGTCGGATGCTTCCCATTGATGACCCTCGCACCGCCGACATCGAGTCGGGGAGCATCTTCTACGCTCCCGCGTTCCTGGCTAACAAGAACCCCGACGACTACGTCCAAACCGCCTACGTCGAAGCGTGCGAGTCCGCCCGGGCGCAGAACCAGCCGGCATACCTCGTCTGCCCCAAGTACTACGCGGTCTCGTACGAGTTCACCGAAAGCGGAGCCACCCGGCAGGTGAGTCCGCCCAAGATCATCGACCAAGCCTGCTACGCCGGCGTCTACACGTCCAATCACACCATCGGCCCCGAGTGCAAACTCTACGTATCGGGCGGCAACTCGATCATCGGCACCCTGGACGGGCGCCGGATCGACTATTCCGTCGCCAACAATTTCGGCCGGGGCGTCTCGCTCTCGTCTGTCATGCTGGAATACAAGGAAGCCTTCTACAAGACCATGTTCTACCGCACCTACGTGGGCGGCGACGGGCAGAAGCCCGCCGGGAATTTCCACACGGCGCCGCTGGACGCGCCCGGCTATGACCTCCATCATTTCCGTCTCGTCAAGTGGGCCCCTTCGGTCCGACTCCTCAAGTTCTACTGGGGAGCCGAATTGACTGGCAACGTCACCTACCAGGGCAGCGCCATGGCGGGCGTCTCCGTGGAGGTCTACGACGAATTCGGAGCCCGCCATTCCACCGCGACGACGGACGCGGACGGACGGTACAAGGTGTACCTGCCCTTCAGCACCGTCAACGAGACGTCGGGCGGACTCAACAACGTCACGGTGGCCGTCCACCGCGGCGGCGTCGCCGTCGACGACCACGGGTTCCACATCACCGAAGCCCAGGCGATGCGGCTTCCCGGTGAAGCGTGGCAGGTCCAGCACGACTTCGACGTCGAGCCCGGTCGTCTCAACGTGCAGGCCTTCGTCGACCGCGACGGCGACGGGCAGTACAACACGACCGTGGACAAAACCGCCCCCGCGGGAGCGAACCTCCGCTGGAACCGGTACAGCGCGAGCACCGGCGCCGACGGCCGCGCCGACTTCGGCGAGGTGGAGCCGGGCGGGTTCAACATGGAGGGCAACCTGACGAACTACGACTTCGCGGCGGCGTCGATCGCCGTCCCGTCGGGGGAGACCGTGACGCAGAACGTGTCGTTCACGTACGCCAAGGTCCCGTTCAACGTGACCCTCAAGCTCGAGAACGGGTCGGCGGCGCCTGGCCTGCGCGTCAACTTCACCGCCGTCGACTGGGCGAAGGAGTTCACGGACAACGCCACGACACCCGCCACGGACGCCAACGGGACGGCCTCCGTCGAGGTCATGCCCGGCGGGTCCTACCGCATCAACTTCCAAGAACGCAAGGTGGAGAACGGCACGAACGTGACGTACGCCATGGCGGACATCATCATCCTCGTGCCGGCGCCCGACCAGGATGGCTACAAGAGCTCGCACGAGCAGGCCATCACGGTCACGCGGACCGAGCAGGCGTAGGCCGCGTTCCCAACCTCAGATTGACGTGCCGAAGATTTCGTCCAGCCGGTAGTCGTCCAGCGGCCGGTCGCCCAACGCAATCTCAAGTTCGATGGGCGTCACGATCGGCTTGGGGTAGCGCGCATAGTCGTCGATGGCCACCCGGGGGCACGCCGTCGACACAAACGCGTCCAGGTGCCGGAAATTGATGAGGTAATCCGGCGAGAACTGCTTGAGGAGGATCAGGTACGCCTTGCGTCCCCGTTTCTCGATGCGGCGTTTGAGCGCCACGGCCATGTTCCACCGCAGTTGGCCCTGCTTGCTGGAGGCGAGCACGCCAAACGTCTGGGCGTCGCGGATCGTCGCGATGGCGCCGTAGCGTTGCTTGAGGAACCGGCGGCGCTCGGTTTCCATGGAATGGACCTCATTGTTGTAGGGGTCGGCGCAGATGATGGGCTTGTCGGTGTTGAGGGCCAATCCCAAGGGATGGAAATCGCCGCTGCCGAGGTAGAGGTAGGAGTCGACGTCCTTGGCAGCCGTCGTGTAGTTGCAGCCGAGCACCTGGCCGGCGGTGGCGATGCGCGCGTCGCCGGGCTGGACGACGGGCTCCAACCGGGCGTCACGCAGCAGCTGGGCCACTGCCGGGACCCAATGGAGGTGTTGCGTGGTCCCGACGACACCGATCCGTCGGCCCCGGAGTAGCGGAATCGCTTTCTCGACGCTGGGCCGGACGTCGTACGTGCTTTGGGCGCGGATGAAGTAGACCGGCATCCGCTGGAACTTCCCCAGGTGGGGCATCTCGGTGTGCGCGAAGTGGATGAGGCAATCCGCCTGGATCTTTTGCATCTCGTCGTCGGCCAGGTCGCAGGCCCCGTAGCTGGGGTCGGCGCTGACGACGGTCTGGGCGCCCGTCGCGTCCTCGACCGCGGCGGAGACCTCGGGGTAGAAGTCGCGCAGGCCGTCGGGGAACTGAAGGCCGACGAGGCGGTACCCCTTGGCCTTGATGTCCGCCAGGACGGGTTCGAGTTCGAGGTCGTAGCCGAGAAGCTTCATGGCCGGGAGAGGATGTGAACGGACCCGTCGCGGACTTCGACGTTGAAGAGGGCCTCCACCGGGGCGCCAATCTCTTGGCCGAGGGCTTCGAGGTCGAGGTTCTTGTTGAAGAGGACGGCGACCTTGGTGAGGTGGGCGCCGGTGCGGGGGAGCGCCTTGGCGAGCGCGCGGATGGTCCCGCCGCGGCTGGTCACGTCGTCGACGATCGCGACGCGTTCGCCCGGGACGAGGCCGTTGAGGAAAAAGCGGCCTTCGGAGTAGCCGGTGCGATACGGGGCCTCGACCTCGCCCGGGAGGCCATAGGGCCGCTTGCGCGCTACCAGGAAGGGACGGCCGGTGGCTTCGGCCAGGCCGGCGGCCAGGGGGAGTCCCATGGCCTCGGGCGCCAGAAGCGTGTCGAACGTGGTCGGGAGGATGCCTCGGAGGCCCTCGACGGCTTCGCGCAGGAGACCGGGCGTGATGGGGGCGACGCCGTCGGTCAACGGGTGGACGAAGTAGTCGTAGTCCTTGAGGCGGATGACGCGGGACGCAAGGACGCTGTCAGCGAGCGCGGGTCGCAGGATGGCGGGCAGGGGTGGCACCTCCGGTGGTCTCGACGGTGGCGATGAGATCGGGGACGAACGCGTCGATGATCTCGGGCGTGACGTGGGGCATGCAGACGATGCGGAGCGCACCTAGGCGGGGCAAGACATTGACGCGCCACCCCATCGTCGTGAGCGCCTCCTGGACCCTGGTGGGTTCTCGCAAGGGAAGGGCGACGATGTTGAGTTCGGGCGGAACCAGCGGGGCGAGGCCGTGGGTCTTGAGTCGACGCACGAGGTGTTGGGTGGTCCCCAGGCACCGTTGGACGCTCTCGTGGTAGCCGTGGGTGCCCAGCCCGGCCAGGAGCGCCCAGGCTCCGGCGATGGGCGCGCCGCTGCGCGTGCCGAGGATTCCTCGTTGACGGGGCACCGTGAGGTAGGGCGTCTCGACGGCGAGGGCGCCGAGGGCGTCTTCGTCGCGGACCAGGAGGGCGCCGGCGCCGAGGGTGCTCATGCCCATCTTGTGGCTGTCCATGGTGACGCTCGTGACGCCGGGGAGGTCAAAGCCGAAGGGGACGCGCGGCTTGAGGAAGGGAAGGCTGTAGCCGCCGAAGGCCGCGTCGACGTGGAGCGGGATGTCGTGGTCGGATGCGATCTCGGCCAGGGCTTCGAGGGGGTCGATACTGCCCACTTGGGTCGAGCCGGCGATGCCGAGGATGCCGGCCGTGTGAGGGCCGACGAGTTCAGCGACGCTTTCGGGGCGGACGCGGTAGCGGTGGTCGACGTCGGCGATCCGCAGTTCCATCTTCATGAATTTGGCCGCTTTTTCGAGGCTGAAGTGGCCGGTCCGGGGCACGATGACCTCGTTGCGGCCGGTGGTCTCACGCAACAGGGCGAGGGCGAGGATGTTGGCCTCGCTGCCGCCGCTCGTTGTTTGGCCACCTCCCTTGCCGGGCCGCCCGCCGGCCAAGCGGAGGAGGGCCTCGACGTAGCGGTCCTCAATCTCCTTGGCGCCCGGGAAGTGGCCGGGGTCGCCGAGGTTGGCTCCGAGGAAAAGGAGATGGGCTTGGACGGCCAACGGGTGGGGCGCCGTGCACATCGAGCCGAGAATGCGCCCGGTCTCGTAGGAGAAATCGCGCCTGTGGAGCTCTTCGAGTTCCTCCAAGATGGCGGGATCTGATAGCTTGTCGACGCCGTCCCGTCGCGGCAAGGCGCGGGCTCGCTGCCTCCGCGACCGGTCGCCGACCATGATGCGCACCACACTTCTCCTGTGTTAAAAAGGTATGCCGGGCCGCGGGTTCCTGGCTTCCGAAATCGACCAACCTTGCGCGCCGCCAGGGTCGCGGGGCATAGTTTCAAATATCGTCCAAGAATTGAACGCGACAACATTGGCGGAACTCTGGAAACCGGAGGATTCGCTCGACCTCTATGGCATCAGCCGCTGGGGTCGCGACTATTTCTCGGTCAACCGCAAAGGCCATCTCGTCATCCGTTCGAACTCGACGAGCCAGCACTTCGTGGATTCGAGGGACATCGTGGACTCCCTCGTGGCGCGCGGACTCCAGACGCCGCTTCTGCTGCGTTTTCCCCAACTCATCGAGGATCGAATCGTCCGGTTTTACGGGGCCTTCGATAAGGCGCGCCGCGAATACGGCTACAAGGGCCACCTGCGCGCCGTCTTTCCGATGAAGGTCAACCAAGAGAAGGAAGTCATCGAAGACATCCTCCAGTACGGCGACCGGTTCGATTACGGGCTAGAAGTGGGAAGCAAGCCGGAACTCCTGGCTGCCTTGGCCATCAAGGCCAACCCGCGGTCCCTGCTCGTCTGCAACGGCTTCAAGGATTACCAGTTCGTGGAGCTCGCTTGCCTCGGGTCTTTGTTTCGCAAGAACGTCGTCGTCGTGATTGACAAACTCGACGAGGTCGACATGCTCATCGACGCCGTCAAAGAAACGGGCGCCCGGCCCATGATCGGCATCCGGATGAAACTCGCGGCGCGCGGGGGCGGCAAATGGGTCGAATCCGGCGGTGACCGTGCCAAGTTCGGACTCAGCGTGCCAGCGATGTTGGAAGCCGTGACGCAGCTGCGCAAGGCCAAGCTCCTGCCGCTCGTCAGGATGGTGCACTTCCACATCGGCAGCCAGATCACCGACATCAAGCGCATCATCAACGGGATCCGCGAAGGCACGCGTATCTACAGCGAACTCGTCAAGCTCAAGGTCCCGCTCAAGTACCTCGACGTGGGCGGCGGCCTCGCCGTCGACTACGACGGCTCCCAGTCGACCGCCTCGACCTCCTGCAACTACAGCGTGGAAGAGTACGCCTCGAGCGTCACCTATACGCTCATGTCAATCTGCCAGGACGAGGGCGTGGCGCACCCCGACATCATCGCCGAGGCCGGCCGCGGCATCAGCAGCCACCACTCCATGCTCGTGGCCCGCGTCATCCGAAAGCCGTCGCTCTCCGTGGACGCCTCCAAGATTCCCGTGGAGCCCAACGATCCTTTGCCTGTCCACGAGATCCTCCAGTCGCTCTCCGAAATCGGGCCTAAGAACTATATCGAAGAATACCACGACGCTTTGGTGCACCGGGACGACCTCATGAGCCTCTTCAACCTGGGGCAGATCGACATCAAGACCCGCGCCAAGGGCGAACTTCTTTTCCGCGAAGTTTGCCGACGCGCCCTGAAGTTCGTGCGGCGCGAGGAGGACCTCGAAGAGTTCGAAGAGGAACTCACCGACCTCAAGCGCCTCTTGGGGCACAAATGGGTCGTCAACTTCTCCCTCTTCCAATCCACGCCGGACGTCTGGGGCGTCAAGCAGCTTTTCCCGGTGGTCCCCCTCCAGCGCCTCGACGAGGAGCCGAAAGAGACCGGGACGCTTTGCGACCTCACGTGCGACTCGGACGGCGAGATCAAGAAGTTCATCGACCACAAAGGGGTCAAGGACGTCATCGAACTGCACGCGCCGACGAGCGATCCGTACTATCTCGGGTTCCTCATGCTGGGGGCCTACCAGGATGTGCTGGGCAACTCGCACAACCTCTTCGGTCCCCCCGACGAGGCGTTCATCCGCATCGGCAAGGACGGCGCATGGGACGTGGAGAAGATCGTGCGCGCCCACAACGCGCAGGAGATGTTGCAACTCATGAATTGGGATGCCAAGCAGCTCGTGTCGGGCGTCGAACAGCTGGTCCACACCGCCGAGCCCGGGCTCGAGAAGCCGGGCCGGGACCTCCTGCGAAAGTACCGCAAGGCCCTCAACGGCACCGTCTACATGGAAGAACCCGGCCGCAACGGCTCGGGAAATCTTTAACTGGCGGCGATTCCTCCCGCCGAATCTTGCGCCCGCCCAGGGGGACGTGGTAGCTTTGGTGACCCGCAAACAGATTCTTTCGACCCCGATCAAACAAATCGACCTCGGCCAGATCCGCAACGTGGCTGACCTGGTCGAAGCGTACAAGGGGGCCTCCGTGCAGGCGCGAAACCTCGGCAAGTGCGCCACCGTGTACGAGAACATGCTCACCGACGCCGACCGGCCTACCGTTATCCTCGGGCTCTCGGGGCCCCTCATCGCCGCCGGCCTCCGCCTGGTCCTGCGCGACATGGTCCGCAACGGCATCGCGGACTGCATCGTTTCCACCGGGGCGGTTCTCTACCAGGATTTCTACCAGGCGATGGGACACCAGCACTTCCGCGGCGACCCGGGCATGGACAACCTCGAGCTCCGCAAACACTTCATCGACCGCATCTACGACACGCTTGTGGATGAAGAAAAGTTTCGCGAGGTGGACGCCTACATCGGTCGCCTCGCCGAGTCATTGGAACCACGCGGCTACTCGACCCGCGAGTTCCTACGGTTCCTGGGCGAGATCGCCTACAAGAAGGGCGACCGCGGCATCCTCGCCAGTTGCTACGAGTTCGACGTCCCGTGCTTCGTTCCCGCCCTCAACGACTCGTCCATCGGCATCGGCCTCACGGAATACTACGCGGCTCGGCGGGGCAAGCCCCGGTTCCACCTCGACCCCATCCGCGACAACTACGAACTCACCCAAATCAAAGGCAAGAGCAAGAAGACGGGCGTCCTCTACATCGGCGGCGGCACGCCCAAGAACTACATCAACGACGTCGAGGTCATCGCGGAGGTTCTCGGGTTCGACGTGGCCGGCCACGAGTACGCGCTCCAGATCACGACCGATGTCCCCGATTGGGGTGGCCTCTCGGGTTCGACCCTCGAAGAGGCCCAGTCCTGGGGGAAGATCCATCGAGAGGCGACGAAGGCCACAGTCCGCTGCGAGGCGAGCCTCGCGTTGCCGCTTCTGGTTGCCCACGTCCTCCAAAAGGGCGTGCACAAGGGGCGCCGACGCGTCCAAATGGAGTGGAGGGACGACGAGCTCGTCGCCATCCGCCTCGCGCGCCCCAACGGGGCCGGTCCGGCCCCACTCTCGGCGACCCGCCGCGCCCCCAAACGTGCGGCCGCGACCGCTTCCAGTTAGTCTTATGAATGACCTCGGATTGGGGGCGCCGTAGGGATCGCGGTGGAATCGGTCTACGTCCTCGTCCGCGTCAAGCCCACCTGGGAGCACAAGGTGGGAGAGCACCTCAAGAAGCTCAAGGAAGCGCGCGAGGTCCACCCGCTGTTTGGCGAGTACGACTTCATCATCAAGCTGGAAGGGCCGAGCCACGAAGCGATCACGCACGTGATCCTGGATAAGATCCGGGCCCAAGAAGGGGTCGCCGCGACCAAGACGCTGATCAAGACGAGCTTCTAGGACGGCCTAGGGTTCGCGCACGGTTTTATCGCGGTACCCGCTGGCTGGCCGCCATGGCCTCTCCGTTCGTTCCGGACGACGCGACCCTTCTCCGTCTACTCCGCGCAACGAAGACCATCGCGGTCGTGGGCCTCAGTGATAATCCTATGCGGCCCAGCCACGGCGTCGGCGCGTACCTCCACGAGGTAGGCTACACGGTTGTGCCGGTCAACCCCAACCTGAAGGAGCTCTGGGGGCTCAAAGCGTTCCCCGACTTGGCGAGCGTCCGGGCCGCGGGAATCCGAGTCGACATGGTGGATGTGTTTCGGGACCCCGCGCACGTCGAACCCATCGCCCGGGAGGCCGTCGAAATCGGCGCGCGGTCGTTGTGGTTGCAGGAAGGCGTCGTGAACGAGCGGGCGGCGGAATTCGCGCGACGGGCCGGCCTCGAGGTCGTGATGGACCGCTGCGTGATGAAGGAACACGGCCGCCTGCTGCGATAGGGGACCTCAGGGTGCCGCAGCCCGCAAGAGGCGACGGGCGACCCAGATGCGCTGGAGGAAGGTGGCCACCGTCGCCAACCCGTACATGGCGAGCATGCCCGTCAACGCGTAGTGGTCGGGGTCTCGGCCTGCCGCCTCCAGAATGCCTTGGACGAGGACGCCCAACCCGATGAGAATGGCGCGTTCCGGCCGCTCAAAGAATTGGTGCCACGCATCGCGGGGCGGCCGGGCGTCTTCGTAGACCCGGGCGCGGGCGTAGCTGGTACCGTAGCTTCCGAGGACGCCGACGCCGACCAGGGCCCACGTGGTGGGCGTGTCAAGCGCGAAGCCGATGGCGAAGAGGAAGACGAGATCCACGACGCGGTCGACGACGCTGTCCAGGAACCCGCCGAACGTCGTGACGCGGTCCTGGATCCGGGCCACGGCCCCGTCCGCCATGTCGAGGAATCCCGACGCCACGCCGAACCCGACCGCGAGGAACCATTCCTGCCGCCAGGTGTAGTAGGCGCCGACTGCGGCGGGCGCCAAGGCGGCGACCGTGATGGCCGTGGGAGGGATGCGGAGCCATAGGAAGGGCGCGGCCACGACGCGGGCGAGGGGTCGGACCTGGTTGCGCGCCGCGCCCAGCACGTGTCGCGGGCCTCCCTACCGAGGCTCGGTGCCGGAGATGAAGCCCTCGAGGCGACTCCGGGCCTCGTTGTCGGTGTATTGGACGGGCGGGTGCTTGAAGAAGTAGCTGGAGCCGCTCGTGATGGGGCCGCCGATGTTGCGGTCGAGCGCGAGCTTGGCCACCCGGACCGCGTCGATGACGACGCCGGCGCTGTTGGGCGAATCCTCAACGCTCAGGCGCGCCTCGAGCGTGATGGGGACGTCGCCGAACTTCTTGCCCTCGATGCGGATGAAACAGACCTTCTGGTCCTTGAGCCAGGGGACGTAGTCGCTGGGGCCGATGTGGATGTGCCCGTCCTTGAGGGGGTCCGTCATCTGGCTCCGGACGGCCTCCGTCTTGCTGATCTTCTTGGAGGCGAGGCGGCCGCGGTCGAGCATGTTGAGGAAGTCGGTATTGCCGCCGACGTTGAGCTGGTAGGTGTTCGTGATGCGGACGCCGCGGTCCTCGAACAGGCGGGTGAGGACCCTGTGGAGGATGGTGGCGCCGACCTGGCTCTTGATGTCGTCCCCCAAGGCAGGAATCTTCTTCTCCTCGAATTTTCGTCCCCAAGCGGGGTCGCTGGCGATGAAGACCGGGATGCAGTTGATGAAGGCGGCGCCGGCGTCGAGGGCGGCCTTAGCGTAGTGCTCCGTACCCTTCTGGCTACCCACGGGCAGGTAGTTGATGAGGACGTCGACCTCGTGTTCGCGCAGCTTCCTAGCCACATCGACCGGCTTGTTCTTGGCGAGCACGAATCGGTTCTCTTCCGCATACTTGTCCATGTGGGTGGCGATCCCGTCCATGGGCGGCCCCATGTAGACGGGCGCCTCCAGGAAGGGGACGTTGCTGAAGACCGTCGTGCAATTGGGCTTGGCAAAGATGGCTTCGGAGGTGTCCTTGCCGACCTTGCGCGCATCCACGTCGAAGGCGCAGGCGACCTGGAGGTCCTTGACGCCGTAGCCGCCCAGGACGCTGTGCATCAAGCCCGGAACCGGCTTGACGCCGTTGGCGCCGTGGTAATAGGTCAGACCTTGGACCAGGCTGGAGGCGCAATTGCCGACGCCCACGATGGCTATCTTGATGACTCCCATGCCGCACCCAAGGGGGTTTAGAAACGCCTTCCTGCCCAGAGAAGCGGCCCCAGATAAAGGTGCTGGCTAGCCGCCGGCCTCGCAGGAGTCTGAAGCCCCGCCGATTGACGGGGAAAGGCGGCGAAGACCGGGTTCAACGGCGTGCCAACCACGCGGCCAATAGGCGAACGCCGATTCCGGTCGGACCCTTGGGGAGGTAATCCTTCTGGAGGTCGCCCGGTCCTTTCTCCGTCCAACCGGTCCCCGCGATGTCGAGGTGGGCCCACTTCGTGTCGCCTACGAATTGCTTGAGGAAGGCGGCGCCGGCGATGGCCCCAGCCATGCCTGCCGCGCCCAGGTTCCGGACGTCGGCGATGTCGCTCTGGACCTGCTTCTCGTACCCCTTGTGGAGGGGGAGCTGCCACAGGTCGTCCCCGGTGGCCTTTCCCGCCTCAATGAGACTCCGGACGACGCCGTCGTCGTTGCCGACCACGCCGGTCGTGATGCCGCCCAGGGCGACGCGCACGGCACCGGTGAGGGTGGCGACGTCGACGGCCACCTCGGGCTTGTGCCGTGCCACGCCGTAGCTCAGGGCGTCGGCGAGCACGAGGCGGCCCTCAGCGTCCGTGTTGGCGACC
>CAYVGY010000090.1:0-11962 GCA_964451065.1 uncultured Halobacteriales archaeon
CGGATGCTCGTCGAAGAGCACCGGTTCAGTGCCGACCGGGTGGAGTCGGCGTTGGTCAAGTACCGGGGTTCGAAGGTGTACCAGCACCAGAAGACGTTAGGCGAGTGGTTTTAGGCGCCGACCTTCACGTTTCTGCCAGGCTTTTCCCTAGTCGGGGTCAAGGGCTTCGAGGTCCCGCGGATGGAGGGAAAAACTTGTCCACCACCCGTGATGGGCCTCCAGTCCCACCGCAAAGACTTGATAGGAGACGGTTCCCGCATCCGTGGATTCGATGTAATCAGGCCGGTACTGCAAGACGTACTGGTGCCAACCCGAAGAGGGTGGAACGCCAGAGGGCCCCTCGTCAAAAGTTCCCGTAAGCCACCAGAAGTGCGGACGACCGGAGCTGGAGACTTGGATGTCTCCCGCCCGGTCGAGAAAGTCGGACGATTCGATGCGCGGCCAGGGCGACTCTCGCGTCGCCGTGCAGCTGGCTTTGGCGAATTCGTAAGGTTTGGTGGCGGTTAGTTGGAAAGAACCGCCGAACACGCCGCTTTGCCGGGCCAGCGTCCATTCCCATGCCTTTCCCTCTCGGTCCTTGATTTGGATGTCGACCACGGCAGCGGTCTGCGGGATGACGCTGTTGGGATCGGGGGGGTCATCACGGGGCGTAACCCGATAACCGAGCACACATCCGCCGTCCTGCATTGCCTGGTTGGCGGGCTCGACGTTTTCCAACAACCAATCGAGAGCCTCTCGAGGCGTGAACCCTAGGTCGAATTGACTGGTTTGTTCGCCTGGGAACATTTCGCCGGCCCTTTCAACTTCGGGTGCCCTCTCAACGCTCTTTGGCCACGATTCAGCGGCCGGGAGGTCGTCGTTCGGTTCAAACGAGATCAGGGCCGCGTCGTAAGGTTCGCGATCCGCCTCTTCTCGGTGGATGCGCGTTGGTAGGAGGGCGCCTTGATCGTAGGTGAATCGACCTTGTCGCACGGTCGAGATGCGAGAGTCGATTAGCTCGACCAGAATCAGCCCACCTTCGAACGTGATGTCCGGCTCCGCTTCAATGGTTCGGGTCCAGGAGGAATGGCTCAAGTTTCCTTGAATCTCCATGATTCTGAGCAGGCCCAGACCCCACGGAGCCAACTCGCCCTGAGTGAACCAGCTAACGGTAGCGCGCGGGCACACGCCGCTTTGGCCATGCATACAGGTTTCGGTCCCCTGGGAGTCAACCCGGACGACCCGCAGATCCTCGTCGAGCCAATAGGTCAACTTGAAATCGGGCGGATTGGTCGGATTCGAGACCGACAGCGGGTAGGCCAGCCGAAAATGGCCATCTCGGTCAAGAATGGAACGCGGCGCGTCGAATGTCAGACGCCACTGGGTTGTGGTCCCGTCCGCACCGGCCTCCTCGAAGATTGCGCGGAACCCGACGAGCGGGCGTTGGGCATCAAAGAACGGCGGCGCCCCTTGGCTCGCAATACACCCACCAATCATCAGCACGAATACCAGCGCGCCGGCTCGACAACTCGGGGCGATCGCGCCGCGCGATTGCTTCAAGTTCGCAAATAGGAGAGGCTTCATCCTTCACTTTTACGTCGGACAGCTCGTCGCGCTCGCCCATGCGCTTGTAATGGGAATCGTGTCAAGGCTTGCGGTGGTTTGCACGACCATGCAATCGGCGGTGGCGAGGGGGTGTGGAGGAACGTGGGCCCACTTCCAGGTTGTCAGGCCTTCGGTCCAACAACTGTGTCCTTGACCGTTCCACGTGCACTCCCGCGAGGCGTGGCCTCCCGTTGTGGCGCGTCCGGCCCCACACGCAAGACAGGCGTTTCCGCCCCCGGCTTCCCACATCCCAAAGCATTTCTCCGCCTCGGGGTCCTGCGGAAATTCGTTTCGCTCGTAGCACCACTCGCCTGGATACGCACGCATCCCAGATTGAGCCTGCGCGCAAACGAACAGCGGGTCGGCGTCGGTACATGACTCGACCTCAATAACGTGGCCCTGCCACTCCTCCGCGGGTTCCACAGCGCTTGCCGAAGGCACGACACCCACAAGGGCCAATCCCATCATCAATAGGCTTGTTGTCACATAGCGGAACGTTTGCATTGCCTTTGCCAACCCGCCCCGGACTCTCGCCGAGGCATGGGCACCAGGAACCGGGGGGGGGGATACTTGAAATTAACCACAGGAGCGCGTCCCGCCCGACGAGTGGTTCTTCCCCAGCTATCGGCTCCGGAAAAGCGTCATTCATGCGTTCGTCGCGCCACCAAGCGGACACGTCGGGCGCGTGATTCAAGCCCGGCGTCGGTGACCTAAGCGAGAAGTTCCACGTCGCCCTCGTCGGATAGGTCTTTGTCCAGTGTGAGTACCCGGGTCCCGACGCGGCGCGCGGTGGCAAGGATGAGGGCGTCCGCCAGGCTTGCCTTCGGTTTGCCTCGCGACCGCATCTGGCCGTGCAGGCGCCCGCCCAGAAGTGCGTCGGCGGTGAGGACGGGTTCGACGCGGGCCACGGCCTGAATGTCGGCCGCGGGCTCGCCGCGGATGCGGCCGCGGGCGGCCAGCGATTGGATTTCAGCGAGGACCACGGTCGAGACGAGGGTCCGCCTGGTGCCAATCCGGGCAGCAAGCCCGGACGTGCGTGGGTCGCCGGTCAGGAGGGCAACCCAGACGCTTGTGTCGATCAGTAACTCCGTGCCAGTGACGGCCTACTCCCCCCACAGTTCGTTCCGGTCGAATGCGGGCAGTGTGGGGTATTTCCCCCGCAGCTTCAGGAGTTCGTCGACGGTGGCGCCGACTCGGCGGACGTCGAGCCAGACGAGGTCGTCGGGCCGAAGGTCGAGGGACCGCGCCAGCTCGGGCGGGATCCGGGCGAAGTAGCTGCCCCCGATCTTCTTGACTTCGGCTTCAACGGCCATAGTTAACAATTGTCAACATCAAGTAGATGAATCTTTTGGAAGCCAAGCTTACAAGCCACCCTAAGAGTGGCCTACCACGCCCTTCGTCGCAGCCGAGACTTGGTCCCCGCACGGCCCGAAGCTGAAGGGCGGGACGTACGGGTCGAGCAGCACCAGGTAGGTGTCGATGCCGAAGTCCCAAGCCTCGGGGATTCCGAGAGTAACGGAATTGCACGCGTCGACGACGTTGTCCCACTCGCCGCACGGCACACCGTCATCGTCAAGGTCTTGGCAGGCGCGTAGCCCGGTGAGGGTCCAGATCTCGTCGGCCGCCACGAGCGTCACTTCGCCGTCTACGTCGGGTACGAGGTGGCCGGCCTCGAAGCGGAGGACGCTGTGGTCGCCAAAGACGATGGCCGTCATCTCGAGGTCGTTGCAGGTCTCCTTGCGCGCGTCCTTGAGTCCCGGGCCGAGTTCGTCCAGGAGGTTGGGCCCATAACAGAGGACGAACAGCGTGTAGTCGATGCCGGCGACGGAAATGTAGCTCTTGCCGTGCGAGGACACCGTGGGGACCACCGACATCGTCAAAGTGGCTGCGAGCGCGACGGCCAGAAGGGTCGAGCGGCGCGACATGGGCCCTCGCGTCGTCATGCCTCGAGGAAGGTTATCGCTTGTGGATAGTTGTGGCGGTCCACTACCAATACCGTTGCTCCTCCAGGTACTCGCCCCGCATGTGATACCCCCGCTCCTCCCAGTACCCCGCCCGGTCCTCTGGAAGGAATTCGAGCCCCGTGAGGAACTTGGCGCTCTTCCAGCCGTAGAGCTTGGGCACGAGGAGACGCAGGGGCCCGCCGTGCTCGCGTGGCAGCGGTTTGCCTTCCAGGGTGTCCGCGAGGATGACGTCCTCGTCGTCGAGGTCCGAAAGGAGGACGTTCGTCGTGTAGCCTTCGAGGCAGTGGGCCATGACGGCCTTGGCGGCGGGCTTGAGCTTGGCACGGTTGAAGAACTCGCGGATGTGGACGCCTTCCCATCCAAGTTCGAGGCGGCTCCAGCGGGTGACGCAGTGGAAGTCGGCGGTGAGGCCGACGCGGGGCAGCTCCTTGAATTCGTCCCAGGAAAGCGCCAGCGGCCGCTCGACTTCGCCCCAGACCTTGAGGCGGTAGGTCTTGGGGTCCCACTCGGGTTGGATGCCGAGGTCGAGGACGGGGAACTTGTCCGTCTTGTATTGGCCGGGCGGGACGCGTTGTTTGCGGCCGATGGTCTCGGAGACGATTTTGGGGAGGGCCGGCATGGGTGCGGCAAGATGCGGGAGCGGCCTAGAAAAAGGTGTCCCCAAATCGGGTAACGGCTACGCGGCGGCGATGCGCCAACTCGTGGCGCGTCCCCGCTTTTCCCGCGTGACGAGTCCGGCCGCGCGGAGGCCTTCCAGGTGGATCCAGGCTGTCTGGACCCGTTGGCCGATGCGGGCGGCGACTTGCGACGCGCTGAGGCCGGCCTCGCTCCGCACCAGGAGGAGGACGCGCTCGCGGGCGGGCGTCACCCCGAGGGCGAATTCGATGCGGGGGCCGCCCGCGAGGAAGAACCGGGTGGCACGCCCGTCGCGGACGCGGCGTACGAGGCCGTGCTGGACGAGGAGTTGGAGGTGGTGCTGGGCCGCGCCGTTTTCGAGGCCCACGATCTCACAGAGCCGCCCGAAGGCGATGCCCGGTTCGGCCCGGATGCACTCGTAGAGTCGGTTGCGGCGGTCGTGGCGAAGCACGTCGTCGCGGTCGAACCGGCTGAAGAGGCCGGCGGCGAGCAAGGGCGCGCCGGCGCGCAGGTTGCCGGTCCCCCACAGGACCATGACGGCGGCCGCGACGGCCAACCACACCCAGGCCGGACCCAGCGACTCGAGGAGCGCGGCCCGCGCCTGGCTGCGCGATTGGGCGCGCAGCGCGCCGGGCACCGGTGCGGTCGCGCCGACGGGAGCGATGGCAGCCGAGCCGAGCGCATAGACGGCGACGGCGCGGTCCGGCGTCACGACGACGAGGACGGCCTGCCACTCGCCTTCCGAATCGGTTGGCGGGGGCGGCGTGGGGCCTTGGACGCGGTGGAGGGGTTCTGGGTTCGGTCGCGGCGAGGGCGAAGGTTCGGCTTGGACGAGGAGGACATAGGTTCCGGGCTCGGTTCCGGTCGCGCGAAGCGTGACCGCGACGGCAGGTGCAGCCACTTCCGGCGGGGCCAGCGGGATGGTCCTCCATTCGGTGAAGGTGGCGACGCGGAGTTCCGTGTCAGAAACGGCGACGTCGGCGGGCCCGCCGGCAAAGAAGGAGTCTTCGTGGGGTGGCAGCTCAACCTCGGCAGAACCACTCATCGAGAACGACCAGGTGACGCCTGGGTCGGCGGGGCGTTCGATCTTCTCCAGGAAGATTGGCTTCACGTCAGAGAAGTGGAGCGTCGTCCCGACCGCGCGAGGCTCGTTCGCCTGGTGGATCCACGCGTCGCGGGTCGTATGGTCGGCTGGCGCCGCGTCTGAGGCGGCGCCCGCGGGGGGCATCCCCGGTGCGAACTGGCCGGCGAGCGCCGCGCCCAAGAAGCCGAGCGTCGCCAGGGCGAGGACGAGGCTTGCGGCAACGACCCGGCGCATGGCTCCTCAACGCCTACAGCGGTTTTTCGTCCTTCTTAAGCATGTTGGTTCCGGCGGCTGAACGTGTCGACCCCCTTCTTTAGGGGGTCGACGTGGTCCACGTGGGTTCGGGGGTGGGCGAGGAGGTCGCGGGTTGGTCCTCGCGTTCCTCCCCCCGCAGAACCTCGACGAATTGGAAATCGGGTTGGCCCAGGTGGCACCCGTGGAGGATCAACGGGAGCGGCATCAGAATCGGCGCGTAGCCTACAAAGATTTCCGTGCACTCGTCCAACGAGTACGCGATGTCCACGTAGGGGCCGGCATCCACGCTGTACCAGTAGGACTCTGAAGGGTGGCGAATGGCCACGTGGCGGCTGACATGCCCCGACCATTCGAGATGGGGCCCTTCACCCTGCAGGATGATGGACACGCGTGGAGCCTGCTCCCATCGGAAGATCGGACCCGGGCAGACAGCGGACCCGTAGGCGTGCATCGTGAGGGGATGCAGCTCGCTGATGGCCACATCGTAGTCACGATCGGTCTCGGCGGGGGGAGGACCGTCCGTTGTCCACGTGGGCGTGGGCGTCGCGCTCGACGGGGACGCCGTGGAGGACGAGACGGGCGCGCTCGCCGACGGCCCGTCTTGGGCGCTCCCGAAGGGCAGGGCGAGGGCGACGATCGTTGCGCAGAGTCCGAGGGCCAGGATTCGTAGGCTGTCCACGAAGTTCACCGAACCGCCACTGGGCGCCGGGCAAAGATAAGCAGCCTGGAGCCTTCGGCTGAACGACGCACAGGAGGATTATACAGAATCGTCTAGAACGCTTAAGTGCGGCCGAGCGCCTCCTCCGTTTGGCAAGGTGGCTCGATGAAGGGGTTCCGGTCCGTTTCGCTCTTGATGGGTCTGGGCAGCGTCCTTGCGGTCCTCCCCCTCGCGCAGGCCGCCCAAAACGACGCCGGAACCGGTGGCGACGCCTCCAACACCTTCGCCGCGGCCACCCCTGTCACGGCCCTCGGCCTCTACGCGGGTCAACTGGCCGGCGGCACCGACACCAACGACTACTACCGGTTCTTCGTCGACGCCGGCGAGCCGATCAACATCGAGATCCGCGGTGTCCTCTCCACTGGCTTCTTCCCTGCCGACGACAACGGTCTCCGCATGAGCTTCCGCCTTCTTTCGCCCCAGAACACGCTCCTCGACACGCCCAACTCGAACCAGGGCGACAGCCGCGTCTCCCTTGTGGCCGCCCCGGTGGCGGGCGAGTACCGGTTCCTGGTGACGCGCGACCAAGGCGGATTCACCGGCAACTACCAATTCTGCTTCCTCACCCTCGGCGGGCCGCACCCCTGCCCCGAGCTCGGCATGGAACCCATCGAGATCATCTTCGACGGAAGCATCAATCGAGCCCTCACCCGCGTGCTCCTCGTCCCGCCGGCGCACGGCGACCTTGGCAACCCGCTCGGCCCGACCGCGCTCGACTACCTTGACGCGGTCCTTTCCGGCGTCTACGAGTGGGAACGCATCCTCGACGAGTTCGCGGCCGACTACCCACAATACGACTACCTGGCAAGCATCGAGGTCGAAGTGAGCGTGTGGGACGGCGTCGCCCCCATTACCGATTTCGACGTCGTGCTCGTGTTCACCGAGACCGCCGGCAGCCAGTTCCGGGGAGTGGCCACCGATGCCTTCGTCACCCGCGTCATCGTGCTCACGCTCTTCGCGGCTTCGCCGCGCGCGGGGCAGCTCGTGCCCGACTTCCCGGAATACAACGACCTGGAAGCCGTCACCAAGCACGAGTTCGCGCACACGTTCGGCCTCGGACACACGCGCACATGGACCACGACGTTCGGGCCCGACATCATGAACAGCCCGGCGCCGTTCGTCTATGGGGATGGCAACGCCGTCCTGGACGGTGGGCTCCACGACGCCAAGAAGTGCATCTCGACGCTGGACCTTTACGGCATGGCGCTCCTCTACCAGTGGATGGACGGCCTGCCTCACATCACGGACGGGTCCTACAGCCTGCCTGGCACGATTCCCTACGGGTGGTATTGCTGATGCGCGCCTTCGCGACGTTCGGCCTCGTCATCCTGAGCCTGGGTCTGGCTTCCCTTGCGCCCCCGGCGTCCGCGGCTGAGGGCCTGGCCCTTGCCGGGCCGGGCACCTTCACCGACGCCCGGGGCTGCGTCGCCACGATCCCGCTCGAAGTCATCGGGGTTTCGCATACCACGAATTTCTGGATCTTCGACGTCGGCGGCCCGTTCGTGCGCGCCGACCTGGCCGGCTGCGCCGGGCTCAGCCTGAACCACTTGTACCAAGGCACCTGGGACCCGGCCGTCGGCGGTTGCGTCGCGGGAGCCAACAACCCGGGTCGGCTCTGCGTCGGCCCGCTGAGTGCCGCAGGCTCCGCCCTCGTGAGCTTCTGCATCACGACGAGCCTCACCGCGGACTGTGGCGGCGGAACCTTGACGGGCGTCCGAGCGTAGGCGATGGGAAACGGTCCTGGGATGACGTCGCCTTCGAGACAATCGCGATCGAGGGAGATGCCGAATTCCGCCTGGGCGCCTCTAGTGAGCGCCCGCTAGGCCGTGGATCTTGGTGTCGTGGCCCACACGGGAGAGCAGCGTCACGCGCGAATCGTCGCGTTCGGCGACGAACTCGTAGCCCGGCAACTGTTCCACGAGCCGGCGCGTCCATTCTCGGATCTCCTCGTGCGTCGGCATCGCGTCCCGTGAAAGGCGCTCCATCGAGGGCCCCATGTGGCTGTAGCCCTTAGACTCGATGAACATCGGGTTGGCGCGCCGCAGGATCTCCGCCGTCTTCTCCGGAGCCTCCATGTTGAAGCCCTTGACGAGCGTGTTCCGGCAGACCGTGCGCGTCGGCAGGGATCCGTAGAAGCTGGTCGTCTCCAGGAACTGTTCCCAGAGGTTCGGCAGAAGCGGGTTGCAGATGTCGTTGAACTGTTGCTTCTCCCACGCGTACACGCTCAGGTAGACCTGGGTCGGGTGCGTGGAGAGGTTGCGCAGCACGTCGGGGTTGCTGCCGTTGGTCACGAGGAAGGTGGTGATGCCTTGTTCGTGGGCGGCGGCAAAGAAGTCGCCGAGGTGGGGGTAGTTGGTGGGTTCGCCGTTGAGACTCATCGCGATGTGGCGGGGCTGCGTCGCCTCGAGCCACGTCTGGTAGTGCACTTTTGCGTTGCCTTTGTAACCGGTGAGGAGCGCGCGCTGCGCTTCGAGGCTCTCCTCGAACACGTCGCGGCCTCCATCGAGTTCGAACCCTTCCATGGTGGGCTTGTTGCCAAAGTGGTCCCGCCAGCAGAAGTTGCAGGCGAAGTTGCAGCTCGGCAGCGACGGCGTCATCTGGACGCAGCGGTGGCTCTCGATGCCGTAGAAGTCATGCTTGTAGCAGGCGGGGCCGCCCTTGAGCGCGGACTTGGTCCAGTGGCAGAGCTTGACGGCGCTGTGGCCGTGGTCGCCTACGACGCGGTACCCCTGCGAGAGGAACTGGCTCTTGGCGGCCGCGTTGAGCTTGAGGTGCTCAACCGGGAGGAGTTCCCCGCCGAGATGGGCCTCGCCGTCCATGGGAGCGGCGAGCAAGCGGTTCCATCATTAAACGTTTGGGAAAATAGGAAGAGAAGGGAATCCGGGGCCATGGCCCCGGACGTGCCCCCACTCTAATCGGCGTCGTTCGAAGGGTCGACGGGGTTGCGGACTTCGGCTTCCGGGACCGCGACGCCTTCGCCGGCGTTCTCGCCATCGGTCGCATCCCAGCATTGCTCGCCAAGCCCAGCGTGAACCGTCTCGAGGTTCTCGCAGACCGAACTGCTTCCGACCGCCTTGCAATACCCAAGGAAGCCGCTTTCCCAGAATTCGACCGTGTGGCCGACGCACTTTCCCTCGCCGCCCGCTTCTGCAATGAATGCAGCTTTGCAGAGCTTGTCAGCACTGCAGGCGTCGCTGCCGCCGCATTCCACGGTCTCCAGGACCGCCTTCGCATCGTTGTCGTGGGCCCAGAGGATTCCGACGATGAGATCGCCGCGGTTGCACTTGAAGTAGCAGGTGGCCTTGTCGGTGCCCCCGCCGTTGGACGGGTCATGGATGTGCAGGTCGCAGTACGTCTCCCCTTCGGGAGTTTCGACGTTCGGCACCATGAGTAGCGCCGACACTGTACCGGCTGTCCCGAGCGTGGTAAGCGCGAGGGAGGCAGCTACCGCACACAGCGTTCGATTCTTTATGGATGTTTTTCGCATGTTCTTGTCACCAGACCGGTGGGTCCATTTCGGGGCGTCCCTTAGCCACAAGTTGGGCTTTGTGGATGGCAGCCGCGTACTCGTGATCTCGGGGCGGTGCGCCGGCGCCCTTCGCTTTCGACGGCTGCCACCGGCTGCGCGTCGCCGGTAATCGAAGCAAGGACGGGCACGGTGGGGTGCCGTCAAAGGACACCCCGCCGGAAGGCCGCTACTCCATCCAGGTCGGAAAACTGCGACAGTGGGCGAAATCGCCGTCGTATAGGTAGCAATAGCCCGTGGTTCGGAACCCGCTGTGCGAACCGGCGTCGTGACACCATTCCCAGCCCCAGCATTCGGCGACGGGAAGCTGGAATTGGCCGCACTTGGCTGCGCCGTGCACGAAACCATCCCCGCCGACGTGGACTTCCACGAAGTCGCCCCAGGAGTGGCACTGGAAGGCGCAAACGGGTTGCCAGGTGGTGGCCACGCAATAGTTCTTCAGCGTGGCTTCCTGCGTCTGGAGTCCCGGGGCGGCGGGAAACGTGGGCACCAGCAGCGCGGCCGCCAGGATGGTCCAGATTCCGATTCGCGAGATGTTGCGGGCTGTCATTGTGGCTCGAACGCGGCGTCAAGTCTCGCGGCGTTGTTTTTTGTGGATGCCGCCCGCGTATTGCGCCTGGCTTAGGTCGCGCTCGCAGAAATGGGCGAGGCCAAAGCCTGCGTGCCGAGGGGGGTCAACCGCAAAGCCTGGCCCGTGCGTCCGTCGCCTTCGACCCATCCGGTGGCGCGGAACCGGGCCAGAATCCTGGAGATCCATTGTTGGGAGAGCCCGACGCGCTGTCCCAGTTCGGCCTGGGTGATTCCGGGGGCGGCCTGGATCGTTTCCAACAACTGGCGGACCTGTGGCTGGCGCAACATGCCGACGGCCTCGTAGCGTCCCGTGTACTTGCCGTGGTTCTCGAAGAGGCACCGCTCATGGCCGACGCGCTGCGTGGTGATGTGGCCCATGCGGCGCAGGACCTGCACGTGGTAGACCACCGTGCCCCAGCCGCACCCGACCCGGTGGGCGGCCGTCTTCATCCCGATGCCGGGCTCGGCCACGATGAGGTCGAGGAGTTGTTGGCGCACGGGGGACCGGGCCACGTCGCCCTTGGTGAGGCGCGTGTAGAGGGCCACCGTGCCCGGCGCGAGCCAAAGGCCGGCCCCGGCGAGGAGCAAGCCTGCCGCGACGGCGGCGAGGATGGGAAGCCGGATGGGAACGCCCGTGCCGACGGCGGACGCGGCCGGGACTGCGTCGGCCGGGGCGAAGGCGCCTTCGCCCGTGAGGTCGAGGGCGTGGGCGTCGTCCCGTGGCGCTTCCGCCGCGCGGAAGAGGAAGGTGCCGTCGAGGGCGAACGGAGATTGGCCCAGTTCGTGGTCGGTGTCGGCCACACGAAGGCGTCCGTCCGCGGACGGAGACGCGATGGTGCCCGTCAGCGCGATGGCCGGCGCCGCCACTCGTAGGTGGCGGGGGGAGTCCAGCGTCAGGTCCGCCGCGGGCATGCGGAGGGTCAACGTCCCTTCGTGGCCGGCGCGCTGGAGCCGAGGAGGGGGGCCCGTCCCCGGGAGCGTGTCGACGACGGGTGAGAGGACACCGGTCTCGTAGTGGGTTTTGCCGCCCGCGTGATAAATCGTGACGTCGAAGCCGTAGAGGTAAACCGTCTGGGCGAGGGGCGCCTCGAGGGTGCTGTTGGTGGCTTCCAGCAGGACCTGGCGGCCGCCCGGCCGGAACGAATCGTCGCCGGCGGCGGTCGTCACGAACGCGTCCTCGGGGCCGGTCGTGCTGAGGTTCCACGAGGACGCCCACAGTTGTGTCGCGGGCCCGGCAGCGCCGCGCGCCGCGATCTCCTGGGGTGACGCTGATTTGGGCTCGAGGAGGACGCGCGCGTTCTCGAACACCTCGGTGGGTCGCGCGAAGGTCCCGCCCTCCCTTGAGGAGTCCATCGAGGGCCCCAAGAGGATGTGGTCCACGTAGGTCGCCTCCATGCGGTCCGCGCGCAGGGAGAAATTCCCAAGCGGAGGGGAGGCGCCGTCGTCCCCGCTCCGCCACTGGGCCATCCAGGCGTCCTGGGGGAGGGCGGTCGCGTCGGCCTGTGCGGGGGCCGGCAGGACGATTTCGCCAGCGATGGGCTGCGGGGACGGAGCTTGGTCGGATTGGGCGGCCATGGAAGACGCGGAGGCCGCCATGAGGAGCGCACGCCACGCGCCCAGGCTAG